>JAZKDL010000045.1:0-31902 GCA_040387575.1 Pseudomonadota bacterium
TGCCGTTGTCGCCGAGCACGATGTCCTGGCCGTTGCCGGTGGCGATCGTGTCGCTGCCAGAGCCGCCGAGCACGACGTGATCGCCATTGCCCGCAGTAATGGCGTCGTCGCCACCGAGGTCGATCAGGTAGCCGGTGCTTTCCACGCGATGCGGCAGTTCGCCAGCGGCATCGAAACGGACCAGGCCGTTGTCGCCGAGGATGACCGCATCGCCGTTGCCCAGCGTGATGTGGTCGCTGCCGACGCCACCGATCACGTTCTTGTTGCCGTCCGCAGCGACGATGGTGTCGGCGCCGCCGCTGGCTTCGAGGTCGCTGCTGGCGTCCAGCAACACGGCCATGCCCAGTGCGTTGAAGGTGATCACGCCGTTGTCGCCGAAAACCGTGTCGTTGCCGTTACCCGTCGTGATCGTGTCGCTGCCGTAGCCGCCGAGCACGCTGTGATTGCCGTTGCCGGCGGTGACGACATCGTTGCCGCCGAGGCCGGTCAGGTAGCCGGTGCTTTCCACGCGTTGAAGCGCCGCGCCCGCGGCATCGAGCGTCACTATGCCGTTGTCGCCGATGAGCGTGCCGTTGCCATTGCCGATGGTGACGTTGTCTGCGCCGACGCCGGCAATGACCAGCTTGTCGCCGTTCAGCGCCGTGATGGTGTCGTTGCCGCCGCTCGCGTTCGTGTCGCTGCTCGAATCGGCCTCTACCAGCAGGCCGGCCGCGTTGAACACCAGGCTGCCGTTGTCGCCGAGCACGATGTCCTGGCCATCGCCCGTCGTGAGCATGTCGCCGCCGAAGCCGCCGATGACGAAGTGATCGCCATCACCGGTGGCGATGGCGTCCTTGCCGCCGAGACCGCTCAGGTAGCCCGTGCTCTCGATCTTCTGCAACACCGCACCCGCAGCGTCCATCGTCACGATGCCGCTGTCGCCGATGAAGACACCGTTGCCGTTGCCCGCGGTGATGCGGTCCGCACCCACGCCGCCGATGACGGTCTTGTTGCCGTTGCCGACCACGACGGTGTCCGCGCCGCCGCTGGCTTCGACGTCGCTGCTGGCGTCCAGCAGCACGGCCACGCCCTGTGCGTTGAACGTGATGGCGCCGTTGTCGCCGAACACGGTGTCCGTGCCGCTACCGGTCGTGATCGTGTCGCCGCCGAAGCCGCCGACGATGAGGTGGCTGCCGTCGCCCGTCAGGATCGTGTCGTTACCGCCCAGGCCGCCTCGCACCGCAGGAACGGCCAGGTAGTCGTCGCTCGCAACCTCCAGCGCGAAGCTGGCGGTCGGATCGAGCTGGACGTGGCCGTTGTCGCCAATGACGATGCCGATGGTCGTCGTGCCCTCGCCCATCTTGAGGGTGTCGCCGCCGACGCCGCCGAAGACGAGCTTGGCGCCGCTGCCGGTCGTGATGACGTCGGCACCGCCGCTGCTCTCCCTGGTGTCGGTCGTGCGCAGCAAGGACGCCAGGCCGGTGGCGCCAAAGACGATCTTTCCGTTGTCGCCGAACACCGTATCGGTGCTGCTGCCGCCGGTCGTGATGCTGTCGCCACCCACGCCGCCGAACAGGATGTTGTGCGCCGCGGTGCTCGCGATGGTGTCGCCCGCGCCCAGCAGGGCGTCGTAGTCGGTCGTCTCGATCGACACCAGATGGCTGGCGTCGGCGCTGAAAACGATCTTGCCGTTGTCGCCAACCACGATGGCGGACGCGCCACCCACGGTGATGGCGTCCGCGCCCAGGCCGCCGACGACGATGTCGTTGCCCACCAGGTCGAGCAAGGTGTCGTCACCGCCGGTCGTGTCGCCGAAGCTGGCGACCTGCACGACCTTGCCGCTGTCGATCAACCGGTGCGTGCCGGCGATCTGGGTGATCACGCCGTGGTCGCCGATGACGATGTCGTCGCCCGCGCCGCCGTCGATCGTGTCCTTGCCGACGGCCATGTTGTCGCGCGTCGCCAGCGTGTCGCCCGCACTGGTGGCATTGACCACCGTCAGCATGTCGGGCGATGCGAAGTCGTAGCGCTTCGACAGGTCGATGTTGAAGCCGCTGTCGCCATACAGATGGTCGTTGCCGCCCATGCCGTTGATCGTGTCGTCGCCCGAGCCGCCGGCGATCTGGTCGGCGAACTCGCTGCCGTGGACCGTGTCGTTGCCCTGGCCGCCGTAGATCGTCACGCCGCCGCCCGCGCCCCGCGCATCGATGGTGTCGTTGCCGAAGTTGCCGAACGTCAGGCCGTTGCCGGTGATGGTCGTCACCGTCGAGTCGTAGAAGCTGCCGTCCTGGCTGGTGTCGCCGAACAGAACCAGCGGGGCATTGCCGCCGGCGCCATCGATGACCGTCAGGTGGTCGTCGCCGCCACCGCCCTGCACCACCGTCACGGTGCCCGCCACGGTGTGCGACACGGTGAACGTGTCGTTGCCGGTGCCGAGCAGCACGTCGACGACTTCCATGCCGTGGAAAGTGATGCCGCCGTCGAAATGGCGGACATCCGGCACGGCGACCGTTCCGAAGTTAAGCGAGATGCCGGCGCCCATGCCGAGGCCGCCGAGGTTGCCGTATTCGCCGAGCTTGACGTCCGCCGCATCGCCGCCGAACAGCGCCGCGATGCCGGAGGCTTCGGTCGCCTGGCCCAGCACGCCGGTGTCGTTGGTGATGCTGCCGTCGTTGTAGACGTTCAGCGTGTCGGTGTTGGTGTTCTCCGCGTTCGTCAGCTGGACGATCGGCAGCGCCGTGTCGGTCTCGGTTGGCAGCAGGACCGCCAGCTTGAGCGACCGGTCGCGTCCGTCGACCACGCTGCCTTCGATGAAGAGCGGGCCCTGGATCGATGCGACCACGTGCGCCTGTTGCGGATACGACTGCACCGGCACCGTGCCGACATCGGTGGCCGCATCGGGGTTCAGCGACACCTTGACCTTGAACGGCACGTTCCAGTTGGCGGCGGTGAAGGTCACCGTCGCCACGCCCTTGGCATCGAGCGAGAAGCGCGGGTCGTTGTCGTAGCTGGTCAGCAGCGTCTTGCCATCCGGCAACAGCTTGACGACGACGTCCGCCGTCGGCGCTTTGGTCAGCTTGATGGTGTATGACTCGTCGCTGGTCGCGGAAACCAGCGTGCTGCCCTCGGACTGCGTGATCACCACGCCGCCCGCGTCGTTGTCGCGCACGTCGACCGTCAGGTCCTGCGGCGCCACGGCCGCGTAGGCCTGGCCATGGCCGCCGTCGACGCTGGTCACCGTGTGGGTGACGACCTGCGTGCCGCGGTTCTCCGGCTGGCTGTCGTCCACCGCGGTCAGCTTGACCACGAAGACGTCGCTCCAGTTGCTGCTGTCGAAGCTGACGGTGCCCGCATTCACGTCGAGGCGCGACGCCAGCGCCGGGTCCATCGACGTGATGGCCAGCTGCGTCCGGTCGAAGCCGAGATGCACGGTGACGACCTCGCCCACTTCGGGCTGCTTCGTGAGCGACAGCGAATAGCTGTCGCCGGTGCTGTCGCCCTCGACCACCACGGTGCTGCCGGCGGTCTCGCGCAGGATGACGCCGGCCAGGTCGTCGTCGATCACGCGGACCTGCACGTTCGCCACCGCCAGGCGGTTGAAGTCAGCATTCGCGCTGAACACCGAATGGCTGACGATCGCCGTGCGTTCGCCTTCAGCGGCGCTGTCGCCGACCGCGCGCACCCAGATCTTCTGCACCCGGCTCCAGGCGTTGCTGCCCGTCGTCGCACTCGGGTCGAAGGTCAGCACCAGCGACTGCGAGAAGTGGATGCCGTCCGTCGAGACCTCGATGCTCCGCCCGCCGATCGCGGCGTCCTGTGCGCTGGCCTGCGTGGCCGACACCGTCATGTAGACCAGTGCCAGGTTCGACGCAGGCGGCAGCGTGTTCATCGCGACCTCGTACCAGCTGGTGTCGGCGGCACCGCCGTCTTCGACCAGCAGCATGTCGCCCGCGGTCTGCTGGCGCACGCCCAGAAGGCCCGCGGCGGCCGTCACGACGTCGAGCTTGATGCCTTCCGCATAGATGCCGTCATAGGCCGGATCGGTGCTCGACACGCTGTGGTTGATGAAGCCGCTGGTGCCTTCGACGTCTGCCGAGACGATCGTCTTCGACACGTCGCCGCCTACGTCGACGGTGTCGTTGCCGAGTCCGCCGATGATGGTCGTCACCACCGACGAGGCCGTGCTCAGTACGAAGAAATGGTCGTCGCCTTCCAGCCCGTCGACCTCGAGTTTCTCGACACCGCCGATGCCCACGTTCAGGCCCGCGCCCTGCACGCCGCTGTCGGTGATGACGAAGTTGTCGGCCGCCTCGGTGCCCACCACGACCACCGTGTCCACGCCCGCACCGCCGTCGATGCTGACCGGCGCGTTCATGTTGTATTCGATGTGGTCGTCGCCGGCACCGCCACTGAGCTGCATGTCCGCGACCGACAGGCCGGAGCCCGCCAGCACGAAGGCACGCACCACGAACTCGTCGTTGCCGTCCTCGCCGAAGAGCTTCAGCGGCGCCTTGTTGCTGTACACCGTGAAGCGGTCGTTGCCATCGCCACCGAACACCGTGGTCGCGAAGCTGATGCCGCGCGACAGGTAGCCCAGCGTGGTCTGCACGGTGTCGATCTCGTCGCCCGGCGCCACGAAAGGAACGTCTCGCGCGCTGCCGAACATCTGGCCGAACTGGAAGTAGTCCGCGCCCTTGCCGCCATCGAGCGTGGTCAGGGTCGCGTTGTCGTCCGCGTAGAACGAATCGTCGCCGTCCAGGCCGTTGATAAGCAGGCGGCCGTTCACCGTCTGGTCGTAGTTGATGCGCTCGACCTGGCTGGTGTAGCCCGTGCCTTCCGCGTCGGGGTTCATCGCCGCGACGAAGTTCTTGCGCAGCAGGAAGGTGTCGCTGCCGGCGGTGCCGTTGATGGTCAGCTGGTCGGCGCCGTCGTCCGGCGCACCGCTGTCGGTGATGCTCACGATGTAGTCGGAGGCGCCACGCACGTCGACGGTGAAGAGGTCAGTGCCGGCCTGGCCGTCGATGCGGATCTGGTCGCGCACGCCGGCCTGCGATGTCGTCATGGTGGCGAGATGGCTCACGCGGATCTGGTCGTCGCCGGTGCCGCCGAAGATGGTGGTGTTCGCGCGCAACGCCAGGTCGGGGCCCGCGGCCATGCCGGCGGTCTGGCTGTCGGGGTTCAGCGCAATGACGTCGTCACCCGCATCGCCATACAGGTTGAACTGCGTGGCCTCGACCACGCCCCAGATGTCGATGGTGTCGTTGCCCGCGTTGCCGTGGACCGTGATGGTCTGCGCGCTGAGGCTGCCGGTCAGCAGCACGGTGTCGGCCTGCGCCTCGCCGAGGATGTCCAGCGTGGTGCCCGCCGTGACGGTGCCGGCGATCGTGATGACCGAGCCCGCCGCGTCGACGTTGACGTGCCCGGCCGGTGCCGGATTACCGAGTTCGTCGCCCTGGTAGTCGCCTTCGATGCGCACGTCGGTCTTGGCGATGACGCTGGCGCCGGCCTCGATCGTGACATCGTCGCCCGACAGGATGTGCACGTACGAGGTCTTGCTCTCGATCGTCTCGCCCGCCTTCACGATGACGTTGTCGGCGCCGCCGGCCTTGTCGTGCGCGATCAGCGTGATGCCGCCGGTCGCGTCGACGCTCTGGGCGACGGTGATCGGGCTTGCGCTGCTGATCGTCACCGACCCGCCGGCCACGATGGCCGGCCCGGTGTCGCCGCCCGCCGCGGTGAACGCGTCCAGCGTCATCGCGCCGGTGTTGGCGATCCAGGTGCTGCCGGTGGTCGACCTGCCCTGCAGCGTGCCGACCGCGGTGTTCAGCCGCTTGGTCGCCGCGCCGATGTCGTTCCGCGCGAAGAGCTGAACCCTGCCCGAGGTGACGTTGCTCGCCGTGTCGCTGCGGCCGTTCAGGATGCTGCCCGGCGCCGCGATGAACGCGGTGTAGGTGGTGCCGACCACGGCGCCGATGCCGGTGCCGATCTGGTTGATGAACAGGTCGCCGAGCGCCTCGAGCAGGAAGGTGTCCTGCATGCTGGCCGTGGTCAGCACGCCGTTCGCGGAGAAGCTGCTGTCGATCTCGATGTCCGCACCGGAACGCCCGATCGCACCGTTGTCGGCGGTCAGCGTCACGCTGTTGCCGATCACGTTGGTGCGCAACGGCAGGGCGTTGCCCATGCCGTCGCTCGACGCATCCACGATCGAGCCCTTGGCGCGCAGAACCACGTCGCCGGTGATGGACTTGACCACGTCCAGGTTCAGGTCGCCGAGGGTCTCGTGCAGATGGATGCTGCCGCCCGCCGTGGCCTTGATGCTGCCGGCGGCACTCATGTCGGTCTCGAGCGCGTTGCTCGCGCTGCCGATGGTTCCCGATGCCGACAACTCGATCCGCTTGGCCGCGATCTTCGCGGTGTCGCTGGCGAGCGCATCGACGATCGAGCCGCTGGATGCGGTCAGGTTGACGATGCCCTGCACCGACAACGCACCTTCGAGCCGGATGTCGCCGCTCTTCTCGGCGATGTACATGTCGCCCAGCGCCCGCGCCGTCAGGGTGCTGGTGCCGTCGAGGTCGATCAGGAATACTTGGCTTGCGCTGCCGATGGTGCCCTGCCCGGCTTCCAGTATCAGGTTGCCGCTGATGACGTTGGCGTTGCCGACGACCGATGGATCGCTGACCAGGCCGGCCTTGCTCTTGATGCGGACTTCCTGCTTGCCGGTGCTGATCACCTGGTCGATGTTCATCGGCAACTGCGACTCGCCGGAGCCGAGATACACGGTACTGCCCGCCGTGACCTTGACGCGGCCGGTGGCATCGACGTTGATGTCGTCACGCTGCTCGATCACGATGGCTGTGATGGCCGGGCGCAGCTTCGACGGATCCAGCACGTCCGGCGTGAAGACGGCTTCGACACCGAGTTCGGCCGTCAGCGTGTCGGCGGCAATCAGCGTGATCGTGGTCTCGGTGACGCTCGCGATCGTGTAGTACGTGCTGCTGTTCGTCGCGTTGGCGGTGTTGCCTGCGACCTGGAACCGTTCGCCGGGCTTGAATCCGTCCGCCAGCCAGTCGCCGCCGTCGGTGCGATCGATCACGCCGACGCCCGACACGAGCGTGAAGTTGATCGATGCAGCCACCACGTCGGAGCGGTCGGGGCTCAAGGCCACCGGCGTGATCGTGACGAGCCGTGCGGTCTCGCTGACGAGCCTGGCGCCCGAGGTCAGGGTGATGGTGAAGCCGACCACCTGGCCGTTGGCGTCCAGCACGTCGTCGAGTTTCTTGATCTGGTAGGTCGCGCCCTTGTCGGTGGCGTTGTTCGTGACGCCCGCGACCTGGATGTGCATGCCCTCCACCAGGTCGGTCGACCGCCAGTCGACGCCGGACAGCGTGATGGTGTCGTTTCCGGTGCCGTTGTCGCTGAAGTCGGCGATGAAACCGCTCACGACGTTACCGGCTCGGTAGGTCACGTCGATGCGGTCGGCCGCGGCCAGGGCCAGCTTCTCGGCCGGGGTCAGCACCAGCGGCTTCGGCCGGTTGGTCAGCTCGATGACGATCGGACCGGCGTTGGAGCCGACCGCTTGCGAGGTCGTGATGGTGACGTCTTTGCCGACGACGTTCGGCGCCTCGATGTTCAGCTGCGTGTTGGCCGCCGCCTTCAACAGGCCGGCGCTGATCGTGCCGAGCAACTCGTCGGCGGTCCAGACCTTGATGCCGGCCTTGATCTGGTTCACCTCGGCCAGCCCGACGCCGGAGGTGACGTTGAACGTGTAGTTGGCCTGGTAGGCGTTGCCAACGCTGCCGTAGCGCGCGTTCAGCTCGTGGTATTCGGCCGTGATCTTGTTCTCGAGCGTGGTGATCGCGGCGGCGTCGTAGTGCAGCACGTTGGTGTAGTAGTCCAGCTGCGCGGTCGTCAGCCTGACCTGGAAGTTCGCGTCATACACCGCCGGAACAGGCTGCTGGCTGCGGTACGTCCAGTAGGTGAGGTACTCCTGCTGCCTGGCCATCTGGTAGGCCAGAACAGCCTCGTCGAGCTTGGCGTTGGCACCCGTCTCGACTGTGAGCTGCAGATCGGTCCAGAGGCCGGCAAGCAGTTCGGCGCGCGCGCGCTCGTCCACTTCCTGCGTCTTGTTGCCGTCGACCAGCGAGCCATTGGTGACGGTGATCTGCACGGTGCCGTTGATCGACCGCGACTCGATCTTCTCGACCCGCATGTCGTCCTTGCCGGCGGTTGCGAGCGGGCCTGCGTAGGTGCCCTCGCTCAGGTAGATGCTCTGCGCGGCCAGCGCGATCACGCTGTCGGCATTGGTGCTGCCCGAATACAGCGTGAGCGCATGGCCTGCGATGCCGATGCTGCCGTTGAGCGCATTCAGCGTGACCGAGCCGCCACGCTGCATGGCAGATCCGATGCTTCCCGCGGTCCAGGTCGTCGCCGCCGACTTGGCCACCACGATGGCGCCCTGTGCCGTCAGGGTCACGGCCTCGCCGGCGCCGGCCTTGACGTTCGCGATCGCCAGGTCGCCGATCACTTCGTCGATCACCACTTGCCCGTTGGTCGTCGTGGCAGTGAGTGACGGCAGCGACTCGATCTTGAGCCACTTGCTGGTGTCGGCGTAGTTCTGCGTTGCGAGGTCGAGCTTGGCAGCCGAGCCCGTGTACTGGTAGACCTCGCCAGCGACACCGCCACCTGCGTAGGTGTCGGCGAGCAGGACGCGCTGGCCCTTCACGATGTTGTTGCCGTTGCCCGCGACATAGTCGCCGCTCGTTGCGGCGGACAGCTGCCATCTCGAGGCGTCGGCATAGTTCTGCGTCGACAGGTTGAGGGATGCACCGCTGCCGATGTATTGATAGACCTTGCCCGCCGTACCACCGCTGACGTAGTTGACGGCCAGCTTCACTTCCGTGCCGTTCGCGACCGCCGTCAACTGCGACGCGGTGGTGAAGTCGTAAGTCGGCGTTGCCGACAGATCGGTGTTCAGCCCCGCCACACCGTCCGTGCCGCCCAGCGATTTCACGCCGATGCCGTTCACGGCACTCAGGACGATCGTCTGGCCACCCACATAAGCGCTGTCGGTGAGCTGGTCGATGCGGTCCTTCGTGATCAGCGTGGTGGTGCCCGACGCGTTCGATATGGCGCCGTTCAACAGGATCGCGCCGACCGAATTGACAGTCACGTTGCTGCTGTTGCCGCCAATGAAGTTGATGGCGATGTCGTGGTCGGCCGCGATCGAGAAGGTACTGATGTAGGAGTTCCTGGTTTCCTGGACGAAGGTCGTCCACTGGGTCTCCTTGCCGTACCAGGTGCTCGTCGTGTGCTGGTCGATCTGCTTGACCGCCGCGGTGTTGTCGACGACCTTCTCGAAGTCGTAGGTGAAAGCCTTGCCGTTGTCCGCGTCACCGGCCGTCGTCGTGTAGTAGTACGCGGCGTCGCCGACCAGCGTCGGAACGCCGATCAGCTCATGGGTCGTCCAGTTGATGTCGCCCGGGTCCTTGGCCAGGTCGTCGATGCCCAGCCAGGAACTGACGCCGTAAGTGGCCATGTAGCGCTCGGCGGTCTCCTGCGCAATCGACCAGCCGTAGCGCTGGCCGGCGGCCACGTCGTACACCGAGCTGTTGCCGACGAGGGACGACGTGATGTTCGAGCCGCCACGGTCGACCGTGACCGTGACGTTGTCGCCCGCCTTCTGGTAGGTCGTGACGGTGAATGCCTGGGTCGTCTGACCGGCCGCGTTGGTGACGGCCTTCGATCGATCGACGATCACCAGTTCGCCGGTGCCGCGCTCGGACGTGTCGATGCGCTGAATGACGATCGCATAGCTGGTCGCATTGACGATCGACACATCCGCGTAGCCGCCGAGCAGCTTGATCTGGCCGGTGCCTGTGTTGGTGACGTGCGCGTCGAGCTCGATGTAGCCGCCGCTGGCGCGAATTTCGTCGATCTGGATGCGCTTGTTGGCGATGTCCCAGTACACGTCGAAGTCGTCGTTCGACGCGGTCGCGAGACGCACCAGACCGGTCCTGCCGCTGGCGATCGACTGGATCTCGATGCGCGTCGCGTCGGTGATGTTGAGCGTGTAGCTGTCCTTGCCGCTCTGGATGATGCCGTTGACGTTCAGCGTCTCCGCCGTGATGTGGATGCGGTCACCGTACAGGGTTCCGGTCGGTCCGGCGGCGGCGGCGGCATTGACGGCATTCGTCACCACGGTCGCAGCGGCGTTGCCCTTCACGGGCAGGCCTGTCGCATCGACGGTGTTGAGCAGATTGGTGACGGTCTTCCACGTCGAATACGCTTCGCCGCCGACGGAGTAGCTCGTCACGCCGTCGACATATACGTTCCCGCCGGTCACGATCGCCATGTTCTTGGCGCGCACCTGGGCGTTGATCAAGATGTCGCCGGTGCCGCCCTGGACAGTCAGCGACAGCACGCCGCCGAGGTTGGTGATGGCGCCGATCACCGTGATGTCGGGCGAGTTGTACTTGTTCAGCGTGATGGACTTGCCCGTGCCCGGATCGAGGACCGAGTCCATGGCGACCTTGCTCGGGTCGAAGGTGTTGATCACCGTGATGGTCGGCGCCTTGCCGGTGGACACCTGCGTGATTTCAGAGAACGCGACCGACGTCGAGGTGGCACCGCCCACGAGCAGATTCTGCAGCGCGATCTCGGCGTTGGTCGTGACCTCGACGCCGTTCAGGTACAGGCCGCCGTTGCTCTCGGGGATGGTGATGCCCATCAGCTTGAGGAAGGCTGGCGTGTTGTTGACGATGGTCACCGAGACGTCGCCCGGTGTGTCGAGCTTGCCGCTGCCCTGGAGCACGTCGGCCCGGATGTCGATGACGCCGGCCTCGGCCCAGATCGGATCGATGTAGATCGTCGGCACGTATTTCTGCAACGCGAAAGTCTGCGTCTGGCCGAGATAGTCGACCCGCGTCCCGAGCAATCCCTGCGCCTTGAGCGCTTCCTTCAGTCGCGAAACTTCTGCCGTGTAGTAGTCGACCAGCGTCTGGTTGCCCGAGTCGCCATAGGCCAGCAACTGGCTCTGTGCGTTGCTCAGTTCCTTGTCGAGCGCGGTCGACAGCTGCTCGTTCGCAAGGCGCCAGGTGATCACGGTCGCATCGGTCGCGACCGGCGCGGCGCTGAACACGCCGGCGCTGTCGGCGAGACCGTCACTGTCGACGTCGCCAGCCGTCCAGTTGAGCGTCAAGGTCTGTTGCCGCGCGATGCCGGTCGTGATCGTGCCGTTGATCGTGACGATGCCGTCTGCACTGCTGTGGAGCGATCCGCCGAAGGATTCCGAACCGTTGATCGCATCGGCGATCGCCGAAGCCCAGTTCACCGCCTTTGCGCGGCTGGTCATGTCGGCAAAGCCCAGGTTCTCGGCGTGCAGGTTGACGTCGCGCGCCGTGCGCAGCTGTGCGCCGGCCGCGACGTCGATGGTGTTGTGCTGGTAGAGGTTCGCCGCCGAGTCGACGAAGTCGAGCGGGATCGCGCTGCCGGCAAAGGTGTCGGTGCGCGCGCTGAGCGTGTAGGCGTCGCGGTCGAAGGTGATGTTCGTGCCCGACGAGATGTTCAGGTTCGCATCCGACTGCAGCGTTGCATTGGCGGCGACCCTGACTGCGTTGTCGACCGAGATGTCGACCACCGACTTCGCCACCGCGACCGTGGCGACGCCGTAGGTTTCGGCATCGACGGCGGCCGACACATTGCCCATGCCGCGCGCCGTGATGTCGATGGCACCCACGGTCTTCAGCGTGGCGCCGTTGCCGATGTCCACGTGCGCAAACACGCCGTCGGTGCGTATGGTCGAGAAGGCGCCGGCGCCTGCGAGCGCGCCGCCGGTCGCCAGCGTGACCTTGTCATGGGCAGTGATGTCGTTGAGTGCGGCCAGGCGCAGGTCGCCCGCCGTCACCGCATAGCCGCGCACCTGCAACAGCGCGCCGGCACCGATGTCGACGGCAGTGTCGAGCTTGATCGTGACCGTGCTCACGGCACCGGCCGCCGAGACCAGTCCGCCCGTCACGCCCCGGATGTTGGCAGCCGACTGCTCGGCTTTCAGCACGTGGCTGGTGGCCAGGATGGACACGTCCTTCGCGTAGACCTGGGCATTGGCGCCCACGCCCGCGGTGACCTTGGCGTCCACGTCGTGCACGACGGTCGCGCCGGCGCCGGCCAGCATGCCGCCGGTGACGGTGGTTTCCGTCGCGTTGAACTCGGCGACATGGTCCGCGGTGATGCTGAGCTTGCCGGTACCGTCGACGATGCCGATCGCAGTCCACTTGGTGGTGTCGGTGAAGTCGGCGGTCGCCAGGTTGATGCTGCCACTGGCGCCGATGTACGTGTAGCGCGTTCCCACGTCGCCGTTGCCGATGTGGCCCGACCGGACGTCGACCGTCTGGCCGTTGAGCACCGTGGTCGTGCCCTGGTCGGTGTCGTAGGTCGCCTTCGAATTGGCCAGCAGGATCGGCAGCGTGTTGTTCTCGCCCAGCACGATGTCGCGGCCGACGACGCCCGCACCGATCGTGGCGCGGGTGTTGCTGACGTTGTTGGTGTCCGCCGACGCGGCGACGCCTGCCGCGAGCGTGCTCACGCCGCCGGCCAGCGTCTGCGCCCGGTTGTTGTCGTGGCCCAGCGCGGTGATCGTCAGGCTGGCGGCCTTGAGCTTCACGCCGTCGCCCAGATAGGCCGATGTCACGGTATTGGATTGCGCCTTCGACGCGGCAACGCCGATCGACAACAGGCCACCGGCGGTGATGCTTCCGGCTTCGGCCGACTGCCAGGAATTCGCGACCGCGACGACGCTCGTCGCGCCACGAATCGCCAAGGTGGCGTCTTTCGAGACGAAGGCCGTCACGCTCGATTGCGACCGTGGGTCCGAACCCGGCAGGCCGTTGCTGGCCGTGGCGGAGGTCGAGTCCACACCGATCAACCCGCCGGCCGAGCCGATCGCGCTTGCATAGGCCGACTCGGCGACCTGGTTGGCACCGTTCACCACATCGGTCGGCAGCATCTGTTCGGCCGACACCTGCAGCATGCCGGTCGTGATGCTGCCGCCCACGTGGGCGTCGATCTTCGGCGTCGTGGTCGCGGCGGCACTCGACACGCCGACCGCCAGGACGCCGGCCGACACGCCAATGGCGTAGGCCTCGGTGCGGGGTGTGGCAGTGGCCGACACGGTGACGCTGTTCGTCGTCGTGATCGCCTTGCTGCCGGTATAGGCCGAGACGGTGGGCGACACGGAGGCGGTCGCGACCGCACCGCTGCCGGCGAGGATGCCGCCCGCGGCCGCCGCGCTCCTTGCCGTGGAACGGTCTTTCGCATCGGCAAGTATCTGCAGGCTCTTTGCGCCGGTGACCGTGCCATCGACATAGGCGCTGACCTTGCTGTTCACGGCCACGGTCGCGATGCTGGTGCCGATGGCGGCGCTGCCGATGCCGGCGGCGAGGCTGGTCGCCGCGACCTCGGCATCGACGGTTGCGTATTCGGCGGCGCTCAGCTGCATGTCGGCAACCGCGCTGGCGCTGCTCTGGCTGTCGATGAAGGCCGCAACCGTGTTGTCGATGGTGTCGGACGAGGTGGCGCCCGCGCCCGCCAGGGTTGCGCCGATGCCAGTGGCGACCGACGCCGACGCGGCGACCGACAAGGCCTTGATGGTCGGTGTCGCCTGCGCCGTCAACGTCAGCGCTCCGGCCGACGTGACGGTCGCGTTCTCGACGAAGGCCCGTACCGTGTTGGCGATGCTGTTGTTCGCCAGCGCCACGCCGATGGTGACCGCGTTCGAATAGCCGCCACCCGAGAGCGCCAGCGCCGCGGCGATGGTTTGGGCATGGATCGTCGCCGTGTCCGTCGCGCTCAGCAGGACGCTGCCGCTGGTCACCGTGCTCACGCTGGCGCTCTGGCTGATGAACGCTTCGACCGTGTTGTGGATGGTGCTCGACGCCGTGCCGCCGGCGCCCGCGGCCGCAGCCGCGGCCGCGCCGCCGCTGATCGCGATGGCACCGCCGACCGAGATGGCGTCGATCGACGCGTTCTCGGTCGCACTCAGCGACACGTTGCCGCCGGTCGCCTTGACGGTCGATGCCTTGACATAGGCCTGAACGGTGTTGGCGATGGTGTTGGTCGCCACCGCCGCGCCCACTGCACCGGCTGCGCCGACCGCGCCCACGCCGACCGCTGCCGCAAGACCGCCGGCATTGGCGATCACCGTGGCAGCGTCGGTCGCCGACAGCGTGATGGCGCCGCTGGCCGTGACGCCCTTCGTGCCGGCCGCCGCGCTGGCATTGATGTACGCCTGGACCGTGTTGGTGATCTTGTTCTTCGACTCGGCGCCCGCGCCTGCAAGGCCGACACCGGCGACACCGCCGCCCGCAGCCACTGCGCCACCGAGGCTGAATGACTTGATGGATGCGCTCTCGCTGGCGCTCAGGCTCACGCTGCCGGCCGACACCACGTTGGATGCATCGACATAGGCGGCGATCGTGTTGGTGATGGTGCTCTCTGCAATGGCCACGCCGACCGCCACGCCCACGCCAGTCGTGCCGAGGCCAACGGCCAGGCTGGTGCCGCCGCCGTCCGCTGTGATGCTGGACGCATCGCTGGCCGACAGCGACACGCTGCCGCTGGTCAGCGTCTTGACGGTGCTGCCGTTGCGGATCGCGGCCGTGACCGTGTTGCCGATGGTGTTGCCAGAGCCTGCGCCCGCTCCGGCGACGGCGACGCCCGTGACGCCGCCGCCAGCGACCGCGGCCGCGCCACCGATCGACAGCGCCTTGACGGTTGCGCTGGACGTCGCGCTGAGGCTCAGGTCGCCGGACGTCGCGTTGACGATCGACTTGTCGATATAGGCCTGGACCGTGTTGTGGATGTCGTTGGTCGCGGCCGAGATGCCGAGCGTCACGGCAACGCCGGTCACCCCGCTGAGCCCGACCGCCACGCCGACGCCGCCGCCGTTGGCGGTGATGGCCGAGTTGTCGCTGGCCGTGAGGCTCATCGCGCCGACCGAAGTCACCGCGTTGCTGTTGCTGATGAAGGCCGACACCGTGTTGTCGATGTCGTTGTCCGAGCCTGCACCGGCACCGGCGATCGCGACGCCCGACGCGCCGCCGGCACCGACTGCAACGGCGCCACCGATCGACAGCGCCTTGATCACCGAGCTCTCCGTCGCCGACAGCGACAGCTTTCCGGCCGACTTGGCCGTCGAGTTGTCGATGCTGGCCTCGACCACGTTGGCGATCTTGTTCTTCGCGACAGCCACGCCAAGCGAAACGCCTGCGCCACCCGTGCCGCCGACGGCCACCGCGACCCCGACGCCACCGCCGTTGGCCGTCACCGTCGAGGCGTCGCTGGCCGTCAGGTTGATCGTGCCGCTGACCGCGGTTTCGACCGATGCGCCGTTCAGGATGCGGGCGCGTGCCTTGTTCGTGATGGTGTTGCCCGAGCCGGCACCCGCCAGCGCGCCGCTCAGGCCGCCGCTGCCGCCACCGGCCGCCGAAATGGCGCCGCCGATCGCGAGCGCCGTGATGCTGGCCTTCTCGGCAGCCGTCAGCGCGATGTTTCCCTTGGTCGCCGTGACGGTCGACTTGTCGACGTAGGCATCGACCGTGGTGGTGATCGTGTTCTTCGATGCGGAAACGCCTGCCGACACCGCGGCGGCACCGCCGCTGCCAAGTCCGAGCGCAGCGCCGACGCCGCCTGCGTTGGCGACGATGGTCGCCTGGTCCGTGGCCTCCAGCGTGATGTCGCCGCCGGCACGCAGCCCCTTGTTCGACCCCAGGCTGTTGTTGACGTAAGCCGCCACGGTGTTCTTGATGGCATTGCCCGAACCCGCGCCGGCGATCGCGCCGGCCACCGCGCCCGAGCCCCCCGCCGATGCCGACACCGCGCCACCCACGCTGAGCGCATCGATCGTCGACGTCTGTGTCGCCGACAGCAGGATCTTGCCGGCCGCAGAGACGAACGAATCGTCGACGTAGGCCTTGACGTTGTTCTCGATGTCGTTGTCGGCCGAGGCCACGCCCAGCGACGCACTCGAACCGCCGCCAGCGCCGAAGGACACGCCGATGGCCACGCCACCCGCGTTGGCGGTGATGTGGGCGCTGTCCGAAGCCAGCAGGCTCACCGCGCCGCCTGCGCTGGTGGTGACCGTGCTGCCGTTGCGCACCGACGCCAGCGCGTTGTTCTTGATCGTGTTGAACGAGAAGGCACCGGCGATGCCGACGCCTACGCCCGCACCGCCGCCGCCGGACACGCCGACCGCGCCGCCGATCGTCAGCGCATCGATGGTCGACGACTCGGTCGCGGTCAGGACGAGGTTGCCCGCCGCGCTGACGGTCGCGCCGTCGATGTAGGCCTCGACCGTGTCGCGGACGTCGTTGGTCGCCGCCGAGACGCCGATGGAGGCGCCCGCTCCGCCGCCGCCGACCGAGACCGCCAGCGCCGCAGCACCGGCGCCCGCGCGGATGGCCGCATGGTCGGTCGCCGTGATGGTCAGCGCGCCGCCGTTGGCGGACACGCCCTTGGTGTTGGCAGCAAGGCTGCCCTTGATGTAGCTGGAAACCGTGTTCCTGACCGTGTTGCCGGAACCGGCGCCCGCACCCGAGCCGGCCAGGCCGCCGCCGGTGCTGGCACCCACCGCCACGCCGATCGTCAACGCGTCGATGGCGGCTGTTTCGGTCGCACTCAGCTGGATGCCGCCCGCGGAGGTCAGCTTGCCGTTGTCGATGTACGCCGTCACGTGGTTCTCGATCACGTTGGTGGCGACCGACACGCCTGCAGCCAGGCCCGTGCCGCTGCCCTTGGCAATGGCCACGCCGATGCCACCGGCCAGCACGCTGATCTTCGATGCATCGGCCGCGTGGATCGACACGTTGTCGGCCGCCGTGCCGCGCGTCGTCAGCGAGTTCACGCCGGAGACATAGGCTTCGCTCGTGTCGCGGATGCGGTTGATCGACACCGCGCCGCCCAGTGCGAAAGTGCCTGCGGCGGCGCCCGCGACGGTGATGTTGGCGATCTCGCCCGCGTAGGTCGCGCCGACTTCGAGCGAGCCTGCGCTGATCTGGCCTGTCACGTTCTCGATCGACGCGTGCACCCGGTTGTTGTTGGTGCTGGTCGGGTCGTTCGGGTCGCCGCCCAGGTAGTTGTAGGCGACCGATGCACCGACGGCACCGGACGCGCCGGCCTTGCCGATGCCGGCGATGGCGACCGCGCCTGCCAATGCGTTGATGGTGGAGCTGTCGGACGCCAGCACGCGCAGCCTGCCGCCTGCATATATCTCGTCGGCCGCATTCGCGCCGCTGAACAGGTCACCGATATTGGAAACCTTGGCCGTCACGCTATTGCGGACCCAGTTCAGGGCCACCGAACCGGCGCCCGCGATGGTCCCCGTGCCGCTGCCGCTGACGGCCATGGCGGCGATCTGCACGTCGAGCCCGCTGGGCAGCGCGGTCGGCCTGGCGAAGGTCGCGTCGACGAGGATGTCACCGGTGGAAGCCCGTACCGTCGAGTTGTCGACCAGCGCCGAGACGGTGTCCTGCACGTTGTTGACGGCAAAGGCCATGCCGACGCCGACCTGGCCACCGATGGAAATGCTCACGTTGCCGGCCAGCGTCGCGATGGCGGCGGTGTCCCGCGCAGTGACCGAGACGTCGCGCTGCGCGGACACGTTGGCGTGCGAGGTCACGCCGGCCACCGTGCTGGACTGGATGGCCGCGACCACGTTGTTGGACACCGTGTTGACCGCGAACGAACCGCCGAGCGTCACGCTGCCCGAGCCGGAGCCTGAACCACCGACGACCACGTTGACGATGCGCGCCGATTCTTCTGCGCTCACCACCACGTTGCCGAGCGACGCCGTGACCTTGGCGCCGGCGATCTGCGCCGTGACGTTGTTGCGGATGTCGTTGACGCCGACGGACGCATTGATCGACGTCGACTGGCCAGCCGACACCGCGAGCGAACCCGTTCCCGAATTGATCTGCGAGACGTCGTGCGCCTTCACCTGCACGTCGCCGGTCGTGGCGACGACCTGGCGCGCGCCGGTGTTGGAGATGGTCGCGCTCACGTTCATGCGCACGAAGTTCAGCGTGATGGCGCCTGCACCGGCACCGCCATCGCCGACGGCACCCGCCGCGGTCACCGCGGTGATCTGTGCGCCGGACGACGAGGTGAGCGGTACGGCCGTGCCCATCGCGCTGACGCTGTTCTTCTTGACCAGCAGTTGCTGCGTGCCGGCGCCGGCCGAGGTCAGGTAGATCTCGGTCGGGTCGGTGGCGACGGCTTCGGCATAGGTCTGCGCGAGCCTGATGTGGGTCGCGTCCACCTGGATGACGTAGTACGCCTCGCCGTCCACCAGCCCGCCGATGGCGGTATTGCCCGTGCCGACCCGGTAGACGAACACGTCGCCGGTGACGAGGCCATGCGCCGTGCCGAACCCGATGGTGTCCGACGTGGCGGTGCTGATGGCCACGCCGGTGGCCGCATCGAATGTCTTTGCAACTGCACCGCTGCCGGTCGCGGTGATCGCGCCCGTGCCGGTGCCGGCCGCCGTGAGGGCAATGGCGTTCCCGGCCACCGCATCGTCGAACGTAGTGGCCAACTTGATGGTGTCGGCGTCGACGACGATCACGTAATACGTCACCGTGTCGTCGCCGGTCAGGCCACCGATCTGCGTGCCGGTGCGCTTGTCGTAGGTGACCTGGTCGCCGGTCACGAAGCCGTGCGCCGCGCCGAAGGTGATCGTGCCATCGGTCGTCTGCACGGCGGTCGCCGCATCGATGCTCTTCGTCGTCGCGAGCGCTGCGCTGGACTCCAGCGTCTTGTTCGGGTCATCGAAGCCGGCGAGCACCAGCACGTTGCGTCCGGCCTCGACACCGGCGTTGTCGATGTAGGCCTTGACGCTGGCCGGCAGCGCGGTGTCGGCACCGGCGACCGACACGTTCTTCGTGCCCTGTGCATCGCTGCTGGCAGGCGCATCGGCGAGGGTGATGAGGTTCGGGTCGGCCATGTCGTCGACCGCGCCGACGTAGTTGTACGACAGCAGCAAGCCGATGGCCGTCGACTGGCCGGTGGTCACGCCCACCGCGAGCGATGCCGCATAGAGCGACGCCGCTTCGCTGGCCGTGACGCTCACGTCGTTCTTCGCCTTGACCGCGGAACCGCCCGCGATGTGTGCATCGATCGTGTTGGCGATGGCATTGATCGACAGGCCGCCCGCACCGCTCGTGGACTTGCCACCGGCACCGGCCGCGGCCATGCCGACGAGCATCGAGTTCGATGCCGCCAGCACCTCGACGGAGCCGCCCGTGGTGGTGAGTTCCGAGCTGCTGACATAGGCGGTCACGCCGTCGCTCACCCGGTTCCAGCCGATCGCGACGCCCACGCCTGAGTCGGTGAGCGACAGCGCAATGGCACCGGCCAGCGAAACCAGCGTCGCCCGGTCTTCCGCGATCAGGCTGATGTCGCCCGCGGTCGTGATGTGGGAGCCGCTGATGTGCGCGTCGATCGAGTTGACGATGGCGTTGATGCCGACCGAGCCCGCCACCGCGGAGTCCTTGTCCGCGCCTGCGCCGCCCACGGCGAAGGACATGAGGGTGGATCGCTCTTCGGCCTTGACGGTCACTGCACCCGCGGAGGTGAGCGTCACGTTCTCCAGTGCCGCGAGGGTGTCGTTGCCGATGGCGTTGTAAGCCATGGCCACGCCCCAGGCCGACGAGCGGCCCACTGCAAAACCGCCCGCGAAGGCGTAGATCGAGGAGGCATCGTCGGCCAGGACGCTCACGGTGCCAACCTGGTGAGTCGCGCTGCCGAAGGTGCTGTCGGACACCCGCGCCGTCACATCGTTGTTGATCATGTTGAACGACACGGTGCCGCCCAGCGCCGAGCCCTTGGGCGTGCCAGCGCCTGTGGCGACACCCAGCGAGCCGGTGACGGACACGATGTCGGCATCCGTCGATGCGCTCACGCTGAGGCTGCCGGCCTGGGTCAGCGTGCTGTGGTCGATCGTCGCATTCGTCGTGGCATCGATCAGGTTGATGCCGATGCTGATGCCATAGCCGCCGGCGCCGCCGAATGCCGCTGCGCCCGCGACGGCGATGACGTTGGTGTCGTCGTTCGCGTCCAGCGTCACCGCGCCGGTCACGGCGCCGGTGCCGACGTAGGACATCCGTGCGCTGGTCTTGTTGGCCACCCGATTCACGCCGACCGAGCCGGCGATGGCATTGCCGTCCTTGCCGGTGGCGCCGCTCACGCCGGCCGCCAGGCTCACCAGCCAGCCGGTACGCACCGCGTCCATCGACAGGCTGCCGGCAGTGAAGGTGCCAATGTGGTCGAGGAAGCTCTCGACGTTGCCGACCAGCAGGTTGAAGCCGAAAGCGCCAGCGATGGCGGTGGTCTTCGTCGCCGGATTGACCGAGGTGGCATACGACGCAGCGCCTGCGAGCGAAGCGACGACGGTGCCGTCGGCTGAATCGATGGTGATGTCAGTAGCGGTCAGCGTGGCCAGATCGCGCGCATAGGCCCGGGCGTTGTCCAGCACCAGGTTGATGGTGACGGAGCCCGCAACCCCAAGTGCCGTCTTCGACTGGACGGACGGGACGGGCGCAGCGGCTTTCTGCGCTTCGGCCTCGTACACCGCCAGTGTTTCCAGGTAGGACAGGTCATCGAGCGAGCCCTGTTCCGGCACCGGTTTGGCCGGCGTGGCCACCGGCGGGGATGGCGGCCTGACCGGTGGGACCGACGCCTTGGCGCCGGCCAGCGCGAACGCGGCAACGTAACCCGAATTCGATGCTTTCAGGGCGAGGTCGCCATCGACCACGAACGAGCCGATACCGGTGACCAGCGCGCTGTCATGCAGCGTACCGATCACGGCCTGCGTGTTTCGTGTCACGACATTGACGGCAACCGAGAGGCCCACGCCAGTGGCTTCACCGGAAGCGACCGCGCCGGCCACCGCGAACACATAGGACTTGTCGATCGCGGCGATGTAGGCCACGGCGTCGGGAGCATCCGCGAGGCCCAGCGCCTTGCTACCCAACGCGATGTCGGCCTTGGCGCCCACCTGCGCGATGGTGGTGTTGTCGACGATGTTGATCGTCGTCGTCCCGTTGCCGGCCTTGGCCGCGCCGCTCGAACCCGACGCGGCCAGTGCCGCGACCAGCACGTTGTTGTCGGCCTGCACCTGGAGGTTGTCTGCCTCCAGCTGGACGTCGTCCTCGATGCGGGCATTGACGGTGTTCTCGTACTTGTACACGCCGACCGATACGCCGACCGCGGTGCCACCGTCCGCCGACTTGACGACACCCGGCGCTTTGAAGGTGTCAGCCTTCGTCCACTCCCGGACTTCCCCCGCGAGACCGAAGCCCGGCACCTTGAGGTTGCCGACGAGACTGATCGTCTGCGCCACGCTTTCGGCCAGCACCTTGACCTGCTGGTCGTCGCCGGTGTCGAAGGCCGCGTCCTTGTTGATTCGCGCGCCGGCCTTGATGGTGGCGGTGGCGGTCTGGTTCATCAACAGGGTCGTGAAGGATCCGGCACCAGCCTTGGTCTGCCCTTCGGACGTGGAATTGGTCCATGAGTCGACAAGGTAGTCGTCCAGCCCAAAGCTGCTGTCCAGGTACCCGACGAGCTGCTCCAAGAACTCCTTGACCTGGGGTGTGGCGCCGCGATCGAGCCATTCGGTGCGGTCGGTGTAGACCTCGGTGGCCAGGTCGACCGTCTTCGTCGCGCCGGTGTACCGGTACCAGCTGTCCTTGTCGCCGCCGCCGTTCCTGTCGCTGACGAGTTTGACGGTGTCGCCGTTGTGCAGCGTCTGCATGCCGGATTCGTTGGTGTACGTCGGCTCCGAATTCGAGGCGAGGAAGGGCGCGACCAGGTTGGCGCCGAACAGCGAGTTCGGATCGATCTGGTTCAGCGTCCGTGCCTGCACGGTGATCGTGCCCCTGGCATCGACGATGGCATGGGCCCCGATGCTGGCGTCGGTCAGGTTGGTGTAGTTGCCCACCGCGACGGCAGCGGAAATACCGGAGTCGGCCGCCCTTCGCACGGCCTTGTCGTACTCCTGCTTCGTGACGGAAGTTGCCGATATGTCGGGCCGGCTCTCGATCACGGACTTCACCGTGATATTGCCGAACGCATCCACATCTTTGGCGGTCACGCCATTGCCGATCCGCGAGAAAACGTTGTTGGTGTCGAGCACGAGGGCGAACGCGCCACCCTTGTCGTCGTCACTTTTTGTCGGAGCCTCGAGCTTCTTCTCCAAGTCCTTGGTCTTGGCCGGATCCTCTTTAAGAATCCAAGCGCGCAGTTCTCTGTAGGCGAAACCGACTGTGAGGTCCTTCGGGACCGATTCGATGGAATCGACCAAGTCCGATGAAGCGTTGGGAACACCGACGCCCGCCGCCGCCGTGATGCCGCCCAGTTGACGTGGGATCAAACCAAGCGCCGTGGTCGTGATGTCTTCGGTCCTCTGCGTGGCGAGTACGTTGATGCTGCCGCCGGTACCGGTCGCATGGGCCTCGCCGTCCAGGTAGGCATGCGTCTCTCCGGACTCGATGGCGACCGCGACGGCCACGGCAAGGAAGCCGTTCTTTGGCGCGGTGGCCTGCGCCAGCGTGCGGTTGCGGTCGACCGTGTCGGCCGTGACGTTGATGCTGCCGCCACTGCTCAGCGTGGCCCCGGTGCCGACATCGACGGTCGATGAGGATTTCAGCACGCTGATCGCAACGGCAATGGCAGCGCCAAAGACGTCGGTCGGCTTGGACACGACGTTGAGCGTGTTGTCGGCCAGCGTTGCGATCGAGATGTTCCCGGTCGCGTTGATCTTCCCATCGATGGTGATGGCAGCCTTGGTGTCGACGATACCGACCGCAACCCCCAGAACGATGCCCACCGGATTGGGCGCGACCGAGGTCTTGGCGATGGCATTGGCGTTGAAGTTCGCCGCATTGATCGTCGACTGCGCGTCGATGTTGATCGTGGCCCGCGATACCGAACGTGCGACGCCTCCGATCACCGAGAGGTTCTCGCCGACGGTCACGACCGCCTGCAGCACGTCGTCGAGGACCGAGCCTGCGGCGGATTCGATCTTGTACCGCAGCGCCAAGGCGGTCGCCGTCACGTCGACGTTGCCACCGGTGATGGTGGTGTTGACGATCGAGACGCTGGCGACGTTGGAGTCGAAGTTGTAGAAGCCGAGCGCACCGAAGTCACGGATCAAGTCCGCCGCCGCGATCGTGATGTTGCCGGTATGGCCGTTGCCGGAAGCGATCAGCGTGCTGTTGATCAGCTCGATGTTCTGGCCCTTGATCGACAGGTCGCCGGTGCTCGTCGCACCGACCGTGCTGATGGTGTAGCCCCTGAGCACGAAGTGGTCGTATTCGAAGGCCAGATCGGCACCGCCCGAAGAGATGTTGTCCGCGAAGTTGGCGACGTCGCCGGTGAACACGAGCCGCGCCGTGGTCGAGCCCTGCACATCGATCCAGTCGAGGTCCGACGACGTGATGTCGCCCGTGCCCAGGATGTAGATGGCGTCGGCCACCGCCGTGGTGCCGGGGAGCACGGTGACTTTCTGGCCAGCCGTGAGATTGCCGACATCGACGTAGAAGGTGTCGAGCGCGCTGCCGCCGCGCAAGGTGTCAGTGCCGCCGCCGCCGTAGATCGTCAGGGGACCAGTGAAAGCCCGGGCGTCGATGCTGTTGGCCGACGCCCCGCCATGCAAGACCGCACGCTGGATGCCGGAGAGGGTCTCTGCGGCTTCGGTGCCGGTCTTGAGGCTGGTGTCCGTCAGCACCATGTCGGCGTCGCGCGACTCGACCAGCGTGTTGATGCCGCCACCGCCGAGGATGGTGTCGATGCCCAACCCGCCGGTGAGCGTGTCGTTGCCGCCGCCGCCGGTCAATGTGTCGTTGCCCGCACCGCCGTCGAGCGTCACGCTGCCGAACATCACACCGAGGCCGGTGAACCCCGTCGAGGTGCCGGTGCCGTTGAGCAGGCCCAGGTCGGCCGCGGCGGTGGACGTGCCGAGCTTCCGCACGGACATCGCGGTGGTATGGCCTAGGTCGTCGGTGATGACGAGGCCGTTGCGCGCCGTGTTCAGCGCGGCGGTGAGATGCGTGCTGGCAGTGTGAACGGCGTCGATCACGCCCTGCACGGTCAAGGCATCGGTCAGGTCGACATCGACCCAGGTGCCATCGCTCATCAGGACGGAAAAACCCTTCTTCGCGTCTGCGCTGCCCACGCCGTGCTGGTCGTTCAGGAAAGAAAGCGCCGTGTCGACCGAGACACCTGAAAACGCGCTCGCATCGATGACGTTGTTGCCCGCTCCGCCGGTGAGGATGGCGCGCTCGAAGCCGCTGAGGGTCGAGACCGTGGTGGCGCCGCCCTGCACGACGGTCAATTGCGTGTTGCTCACGGTGATGTTGCCGTCGCGCTGCACGATCAGCGTGTCGATGCCGCCCGTGATCGGCGTACCTTCGACCGTGGCGATGTCGGCACCGCCACGCAGGATGTCTGCACCACCGTTGCCGGTGATGGTGTCGTCGCCCGTGCCGCCGTCGAGGATGTCGCCGAAGGCGGTTCCGATCAGCACGTCGTCGCCACCACGGCCGTACAACTCGACCGGGCCGCCGAACGCGCTGGCGTCCATGCGGTTGTCGCCGTCTCCGCCGTACAGGCGTGCGCGCTGGATGTTGGCCAGTGTCGAGGTGGCACGCGCACCCGTCGCCGTCTGGGCGACCAGCACCGTCCTGGAGACCCCGCCGACGCCGACCAGACCGGACGCGGTGGCGGTGATCGCACCGACGTCCATGCCGGCCAGGTTGTTGACGAAGGTGACCACCCAGGCGCCGGACGTCCCGGCGACGAGGATGTCGGTGTCGCCGATGCCGGCCAGTTCGAGGAGCTTGCTACGCACTTCGGTGACGCTCGCGTCGTAGGCGATGCTGCGTGTGGTCTCGCCACCCAATGTCAAACTGAAGTAGCCGCCGGTGACGACGCCGCTGAAGCCGATGGTTTGAACCGAGCTCGTGCCCTGCCCCATGTCCAGCGATGTGTCGGTGAGCACGAAGCGCGAGTCGCTCACTTCGACGAGCGTGTTGGTTCCGGCGCCGCCGTCGATGTCGTCGACGCCACCACCGCCGCGCAGCGCGTCGTTGCCGGCGCCACCGCGCAGGACGTCGTTGCCCAGGCCGCCGATCAGGGTGTCGTCGAGCAGGCCGCCGGTCAGCGTGTCGTTGCCTGCGCCGCCATCCAGCGTTACCGCGATCAGCGTGGACGTGGATGCATCCAGCATGTTGTTGCCGTCGCCGCCGGTGAGACTGGCCTTGGCGATCCCGACCAGCGTGTCGGTTTCGCTGCCGATCTTCAGCGTGGTGTCGGTGAGCGTGAAGTCCGCGTTGCGCATTTCCACCACGGTGTCGACGCCGCCGCCACCGGTGAGCACATCGACGCCCAGGCCGCCGGTCAACAGGTTGTCGCCTGCATCGCCGGTCAGGTGGTCGGCGAACGCCGAGCCGACGATGTTGTTGAAGCCGTTGATCGCCGTGAAGCCGGACGCCGAGCCCGTGGCGAGGTCGACCGTCACTGCCGTGGCGTAGACCGAATAGTCGATCGTGTCGCTACCGGTGCCACCGGCGAGCGTCTGGAAGTTCTCGAAGTCGAGATAGGAAACGAATGCGTCGGCGACCGTGTTGCCGAGGCTGCCCTTGCCCCCGGATGCGATGCGCCAGATGTTGGTCTGGTTGGCGCCGACGACGGTGTTGGCATAGGAGGAGGAGCCGATCACCTTGTCGATGTTCGTGATGCCCAGGGTGGCGGTGGCCGTGTCCGCCTGCATGTCGACGGTGACCGCGCCGAGGTAGTTGCCGTAGTTGAGCGTCGTGCTGCCGCCCACCGTGCCGGTGATGGTGCCGTTGAGCCCGGCGCCAATGAAGAAGTAGGTGTTGGTGCCCAGACCGCCGATGAGGTTCTCGACATTGGTCGCGCTGACCGAACTGGCACCCACGGCAATCTCGCCGCCCGACGGCGCTGTCACGTTGGAAGCGGCCGCATCGGAAACCACGACGCGGTTGCCGTAGATGTAGAAGTACAGATCCTTCGTGACCTGCGAAAAGTCCAGCGTGTCGACGCCGTTGACCGGGCCGCCGGCAGACTCGGTCACGGTATCGTTGCCCCAGTCGTCGGCGAAGGTGTAGGTGTCGTTGCCGGTCAGCCCCAGCATCTGGTCGTCGCCGTCGGTGCCGGCGATGACGTCGGCCAGGGGCGAGCCGCCCAGCGCGTCGAGCATGTACCCGTACGGTTCGATGGCATAGGTCGTGGCCTGGATCTGGCCGGTCGCGTACTCCAGCGTCCAGTTGCCGCCGAGCGCGGCGCTGCCGGTGCCATCGGTCGATGCGGCGACGTCGGCGCCCGTCAGGCTCGCCAGGCTCTGCATGAAATTGACGCCGTAGCTGCCCTGCGCCACGTCGCAGCCATAGAGCAGGATGTCGCCCCCCGTGCGCAACGCCTGGCCCCACTCGGCGACGCGCGACTGGTACTGCGCGAGGTTGTCGCCGTCGAGTTGCGCATTGCCGAGGTACAGCGTGCCGCTGTCGCCGTGCGACAGGATCTGCACCGAGTCGAGTTCGTCGTAGGACTTGAGGATGCTGCCGATCTGGTCGACGCCGTCAAAACGTGCGTCGAGCACGATGACGTCGATGTCGCCGCGATGGATCACCTGCAGCTGGGCGCCGAGCGAGGGGGCCTGCGCCGATGTGTCTCCGGACTTCGTGCTGGCGTCGGTCTGCGCGTCGCCGCTCTTTCCCTGGGGCATGGCGGCCAGCAGGCCGTCGAGCAGCGTGCCGACATGCGGAATGGACGGATCGACGATGACCAGCTGCGTTGCCGCCGGGCGTGTCTGCATGTAGGCCGCGAAGTCCGCGAGTGCCACGGAAGTACCTGGCAGAGGCGCTGCCGCGACGAGCTCGGTCAATGCCGCGGAGGTCGTCGCATCGGACGCCGCCTGGTGGCCCGCATCAAGCACCGGATTGGGCACGGACGCATCGGCCGGCGGTGTCTGCGCGGTCAGCGTGAGCTGGATCTGGCCCGGTGCACTGACCACCAGCGGCGCTTCGAGCACGGCCTGCTGGACCGGCGGCGGCGGAATCACCAGCTCGGCCGAAAGCAAAAAACGCTGTTCGAGGGTTTCGAACAGCGTTTTGCGACGTACCTCTGGCCTGCCGGCCCCGGATCGTTGGAGTGATCCGGCCAGGCGACTGCGGAGGGATGTCAATTTTTTCGAGGCCATACGGTTCCAGTGATTCGTTGCGTTCTGCATGCGAGGCCAAAGTCCGCTTCAGCCACGCAGGCCGAAGCGGACTGGGAACCTAGGGAGCCGCTCTGCCGACGGCGGCCAGATCGTCTTCGTTCAGGGTGCCGGCGGCCTGCTTCAGGCGCAGCATGTTGAGCTGGTAGTCGTAGCGCGACTGCGCTGCATCGCGTCGCACGGCATACAGGTCGCGCTCGGCGTCCAGCACACCCAGCATCGTGGAGATGCCGGCCTTGTAGCCTTGTTCCTTCAGGTTGCGGGCGCTGTCGAGTGCTTGCACGGACTGCTCGAGTGCGGCAGCGCGTGTGATGCCGCTGACCACGCCGGCATACGCCGCGCGCGCCTGGCGTTCAACCTGGCGACGGTCGCGCTCGAGATCCTGCAGCGCGCTTTGATGGCGCGCGCCGGCCTTGTCGATCCCTGCATCGGTGGCGCCGCCGTCGTACAACGGAATGTTCGCGCGAAGCATCACGTCGTTCGTGTTCACGCTGCTGCCGCCGCCGAAGAGGCTGCCGCCCGTCACGCGCTGGTTGCGTGAAATCACCAGGTCCAGCGTCGGGTAGTAGCCAGCCCGGCTCTTGTCGATTTCCTGTCGCGCCACTTCGACGGCCTGCAGGCGCGCCTCCAGCAGCAGGTTCTTGTCGAGCGCCGACTGGACCCACTGCTCGGCGTCCAGCGGCTGCGGCCGGATGAGCGGCGCCTTGTCGGCGATCGGCACCAGCGCGTTCACCGGCGTGCCGATCACCTCGCGCAGCGCCTGCTTCTTGTCGGCCAGGTCGTTCTCGGCGGCGATCACGTCGGACTGCTTGAGCGCGTTGCGCGCCACCGCGTCGTACAGGTTGACCCGGACTGCCTGGCCGCTCTTGAACTTGGCATCGGCCAGTTCCAGCTGGCGCTTGATCGATTCGCCCTCGCCCTTTGCCAGGTTCAGCGCATCCTCCGCCGCGAGAACGGCCATGTACGCCGTCGCGGTCCGGACGATCAGGTCCTGTTCGGCTGCGGCATAGGCGGCCGCAGCCTGCTTCTCGGAGGCCTGCGACTGCTGCCAGTTGCGCCAGGAGGACAGCCGGAAGATCGGCTGAGAGATCGACAGCGTTCGATCGTTGGTCGGATACGAGGTCGCGCCAGCGGCGAACACCTGGTTCTCGCTGCGCGTGATGTTCTGATCGGTGTTCGTGCGGTTGTAGTTGAACGCGACTTGCGGCAACAGGGCGGCACGTGCCTCCTTCACGGCGAAACCGGTGGCCTCGTATTCCGAGCGCATGGCGAGGTAGCGCGGGTCACGCTGCTTCGCCAGGCCATAGATGTCGACCAGGTTTTCAGCGGTCGCCGGCAGGGCAGCCAAGAACGACGCGCACAGCAGCGCCGTGGCGAAAAAGGCGGGAGATTGCACAGGTAATCCTTGATGACGAAGCCTGCTCCGAGCCCTGCCAGGTCAGCATGTTTCGACGAAAACGTAGGCGATGTCCGACATCAGACACCTGTTGATACTTACAATTTTTGCCGATTAAACTGAACAAAGAATTATTTATTTACATTCTGCAATTTCTCTTCGATTTGCCATCAACGGGTGATTGACAGAAGTTGAAATCCAACGATCCATTGCGTTCCCAGCAGGTGCCTTCCTTCAGCCCACCACGTGAACTTCCCGCGACGTTCAATCCTGATCGCTGGGGAACCCGACTGTCCGAGCGGGGCGCATTGCTGCATTTCGGCGATGGGGTGTTGGGCACATCGATTGCACTGGACCCACCGACGCTGCTGGGCACGGCAAGGCAACTGGCCGACATCGTGGCCGCGCATGAGGCGCGCTTCGGCACGCTCTGGTCGGAAGGCGGGGAACGCTTGGGTGCGATGACCGACGCCCGCCTGCAGTGGCACGAGCGCCCTTTTGCCTCCCCGTTGGCGCATCGTCTTTACGGATTGGTAAGAAATCTGCCGCTCAACGGTGTCGAGCGCTCCTTCAAGTTGATGGCCGGCGAGCTCCGGCAAGACAGGTTTCTGGTCGGCCTGAGCACATCCGGTCTGGCCGCTGAAGACGTCGATTACCTGGCGTCGCGGCTGGATGCGCCGGAAGCTTTCAGGGCGGCGGTGCGGGGGCAGCTGACACCCCAAGATCGCGCCAGTCACGCCAGTTTCATACACCTCGGATTCGAGGAAGCGGCAGATCGGAGCCAGAGCATCTACAAGCTCTACCTGGAGTTCCCAACGCCCAGCCACGACCCCTCACGACCAGCGATGCCGCTGTACCTTGGCTACAAATGGAATCCGCAGGACAACCGCCAGCGCGCGGTGTCGACCTACCGCCAGCCATCGTCGCTGTCGCTGGCAGAGGTTCACGAGAGGATGGCAGTTGCCTACGGCGATGCACGAAGCGAGCTCTTCCTGGTCGCCAAGGCGCTGGTCGCCGAAGCGGCGCGACGCACATCCGCCGCGGCGCTCACCTTCGTCGACGTGACGGACGACGACGCACAGCGGCTGTCGTTTGACGTGAACCTGTATGAGAGCGGCTTGACGTTGCATGGCGTCGAGCAGATGCTTCGGTCGCTGGCGGTACGTCTCGGCATCCCGACCGGCGACGTCTCGGCACTTCTAGACAAGGCCGGCGATGATCTCGCTGGCCATGTGTCCGGTGGCACGGACCGCCATGGCCGCGCGTTCCTGACCCTTTATCACGCATGCGCCCAGGGGCGTGCAACGTCGCCCCGGGGCTTGGATCTGGCACCGACCGGAAGCCGGTGAGTCAGCGAGTCAGCGACTCAGTGGATCGCGCCCGTGGCAGCGTCGGCCAGCGCCTCGACAGGCAGCGGAGGCGGCTGCCGGCGTGCATCCATGCGCCGTGCCAGGCGCTTCAGGTTGTTCAGTGACATGAGGTGCGCATAGATCCAGCCGAGGTAGCCGGTCTTGACCAGCTCCAGCAGCTTGTCGTCGCTCAGCGCGTTGAGCTTGGCCTCGTCGACCACCCAGGCGCCCTCGAGGGTCTTCTTGACGCCTTCGCGCTCGAACGTGACGACCTTGGACGTCAGCAGGTCCATTTCGAAGACCTTGGCAGCAAAGGCGCTCGTACGCTTCATTTCGCCATGGAACAGCACGAGGAACTCGATGACGTTCTTCAGGTAGGTGGTCTCGGTGCCGTCGGCGTTGAAGAGCGGTTCGCCCCGCTCGTTGCCCAGGCCTTCGTACGCTTCATCGACACAGACGGTCAGCGTCTCGGCGCCATCGGCACCGGCCAGCACGAAGGGATAGCGGCGGATGAAGGCCGGAATGTAGGCGTTGGGTTCCCACCGGCCATCGGCGCCGACCAGCAGGTTGTCCTTGTCGTTCAGCCCGACGAGTGCCGCCAGCGTGAAGGGCCCGTTCTCGCCGCCCACGAAGACGATGGGGTAGTCGCGCGCTGCTTCGGCAAATTCGCTGCCGGCGATCAATACGGAATTGGTCTGTCTCGCAAAGGAAAAATGATCCGCTTTCAGTTGAATTTTCAACGCCTGATGCCGCTCGCGATTCAACGCAATCGCGCGCTCATAGAAAATCATTGCCATTGGAAGACCCGGTAAAAATAGATACGGGAAACACAAAAAGCAGATCCGGCGCGCGATCTGCGGAAATAGTTGTAACTATTATGTGTCCGGATCGAGTCTTTCGACTAATCCATTTTTATGACGCAGTGCCGACTCGCGGCGGCACCGCGCGTCTCATCAGACTATCGGCGGGTTGCTCTCGCGCGCAAAGTGCCGATGCATTCCCATCGCTGCAATGAAGTCGGCGATGGCATCGTCGGCGTCGGCCGCATCGGCCAGGATCAGCCCGGTATCCGCGCCGCCGTCCGGCAATGTCAGCGGTATCTGCGCCTCGGCCAGCAATGCCTGCGACGCGCCCAGGGCAAGGATCGTCTTGCAGTGCCAGTACTGCGCCCGCAGGAACTCCAGCGTGTGCGCATCCGCATCGAGCGCTTCGAGCGCGCTCTCGCCGTCCGGCAGCACGAGCGCATCGAACAGGAAGCCCGGGCTGTTCTCCATCGTGGCGTCGGCCTCGAACTTCTCGCCGCCCACACCGACGTAAGTACCCAACCGCACACCGACGAGACGCGGTACCGCGCCTGCCGCGACCAGCGCTGTCACCAGCTTGCCGAGCGATGCGCCCTCCACGCCATTGGCGACCAGGATCGCCACCTTGCGCGTCCGGATGCCGCCGTCGCCGGTACGCGCCAGCAACGAGAGCGCCGGAGACACGTCGACTTCCGGCTTCGGCGGGTTCTCCAGTGCCTTCGCCAACGGCAGCGGCATGGCCATGCCGAGATCCGCAGCGACACGCGCGGCCAAAGCGGGCGACGCGTTCGCCAGCCCGGCCACCATGCGCTCGCGAATCGCCGGCACGGTCACCTTCGACAATTCGAAGCGGAAGGCATTGGCGATGTGCGCCTTTTCGACTTCCGTCTGGCTCTCGAAGAACAAGGTGGCCTGGGTGTAGTGGTCGGCGAACTTCTCCGGCTTGATGCGCACCTTGTCGCTCGACTCCTTCGCGTCGATCCGCTTGGCGACGCTCACGAAGCCTTGCGCCGCGCCGGCCTGGAACGGGGAGCCGCCGGCCAGCGAGTTGGGTTCGTACGCAACGCGTCCGCGGTTGATCGCCTGGCGATG
>JAZKDL010000046.1:0-10462 GCA_040387575.1 Pseudomonadota bacterium
CTGACCAGCACGGTCGGGCCATGGTTGAGCAGGCGGTAGGCCTTGTCGAGCGGAACGGTGCGGCGGTTCGAGTCGGTCATTGATTGCGGTGCGGGAAATGAATGCGTCCATGCTAGCGACCATCCGATGGCGCTGCAGGCATGGGTCGACTGCGCCGGCACGCTCAGCGGACGCTCAGCACATGGCCCGCACATCGGCCGAGGTCGGCCCCGATGAGCCCAGCAGCACCGGCAATTGCGTGACGGCGGCCGTCCGTTCCAGCCAGTCCGCGGTCGTCCTGATCGGAACCGCGTCGTAGCGCGGCACGGCACGGGCGACACGACAGGTCAGTGCGGCCTGCTCCGCGATGCCGGGCGCGTCGAGCCAAGGCAGATCGGACACGGTGCCGGCTTCGCCGTCGATGTCGTAACCGTCGCACCAGCGCAGGCCGCCCGCCTTGTCGATGGCGTCCAGGTGGCTCACCAGCAAGCCGTCGAGCCTGCCCGCGGCGCGCAGCGCGTAGCGCAGCAGCAAGGCATCGGGATGGCCGCGACGGAACCGGCCCTGCCAGCCGGCGTCGCCGTTGTGCGGCTCGGCGAGCACGTCGAGCGCCGCGTCGTGGGTCGGCAACGGGCCGGCACCGTGGCGTGTGAGATGGCTGCGCAGCACGCCCAGATGCCGGACCTGCGCGCCGATGCCGGCATCGCGCAGAACGGCCTCGACGGCATCCGTGGAGATCGTGCTCCAGGTCGTGTGCGGGTGGAAACCGTACGTCTCGTCGAGCAACACACCCTGCGCACCTTCGAAGACCACGCAGCCCGGGCGGGCCAGCCGGTCGGCCACCGCGTCGAGGCCGATCGCGGGCACGCGTTCGATGCAGGTGCGCGACATCGCGAGCCAGCGCTGCGCCACCTCCGGCGAATCGAGCAGCGCGCGTTCGCGCTCCGCCTCCGCATCGTGCGAACCATCCGCATGAAAGGGCGCCCGGTCCGCGAACTCCCGCTGCAGGCGCCGCCGGATCGCCGCCAGCTTGTCGAGCGCGGTGCGCGGGTCGGTCAGGTCGCCGTAGCGCAGCACCTCGTCGGGCGCTTCCAGCGCGTGGCGCACCGTCTCGCCGACACCCACGCCACAACTGCCGTGGGCCTGCGCGCCGCGCGCCCACTCGCGCAGCCGACCCGCGGCCTGATGAAAGGGAGTCGTGACGCGGCATCGCGCGTCGATATGCAGGCGCTCGAGGCCATCCGTCACGCCGGCGCGGCACAAGGCGGCGTGCTCGGCCAGCAGGCCCGAGGGATGGACGATCACCGGACTCGCGAGCAGCGTCTCGACCCCAGGCACGAAGCTGCTCGCGCCGAATTGCGAAAAGGTGTGATGCCGACCGTCGGGCAGCACCACGTTGTGCCCCGCCTGCGCGCCACCGTTGAAACGGACCACCGTGTGCGCGCCCTCGGTGCGACACAGGTGGTCGGTGAAGAGTCCCTTGCCGCAGTCGCCGAAGCCCAGGCCCAGCAGCGACACATAGCGCGTCACGGTCGGCGGCAGGCCAGGCCGGGCCTCATCCGAACAGCTTCTTCCACCACGAGCTTCCGCCTGTGCCGGCGGGCGCTGCACGCTTGGGTGCGTTCGGGTCGAGCTGCTCGGCATAGCCTTCCAGCGCGTGCACGACCGAAGCGATGCGGTCGTTGGGCGTTGCGTGCGCGCGCATCACGCGGGTGAGCCCATCGAGGTCGGGCACCGCGTGTTCGGTCAGCGCCACGATGCCGGCCGCCACGGCGCAGGCGTCGGCCGGCGCGTCCATGCAGATCACATGGTCGCCCAGCAGCTCGCGCCAGCGCGCTTCACACTTGCGACGGCGCTGCGCGTCCGGGATCAGGAAGAACAAGTGATAGGTTTCGGCGGCGGCAGCGATCACCTCCTCGATCGGGATGTCCTCGTCGAGCTTCTCGCCGATCAGCGCCTCGATCTGGTGGCGCGACACGGCGGGGTAGGGCCGCTCGTCGCCGGTCATGAACAGGTAGCCGCGCTTCTTGCGCTTCGTCCAGGCATCGGTGTCGGTGTGTTGCGCCAACACGTAGAAGGCGAGCTCGTAGCTCTCTTCGCCGCTGCCGCCGCCACCGCCTTCGAGGTAGCTCCAGGTCAGCCATTGGTCCATCAGCTCGGCGGTCGACTCGAACTGCCCGACCTGCAGCGCCGCCCGGTCGGACGTGGCGTCGCCGATCGCCATGAACATCAGTTGCGGATCGGGCACGCCGCAGTCGGTCAGCAGCTTCATGAAGGTCGGCAGCTCCTGGCGCGCCAGCAGCTCCGGGATGTCGCCCATCGAGCCGGTCACATCGAGTGCGAAAACGACCGGCAGTGAATTCGGATGGTCGGCGTTGTCGCGCGATTCGCGCACCTTCAGCCCGCGCGGATCCATCAACGCATGCACGCCGCGCTGCGTGAACACCTCGTGCCCCGGTTGTGCCGCGCGGTCGGCGAGCAGCGCCGCGTGCGCCGAATGCGAGTAGTTGCCATAGCCCATGTGCTTGTCTCTCCTTGAATGTCAGGCGCCGTGAGGCGCGGGGTTGAACGGGACGAATTGGGGCGCGCCGAAAGATTCGCGCGCCGCGGCGGACAGTGCGGTCTGGATGCCCGCCGCGTCCCACGCCGAACGGGCATCGGGCTCTTCGCTGCAGCGGCGCAACAATTCGGCCAGCGGCGCCGGCGTGCGGGCGCCGAGGCCTGGCGCCTCGAAGCCGGCGCGGCCGTGCAGCACGGCACGCACCGTCCAGGCGACCTGCCGCAGATCGCGCGCCACGGCAGCCGCATGGGCGGCGCCTTCGCGGTGGCGCGCCTGCGACCAGCCGATCATCAGCACGCCGTGGTCACGCGGATGCACCAGCGCATGCGCGGGCGTCACGTCGCCATGCGTCCAGCCGGCCGCATGCACGAACCCCAACACTTCCAGCAGGCGGCGCCACAGCCAGACGGCATGCCGTGGGTCGATGCCGTCGGGCTGCGCCTGCACCACGCTGGCAAGGCTGCCCCAGTAACCGGGCGGATGACGCAGCAGCAGCGCGGGGTGTTCGGCGCCGGTTTCAGATTGCGCTTGCCCCAGGCCGATCGGCTGCGGCAGCCGTCGCGTGAAGTAGGCAGCGCCTGTGCCGGTCAGCGACTGCAACGCGCGCAACGCATCGAACTCGCGTGCCAATGCATTACGCCCGCTGTCGTCACGCGCGAGCTTGAGGGTGATGCGTTCCGCCGCCACGCCAAGGCGCTCGACCAGCAGCACTTCGCCGTGTGCGCCCTGGCCCAGCGTTGACAGCACGCGATAGCGCGCGTCGCGCCAGACCCACACCGGCCCCGATACGGCAACCGAACGTGCACGCAGCCAGGCCGCATGAAAGGTTGCGCGTTCGACCGTCTCGGCGCCGCGCACGATGGTCGCGCCGCAGTAGGCGCATTGCACGGTGCGCCAGCGCGCCGCGCGCGGCAGCGGTGCGGCGCATTGGGGACATGCGAGTGCAACGGAAGAGAACATCGATCGGCACCACTGGCTTCAATGAAAGCCAGGATACCGGAGCCGTCACCACCAGCCGGTAGGCGGCGGACCCGCGTGATGACGTCGGGCCGGGACTAGTCCGCGAGCCGGCCGGCGACCAGCCGCAGCACGCGGTCGCAGCGCTTCGCCAGCGCTTCATCGTGCGTGACCATCACGAAAGCCGTGCCGTGCCGGCGTGCCAGATCGAGCATCAGCGCGAACACGCCATCAGCGGTGCCGCGGTCGAGGTTGCCGGTGGGCTCGTCCGCCAGCACGCAGTTCGGCTGCGTGACCAGCGCCCGCGCGATCGCCACACGCTGGCGCTCGCCGCCGGACAGCTCGGCCGGACGATGCTGCAGACGCTCCTTCAGGCCGACCGCGGACAGCATGTCGGTTGCGATCCGCGCGGCTTCGGCCGGGTCCATGCGCCGGATCTTCAGCGGCATCGCGACGTTGTCGAGCGCGCTGAATTCGGGCAGCAGGTGATGGAACTGGTAGACGAAACCCAGGTGCCGGTTGCGCAATCGGCCCTGCTCGGTCGCGTCGACCTTGGCGATGTTCTGGCCGAGCAGCTCGACGCTGCCGGCGCTCGGCGCGTCGAGCCCGCCCATCAGGTGCAGCATCGTGCTCTTGCCCGAGCCCGAGGCGCCGACGATGGCGAGCGTCTCGCCGGCATGCACGTCGAGGTCGACGCCGTGCAGCACGGTCAGGTCGATGCGGCCTTCGTGAAAGCGCTTGGTCAGGCCTCGGACCTTCAGGACGACATCACTCATAGCGCAGCGCCTCCGCGGGGTTCACGCGGCTGGCGCGCCAGCTCGGGTACAGCGTCGCGGCGAAGGCCAGGATCAACGAAATGATGGTGATGGGCATGATGTCGGAGCGCTGCGGATCGCTGGGCATCCGGCTGATCAGGTAGATGTCCTTGGGCAGGAAGCTCGCATGGAACAGCTGCTCCAGCGCGGGCACGATGACGTCGATGTTGTAGGCGATCAGCAGCCCCAGCAGCAGGCCGCCGATGGTGCCCATCACGCCGACCATCGCGCCCTGCACGACGAAGATGCCCATGATGCTTTTCGGGCTCGCGCCGAGCGTGCGCAGGATCGCGATGTCGGCGCGCTTGTCGGTCACGGTCATGACCAGCGTCGACACCAGGTTGAAGGCGGCCACCGCCACGATCAGCGTGAGGATGATGAACATCATGCGTTTTTCGACCTGCACGGCCGCAAACCAGGTCTTGTTCTGCCGAGTCCAGTCGCGGATGAGTACGGTGTCGGGCATCACGGCGGCCAGCTGGTCGGCCACCTCGCGCGCCTGGTTCAGGTCCTTCAGCTTGAGCCGCACGCCGCTCGGCCCTTCGAGGCGGAACACGCGCGCTGCGTCATCGGTGTGGATCATCGCGAGCGTGGAGTCGTATTCGTAGTGGCCGGAATCGAAGGTGCCGACCACGGTGAACTGCTTCAGCCGCGGCACCACGCCGGCCGGCGTCACCTGCCCGCCAGGCGCCACCAGCGTGACCTGGTCGCCGGCGCGCACATAGAGCGATCGAGCCAGTTCACCGCCCAGCACGATGCCGAATTCGCCCGGCACCAGCTTCGCCAGCGCGCCGTGCTGCGCGGTGGTGCCGATGTCGGTGACCTGCGGCTCCAGCGCCGGGTCGATGCCGCGCACCAACGCGCCCTTCATGTCTTCGCCACGGGCGATCAGCGCCTGCGTCGCGATGAAAGGCGCCACGCCGATCACCTGCGGGTTCTTGCGCGCGGTGGCCATCACGCCGGCCAGATCCGGCAACGCCTGGCCATCGCGCGAGAACAGCTCGATGTGCGACACCACGCCCAGCATGCGGTCGCGCACCTCTTTCTGGAAGCCGTTCATCACGCTCAGCACGATGATCAGTGCCGCCACGCCGAGCCCGATGCCGAGCATCGACACACCGGAGATGAAGGAGATGAAGCCATTGCGCCGGGTGGCGCGGCCGGCCCGCGTATAGCGCCAGCCGAGTTGCAGTTCGTAGGGAAGTCGCATCAGGCCTCCTGCCGGGCCGCCTTGGTGGCGGCTTGCGACCTCCGGTGCGGCAGCGAATACGCGGGGTGCGGAGCTTGGGGGCGTGTCATGGGCCGGGATTGTGGCATCCCGCCCGGCGCCCGAAGGCCGGGCGCGACAATAGGCCCATGGTTTCCACCGCTCCCTCACGTCACTTGCTCATCCCCTTCGCGGGCCGCCGTTCCCCAGGTTGCGAAGCCGCACTGGCGCAGCTCGATCTGCCCAACCTCGAATCACTGCTGGGCCGCCTCGCGCTGGCCGACGACGACACCCAGGACGACAGCACGATGTCGCCGCCGCACGAACGCGCCCTGGCACGCGCGCTCGGCATGTCCGCCGACGATGGCCGCATCGCCTGGGCCGCACGCGAGGCGCAGAACAGCGGCCTGTCGCGCGCCGGCTCCGGCGAGCCGTGGGCCGTGGTCACGCTGTGCCACTGGGAAGTCGCGATCGACGAGGTGGTGATGGACGACCCGGCCGACATCGCGATCGACGCCGCCGAATCGCAGGCGCTGCTCGAAGCGGCGCGGCCCTTCTTCCAGGAAGACGGCATCTCGCTGCGGCCCTCGGCCGTGCCGGGCCGCTGGCTGGCACGCGGCGAGGTGTTCCGCACGCTCGCAACCGCCTCGCCCGACCGCGCGGCCGGCCAGCCGATCTCGGCCTGGGCGCCGCTGAGCGATGCGCTCAAGCCGGTGCGCAAGCTGCAGAACGAGATGCAGATGCTGCTCTACACCCAGCGCGTGAACGACGAGCGCACGGCGCGCGGCGCGCAGCCGATCAACTCCTTCTGGCTCAGCGGCACCGGCGTGCTGCCGAAGGACGTCGCCCTGGCGAAGAGTGCCGAGCCCGCCATCACCACCGCACTGCGCCGCGCCGCACTGCAAGACGATGGCGCTGGCTGGGCCGCCGCCTGGAAGGCGCTCGACGCCGGCCCGATCGCCGAGTTGCTCGCGGCCTCCACGGCCGGCAGCGACGTCGTGCTGACGCTGTGCGGCGACCGCAGCGCACGCCGCTTCACCGCCCGGCAACGCAGCGCCAGCCAGTGGTTGAAGGGCCTGTTCAACCGCACGTCGGCGCGCACCGTGCTTGCAGCGCTGTGAAGATCGTCGCTCGCGACATCCCACCACGCAGCGTCTGGGCCCTGGAGCAGGCCGGCGTGCATCCGCTGCTCGCCCGGCTCTATGCGGCGCGCGGCGTGATCGCCAAGGACGAGCTGGACGACGGCCTCGCCCGTTTGCTGCCGCCCGACACGCTGCGCGGCACGCGCGAGGCCGCCGTGCTGCTGGCCGATGCGATCGCGGCCGACAAGCGGCTGTGCATCGTCGCCGATTACGACTGCGACGGCGCCACCGCCTGCGCGGTCGCGGTGCGCGGCCTGCGGCTGCTCGGCGCGCGGCATGTGAGCTATCTCGTGCCCGACCGCGTGGTCGACGGCTACGGCCTCACGCCGCCGATCGCCGAGCGGGTGGCCGATAGCGGCGCCGACATGCTGATCACCGTCGACAACGGCATCGCCAGCGTCGAAGGCGTGGCCGCCGCCCAGGCGCGCGGCCTGCAGGTGCTGGTAACCGACCATCACCTGCCCGGCGCCGAACTCCCGCAGGCCGACGTGATGGTCAACCCGAACCAGCCGGGCTGCAGCTTCGAAAGCAAGAGCATCGCCGGCGTCGGCGTGATGTTCTACGTGCTGCTGGCCTTGCGCTCCGAACTGCGCGCGCGCGGCGTTTTCACGCCGGCCAATCAACCCAAGCTCGACGCGCTGCTGCCGCTGGTCGCGCTCGGCACCGTGGCCGACGTCGTCAAGCTCGACGCCAACAACCGCCGCCTGGTCGCGCAAGGACTGCGCCGCATCCGATCAGGTGCCATGCCGGCCGGCATCGCCGCGCTGTTCAAGGCCGCCGGGCGCCAGGCGCCGGTCGCGACCACCTTCGACTTCGGCTTCGCGCTGGGGCCGCGCATCAATGCGGCGGGCCGTCTGGCGGACATGACGCTCGGCATCGAATGCCTGCTGACCGACGACTCCGGCCGCGCCGAAGAACTCGCGCGCCTGCTCGATGGCATCAACCGGGACCGGCGCGACATCGAGGGCGGCATGCGCGACCAGGCCTTGCGGCTGGCCGAGTCGCTGTTCGGCGCGAACAGTGAAGGTCAAGGCGAAGGCAAGGACGTGCCGACCGCCGCGATCAGCGTGTTCGGCGATGCCTTCCACGAAGGCGTCGTCGGCATCGTGGCGTCGCGCCTCAAGGACCGCTTTCACCGCCCGACCTTCGTCTTCGCGGTCAGCGGTGCGCCGGGCAAGGAACACGAACTCAAGGGCTCGGGCCGATCGATCCCGGGCTTCCATCTGCGCGATGCGCTCGACCTGATCGCCAAGCGGCATCCGGGCGTGCTGCTGCGCTTCGGCGGCCACGCGATGGCGGCCGGCTGCACGCTGGCGCGCGATCAGTTTCCGGTCTTCGAGCGTGCGCTCGCCCAGGTCGCGCAGGAGTGGCTGACCGCCGCCTCGCTCACGCGGCAGATCGAGACCGACGGCCCGATCGCCGCCGAATACATGCGCGTGGACATGGTCGACACGCTGCACCACGAGGTCTGGGGCCAGGGCTTCGCGCCGCCGACCTTCAGCGACGAAGTGGAAGTCATATCGCAGCGGCTGGTCGGCGAGAAGCACCTGGCGCTGCGGCTCAAGCACCGCGGCAAGCCGGTCGACGGCATCTGGTTCGGCCACACCGATCCGCTGCCGCAGAAGGTCACGCTGGCGTTCCGGCTGGACGCGGACGAGTGGCAGGGCGTGCGACGGGTGCGCTTCCTGGTCGAGGGGGCAGAGCTGGGCTAACCCCCAGGCTTCGCGACTGCGTGTCGCTTTCGCCAACCCCTTGCAGGGGACGACACTGGCAGACCGGCGGCGCCGGATCTGCGGTGTCTCTGGTACGGAGCCGGTAACGGCCGTCGAAATGGATCTCAGCCGGCGTCGCCGTGCTTGGCGAGGACGGAGACCAGTTCGGGCACCAGGGTCTGGGCTTCGCTGTGGCGGGTGCCGACCTGGTAGGTCGCGAGCACGCCATCGGCAATGGCGCGGGCCGAGTGGCTGTTCTCGGCCATGGTGGCGTAGTAGCTCAGGTCCTTCTGCGCATTCGACATCGAGAAGCGCAGGCCGTTGGCGTCGCGGGCCAGCAGGTACGGCTTGAGCCGCTCCAGCGCCACACCGCCGCCGCCGCCCTTGGTCAGCACGTCGACCAGCACCTCGGGCGCGATGCCCGCGCGTTCGGAGCACGCGCCCGCTTCGGCCAGCAGCGCCACCATGCCGAGCGACACGTAGTTGTGCAGCAGCTTCATCCGATGCCCTGCGCCGATCGGGCCGGCATGCGTGATGTTCTCGGCAAAGCAGGCCAGCAGCGGCCGGCATTCGTCGAACAGCGCCGCGTCGCCGCCGACCAGCAGGTTCAGGCGGCCTTCCGCGGCCTCCTTGGGCGTTCGCGTCATCGGCGCATCGAGGAATCGGCCACCCGCTGCCAGCACGGCCGCCGCCACGCGCTCGGTCGATTCGGGGATGGCGGTGGAGCAATCGATCACCACCGTGCCGGGCTTCAGGCCTTTCAGCACGCCACCGTCGCCCAGCAGCACGGCCTCGACCTGCGGCGTGCCGGTCACGCAGAGGATCACGACGTCGACCGCAGCGGCCAGCGCTGCGGCGCTGTCGAAAGTGGTGGCGCCGGCTGCCTTGAGCGCGTCGAGCGGCTGGTTGCCCGGATGCTCGAGCACCGCCAGCGAATGCCCGTGCTTGAGGATGTTGCTGGCGATGCCGTGGCCCATCATGCCGATGCCGACCATGCCGATCTTTTTCATGTGTTGTCTCCTGACAGATGAAGATGAATTGGGGGCTCCGGCACGCGCCGGCAGCCCAGCCCGCGATCATCGCATCCGGTCGAACGCATGGTTGAGCCCGAGGACCACGCTGTGCGCGCCTTCCGGCCCGGTGCGCGCCACGCTGAGGTCGACGCTGATCAGCGGCGTGACGTTGACGCGCAGGCCGGCGCGCGTCGTCCATTGCGCGAACGCGCGGTTGCGCTCGGCGATCAGCGACAGCGTCGGGTTCAATGCCCACTCACCCGCAACACCGCCACGGCCGGTGCGCGCGCCGGTGCCCACAGCCCAGTCGCTGCCGAGGTTCGCGTGCACCATCACGGCCGTCGTGGCCTGCCAGCTCACGGGAACGACGAACTGGCCGCCGGCGCGCTCGCCACTTCGGCCGTCGGTGGCGTCGAACACGACGCCGCCGGACAGCGCGGCGCTGAGCGGCGCATCGGCTGCCTTGCCGAAAAAGGTCCATTTGAGTTGCGGGCCGACGAACACGCCAGTGCCGCCAGCGGTCGCGGCGCGGTCAAGGTTCAAGCCCCATTCGATCGGCCCGAAGCGGCAGGCCGGACCGACATGCTGAAAGCGCTGCGCCGACACGCCGCCAACGTGCCCCGCCCACACCTCGTACTGGCATTGGCCGGTGTCGAGCGTGCCGGCGTCGTCGACATCGAAGTGGCCGCCCGCGCGCACGCTGCCGGCCGCGAGCGACATGGCCAGGACCATGGCGAAGGCGGTGCCTTGCGCTCGCGTGAATCGTCTCTTCATCGGGGGCTGTCGGCCTGATCGGCGCTGTCTGGGGGCTTTGGAAGCTGTGGGGGGACTGTCGGCACAGCCGGGGCGGCCGCAGCAAATCGACCCGCGATTCTGCAGCCCCGGCGTGTCGAGGCAGTGACGCCGTCGACGCCGTCGACGCTGGCGCTGGCGCTGGCGCTGCTAGATCTCGAACTGCGGCTGCAGTTCGCGGATGCGCTTCATCGCGACGCCTGCAGCTGCAGTGCGCGTTTCCACGCCGAGCTTCACGTACACGCGCTCCAGGTGCTTCTTGACCGTGGCCGGGCTGCTGCCGAC
>JAZKDL010000047.1:0-1721 GCA_040387575.1 Pseudomonadota bacterium
CTGCGCCGCGTCGGCTACGCCTTGCCCATCATGCTGGGCGTGTCCTTTCTGTGCTTCATGCTGGTGCACATCGCGCCGGGCGATCCGCTGGTGTCGATCCTGCCGGCCGATGCGTCGGTCGATCTGCAGCGGCAGATGATGGCGCTGTACGGCTTCGACAGGCCGTGGCCGGTGCAGTTCGCGTCGTGGCTCTGGCGGGCGCTGCATGGCGACCTGGGCACCTCGATCGCGACGGCGCGGCCGGTGACGCAGGAAGTGTTCAAGGCGGTGGGCAACACCTTCATGCTGGCGGCGCTGGCCACGCTGATCGGCTTTGCGTTCGGCTCGCTGTTCGGCTTCGTCGCGGGTTACTTCCGCCATTCGTGGATGGACCGCGCGGCCTCCTTCATCTCGGTCATCGGCGTCAGCCTGCCGCACTACTGGCTCGGCATGGTGCTGGTGATCATCTTCTCGGCCAAGCTGATGTGGCTGCCCGCCACCGGCGCCGGCCCCGACGGTTCGGGCCTGTGGAAGTGGGACCTGGAACACATCAAGTACCTGATCCTGCCGGCGCTCACGATGTCCTTCATTCCGATGGGCATCGTGTCGCGCACCGTGCGGGCACTGGTGGCGGACATCCTGTCGCAGGAGTTCGTGATCGGCCTGCGGGCGCGCGGGCTCAACGACTTCGGCGTGTTCCTGCACGTCGTCAAGAACTGCGCGCCGACCGCGCTGGCGGTGATGGGCCTGCAGCTGGGCTACCTGCTCGGCGGCTCGATCCTGATCGAGACCGTGTTCTCGTGGCCCGGCACCGGCTTCCTGCTGAACCAGGCGATCTTCCAGCGCGACCTGCCGCTGCTGCAGGGCACGATCCTCGTGCTGGCGCTGTTCTTCGTCGGGCTCAACCTGATCGTGGACGTGCTGCAGACGCTGTTCGATCCGCGCATCGAAAGGGCATGACGTGATGTCCACCACCACTGCACCTCTCCAGGCTGCCGCGCCGGTCCAGGCGGTCCGCTCGCGCAGCCACGGCGCCAACGTGATGCGCCGGCTGCTGCGCAATCCGGTCGCGATGGTCGCGGCGGCCATCATCCTGGCGCTGATCCTGATCGCGATCTTCGCGCCGTGGATCATGCCGGCCGACCCGTTCGTCACGTCGATGTTCAAGCGCCTGCGGCCGGTCGGCACGCCGGGCTATCCGCTGGGCTCCGACGAGCTCGGCCGCGACCTGCTGTCGCGCCTGATGCTGGGTGGCCGGCTGTCGCTCTTCATGGGCATCGCGCCGGTGATCATGGCCTTCGTGATCGGCAGCGGGCTCGGCGTGCTGGCCGGCTATGCGGGCGGCGCGGTCAACACCGTCGTGATGCGCTGCATCGACGTGCTCTACGCCTTTCCGTCGGTGCTGCTGGCGATCGCGCTGTCGGGCGCGCTGGGCGCGGGCATCACCAACGCGCTGATCTCGCTGACGGTGGTGTTCGTGCCGCAGATCGCGCGCATCGCCGAGAGCGTGACCACGCAGGTGCGGCGCAGCGACTATGTCGACGCGGCGCGGGCCTCCGGCGCATCGGCGCTGACGATCGTGCGCCGCCATGTGCTGGGCAACGTGATCGGGCCGATCTTCGTGTACGCCACCAGCCTGATCTCGGTGTCGATGATCCTGGCGTCGGGCCTGTCCTTTCTCGGGCTCGGCGTGAAGCCGCCGCAGCCCGAATGGGGCCTGATGCTCAACACGCTGCGCACCG
>JAZKDL010000048.1:0-4914 GCA_040387575.1 Pseudomonadota bacterium
CGCCATCGACAAGGTCGGCAATCCCAGGCCGATCACACCCTTGACCAGCCCGGCCGCCAGGAACACGGCCGATGCCGCCGCGAAGGATTCGATCAAGGTCATGCGGCGAGTCTGCCCGCCGCCGTCATGGCCTCCAATGCGGATCTTTCACATCCAGCCTCAGCCGCAGCCTGAGGCGCCCCGTGCTAAGTTGCCACCATGCGATTCGATCTGACCGACCTGCGGCTGTTCCTCCACGTGGTCGAGGCCGGCAGCCTCACGGCTGGTGCGCAGCGCAGCCACATGACGCTGGCGTCGGCCAGCCAGCGGGTGCGCGGCATGGAAGAAACGCTCGGCCATCCGCTGCTGCTGCGCCAGCCGAAAGGCGTGCGACCGACCGAGGCAGGCCATACGCTGCTGCACCACGCGCGCCTCGTGCTCGCGCAGATGGAGCGGCTGCGCGGCGAGCTCGGCGAGTATGGCGACGGCCTGAAAGGCCACGTCCGGGTCATGTGCAACACATCTGCCATGACCGAACACCTTCCCGAACCGCTGGGAGGCTTTCTCGCCGACCATCCGCGGGTGTCCGTCGACCTCGAGGAGCGCGGCAGCGACGACATCGTCGATGCGTTGCGCGCCGGGCTGTGCGACATCGGCATCGTGTCGGATGCGGTCGATACAGACGGCCTCGAACGGCACGCATTCCGGCGGGACGATCTGGTGCTGGTGATGCCGCGTTCGCACGCGTTGGCAGGAAGACGGCGCGTCAAGCTGGTCGAGATCGCCGAACTCGCCTTTGTCGGGCTGCCTGCAGACAATCCGCTGCAGACGCACATCGCGCTGCATGCGCGGCGGCTGGGCCGTCACCTGGCTTGCCGCGTTCGTGTCGCGGGCTTCGAAGCGATCTGCGGCATGGTCGCGCAGGGGATCGGCGTCGGCATCGTGCCGCAGACCGCGGCGCGGCGTTGCGCGCGCAGCATGCCGATTGCCCGGGCAGTGCTCGACGAGCCCTGGGCCGCGCGCACGCTGCTGGTCTGCGTGAAGGATCGCGATGGGCTGTCGCTGCATGCGCGTCGCATGCTGGACCATCTGATGCCGCCCGCGCCCGATGTCGGCTGAGCAATCAAGGCTGCTGGCGGAAACCAGCAACGCAAAGGCTCAGGCGCCAGCGACCTTCATGCGGTTGATCAGCAGCGAACCCGTGGTCTTGGCGCCGTAGTTGTACGCATCGGCGCCGACCGCCTGGATGCCCATCAACATGTCCTTCAGATTGCCGGCGATCGTGATCTCCTGCACCGGGAACGCGATGCGCCCCTTTTCGACCCAGAAGCCGCTCGCGCCGCGCGAATAGTCGCCGGTCACGTAGTTCACGCCCTGGCCCATCAGCTCGGTCACGAACAGGCCGGTGCCGAGCTTGCGCAGCATTTCGTCGAGGTCGTCGCTCGCCTGCGTGAGCCGCGAGCTCAGCACCAGGTTGTGCGACCCGCCGGCGTTGCCAGTCGTCTTCATGCCGAGCTTGCGTGCCGAATAGGTGCCGAGGAAATAGCCCTGCAGTTCGCCCGCATCGACCACCTTGCGCGCCTTGGTGACAACGCCTTCGTCGTCGAAGGGCGAGCTGCCCTTGCCGCGAAGGATGTGCGGATCTTCCGCAACGTCCATGTGCGAAGGCAGCACCGCCTTGCCCAGCGAATCGAGCAGGAAGGTGCTCTTGCGGTACAGCGCGCCGCCGCTCGTCGCCTGCACCAGGCCGCCGAGCAGGCCTGCGGCCAGCGGCGACTCGAACAGCACTGCGCACTGAGTGGTCTTGATCTTGCGCGACTTGAGCCGCGACAGCGCGCGCTCCGCGGCATAGCGGCCGACCGCTTGCGGGCTCGCCAATTCGGTCGACGAGCGCATCGAGCTGTACCAGGCGTCGCGCTGCATGTCGTTGCCCTTGCCCGCGATCGGCGCCACGGAGATCGAGTGGCGCGAGCTTGCATAGCCGCCGCGGAAGCCGTGCGTGTGCGCACTGAAGAAGTGGCTCTGCTGCGCCGAGACACCAGCGCCTTCGCTGTTGGTGATGCGCTTGTCGGTCGACAGCGCAGCCCCTTCGCACTCGAGCGCCAGCACCGCGGCCTGCTCGCTCGTGACGTCCCAGGGATGAAACAGGTCGAGCTCGGGATGGTTCTTGGAGATGTCGTCCTCGTCGGGCAGCCCGCCGACCGGGTCTTCCGCGGTGAAGCGCGCGATGTCGTAGGCGGCCTGCACTGTCTGGGCGATCGCGGCATCGGAGAAGTCGGAGGTGCTCGCGTTGCCGCGGCGGTTGCCGACGTAGACCGTGACGCCGAGCGATTTGTCGCGATTGCGCTCCACGTTCTCCAGCTCGCCCTTGCGCACCGAGACGCTGAGTCCGCAGCCTTCGGAGGCTTCGGCGCCGGCGTCGGTGGCGCCCAGCTTCTTGGCGTGCGCCAGGGCCGAATCGACCAGGTTTTCAAAGAAGGAGCGGCTGTAGGCGAAGCCGGATTCGACGCGCGAGGAGGATGTCTTCATGTGTTGGCTATGATACTTGCGCCCCCCGGAACCCCGCGGAGCGGCAACAGATTCCCCCTCATGTCCCGCAAACCAAAAAAAGGCTATTTCGTCCGTGGACAGTTCGTTGCTGAAGGCAGCGAACTCGACCTCGAGCTCAAACGCGAGCTCAAGGGTACCGACGAAGCCAGCAAAACCGATCTCAAACGCGAGAGCACCGAACTGCAGAAGCTCGGCGAGGGCCTGCTCGGCCTGCGCGCCAGTCTGTTCGACAAGCTCCCGCTCGGCGAAAAGCTCAGTGACGCCGTCGTCGAAGCCCGCCGCATCACCAACTTCGAAGGCAAACGCAGGCAGATGCAGTTCGTCGGCAAGCTGATGCGCGGCCTGGCCCCCGAGGTGCTGGAGAGCGTGCGTGCCGCGCTCTACGAGCAGCACCGCGCGCCGGCCGAAGAAACGGCCACCCTGCACGAAGCCGAGCGCTGGCGCGACCTGCTGATCGCCGACGACGACGCGATGGGCGGCTGGATCGAGACGCATCCGGCCACCGACATCCAGCAACTGCGCGCACTCGTGCGCCAGGCGCGCAAGGACATCAAGGCCGGCCCCGCCGGCGAGGCGCCGCGCCAGGCCAAGGCCTACCGCGAAGTGTTCCAGCTGGTGCGCGCGCAACTGTCCGCGCACGACGACAGCGATCGCGCGGCCGAAGCGGGCGAACAGTCGCGCGAAGAAGACGCATGACGGCCTTCGACCCCGTTCGCGTCGGCATCGTCTCGGTCAGCGACCGGGCTTCGACCGGTGTCTACGAGGACAAGGGCCTGCCGGCGCTGAAGGACTGGCTCACGCGCGCGCTGCGCAATCCGATCGACTTCGAAGCCCGGCTGATACCCGACGAGCAGGCCGGCATCAGCGCGACCCTGATCGAACTGGTCGATGCTGGCTGCTCGCTGGTGCTGACCACCGGCGGCACCGGGCCGGCGCTGCGCGACGTCACGCCCGAGGCAACGCTCGCCGTGGCGCACAAGGAAATGCCGGGTTTCGGCGAGCAGATGCGGCAGATCAGCCTGCGCTTCGTGCCGACCGCGATCCTGTCGCGCCAGGTGGCGGTGATCCGCGACCGGAGCCTGATCCTGAACCTGCCCGGCCAGCCGAAGGCGATCGCCGAGACGCTCGAAGGGCTGAAGAACGCCGATGGCTCGCAGGCCGTGCCGGGCATCTTCGCGGCGGTGCCTTACTGCATCGATCTGATCGGCGGCCCGTATCTCGAGACCGATGACGCCGTCTGCAAGGCCTTCCGGCCCAAGTCGGCACTGCGCCCCGCGCGCTGAAACGCCAGAAACACCGCCGGGCACCCGAGAAAACCCGGTGCATCGAGGCGCCACCGGCACCGGACGCGCGCATTAGACTGCTCCGAAAAACGGAGACCTCATGCACATCGTCATCACCGGCGGCGCCGGATTCCTGGGTGTACGCCTTGCGCGCACGCTGCTCGCGCGCGACGCGTTCTCGCTGGCTGGCGCCGCGCCGGCGCCCATCACCCGGATCACATTGGTCGACCGCGCGTCGGCACCAGCCGACCTGGCCGCGGATGCGCGCATCGCCCAGGTCGTCGGCGACCTGAACGAACTGCTGGCGAGCGCGCCGCAGCGTGTGCTGCCGCCCGATGCCTCGGCGGTGTTCCATCTGGCAGCCGCGGTGAGCGGCGAATGCGAAGCCGACTTCGACCTCGGCATGCGCAGCAACTTCGCGGCAACACATGCGCTGCTGGAGGTCTGCCGACAGTCCGGCCGCGCCCCGGTTCTGGTGTTCTCCAGCTCGCTCGCGGTGTTCGGCAGCTCTCCCGAACTGCCGCTGCCCGATGTCATCCAGGACCAGACGCTGCCCACGCCGCTCAGCAGCTACGGCATCCAGAAGGTGATCGGCGAACAGCTGGTGGCCGACTACACGCGCAAGGGCTTCATCCGCGGCCGCAGCATCCGGCTGATGACGGTCAGCGTGCGCCCCGGCAAGCCCAACGGCGCGGCTTCGGGCTTTTTCAGCGGCATGTTCCGCGAGCCGCTGGCCGGCCTGCGCGCGCCCTGCCCGGTGCCCGACGCCACGCCGGTGGCGATCGCTTCGCCCGCACGCACCATCGAAGGGCTCATCCATGCGGCCGAAGCGAGCGATGCCGCGTGGGGCCCGCGCACCGCCGTCAATCTGCCGTCGCTCCCGACCACGGTCGGCGAGATGGCCGCCGCGCTCGGCCGGGTCGCCGGGCCAGCGGCCGTCGCCCTGCTCGACCGCACGCCGGACCCCGCCATCGCGCGCATCGTGAAGACCTGGCCGGGCCGCTTCGAATGGTCCCGCGCCAGGGCGATGGGGCTCGGCGCCGACGAGAGCGTCGACGCCATCATTCGCGATTACGTCCGTGAAAATCCCGACGCTGTGCGC
>JAZKDL010000049.1:0-5072 GCA_040387575.1 Pseudomonadota bacterium
CGCTGTCGGTCTGCCGGCCGTCGACCCAGACGCCGTCGGTGTTGGTCATGCCGGTACGCAAGCCGCTCGACGCCAGCAGGTGGTTGATCAGGCGCGCGGTGGTGGTCTTGCCGTTCGTGCCGGTGACGGCCACGACAGGAATCCGGCCGTCGTCGCCGTCGGCGAAGAGCGTGTCCATCACCGCCTCGCCGACCGCACGGCCACGGCCGAAGGAGGGCGAGATGTGCATCCGCAGGCCGGGCGCGGCGTTGACCTCGACCACGCCGCCGTGCTGTTCCTCGAGCGGGCGCAGCACGTTCTCGCAGACCATGTCGACGCCGCAGATGTGCAGGCCGACCATCTGCGCCGCGTCGACTGCGCGCGCGGCGATCTCCGGATGCACGGTGTCGGTGACGTCCGTGGCGCTGCCGCCGGTCGACAGGTTCGCGTTGTTGCGCAGCACCACGCGCTGGCCGAGCGTCGGCACGCTGTCGGGCGTCAGGCCCTGCGAGTCGAGGCGACCGATCGCGATGTCGTCGAGCCGTATCTTGGTCAGCGACGTGGCGTGGCCTTCGCCGCGCCGCGGGTCCTGGTTGACGGTGTCGACCAACTGGCGCACGGTGCTCGCGCCGTCGCCAATCACCTGTGGCGGGTCGCGCCGCGCCGCAGCCACCAGCCGGTCGCCAACCACGAGCAGGCGATAGTCGAAACCCGGCAGGAATTTCTCGACCATGACTTCGCCATGGACCGCGGCGGATGCGAAGGCCGCGTCGAGTTGCTCGCGCGACACGATGTTCACTGTCACGCCCTTGCCCTGGTTGCCGTCCTGCGGCTTGACCACGACCGGCAGGCCGATTTCCAGCGCCGCGGCCCAGCCGTCCGCGGCATCCGTGACCGGCCGCCCGAGCGGAACGGGAACACCCGCGGCGTTGAGCAGCTGCTTGGTGAGTTCCTTGTCCTGCGCGATCGATTCGGCGACGCCGCTGGTGCTGTCGATTTCGGCGGCCTGGATGCGCCGTTGCCGCGATCCCCAGCCGAACTGCACCAGGCTGCCGCGCGTGAGCCGGCGGTACGGAATGCCGCGTGCGATGCCGGCGTCGACGATCGATCCCGTGCTCGGGCCGAGCCGTTCGGATTCATCCAGGTCACGCAACTCGGTGATTGCGGCGTTGGCGTCGAACTGCCCGTCGTCCAGCGCGGCCGCGATCAGCTCTGCGGCCAATTCGACCGCGCGACGCCCAACGGCCTCTTCGCTGTACTGCACCGCGACCTGGTAGATGCCTTCGTCCAGCGTGCGTGTCGTGTGGCCGAAGATCACCTGGCAGCCCGCCTGCGACTGCAGCGCGAGTGCGGCGTTCTCCAGCACGTGCGCCAGCGCGAGCGGCTGCCCCAGCACCATCGGATGCAGTTCGCCGATGGTCGGGAACAGCGCGCGCAGGCGGCTCTCGAAACCCGGCAACTGCTCCACCGCGTTCTCGGCGCCGGTGCAGGCGACGATCGCTTCGATGGATGTGTGGCGGCTCCAGAGATTGGGGCCGCGCAAGGCGCGGATGCGTGTGACTTCCATGGCGGTGGGGTCGCTGCGGCACTGTCTCCGGTGCCGCTGGGCGATCAGGCGAGTTGTGGGTGTTCGGACGGCAGCAGGGTTTGCGAGAGCTGCAGCGAGCTGAGTGCTGTTTGCAGATCGGCTTCGAAGGCTTCGGCACCGGCACCGATCAGGTTCAGCGGGATGTTCAGCGCCCAGCCGGCTGCAACGGCAGCGAGCAGGGTGTCGAGGTTCACGCCCGCATGGCTCGCGCGCCATGCGGTCAGCCGGCCGAGGCCCGGCAAGAAGGATTCGCTCGATCCCTTGGCCAGCACGACGCGGTCTTGACGGACCAGCACGGCCTTGCCACCTGCAGCCTGGTGCGCGGTCAGCGCCGCAGCGGCGGTATCGCTCGAATAGAAGATGACTGCGCCATCGCACAAGGGCGCGAGTCCGGCGACGCGTGCATCCGCTGCGTTCAGCACCGCGGTGCCTTCGGCAAGCACCACGTCGACCTGCGTGCGCAGCACCTTGACCAGCTGGTCGCTCTGCGTGATGTCGAACTCGCCGAGCGCCTCTGCGCCTTCCAGGTCGGTCACGATGCCGACCTCGCAACGGTCGTACGCCAGGCCGCTGCGCAGGATGGTCCCCGCACCGTTCTCGATGACGACCGCCTGGACTGCACGGTTCACCAGCAGCCGATGACCAGCCTCCCAGTTGGCGCTGTCACGCGCATCGACACGCCGGCGTTCGAGGAACAGGCCGTCGCTGCAGGCCAGGCCGGTATGGCGGCCGCCCAGGCCGATCAACCAGGCAACCAGCCTGGCCAGCGTGGCCGTGTCGCGCGAACCCGCCACACCGATCACGGGAATGCGACCTGGCAGATCGTCGCCGTCGCTTTCGGGGAACAGGTGATCGCAGATCGCGCGGCCGACCGGGCGCGGCGAACCCACCGCCGGCTTCAGGTGCATCAGCAGGCCGGGGCCGGCGTTGACCTCGACGATCGCGCCGCGCTGCGCGGCCAGCGGCCGTCCGATGTCCTGCGCCACCAGGTCGATGCCGGCGATGTCCAGGCCGACGACGCGGGCCGCCAGGACCGCCGCATGCGCGACCTCGGGATGAACCTGGTCGGTGCAGTCGACACTGAGGTTGCCATTGCGCTGGACCGTGACCACGCGTCCCGCCGCCGGCACCGCGGTAGCGTGGAGGTCCTGGCGCTGGAGTTCGAGTTGAAGCTTGGCGTCGGTCGCGATGTCGATCACGTCGAGCGGGTATTCCTCTTCCGCGCCGCGCCGCGGATCGCTGTTGAGTTGGCTGTCGATGAGCGATGCCACCGTCGCGCTGCCGTCGCCGGTCACGGTGATGACCTCGCCGCGGGCTGCCGCGACCACCTGGCTGCCCACTACCAGCAGCCGGTGTTCGTTGCCGCGCACGAAGCGCTCGACCATCACGTCGCTGCCCTCTGGCTCGGCCACTGCGAAGGCGGCCATCACCTCGTCGCGCGTCGTGAGTTCCAGCGACACGCCGCGCCCGTGGTTGGCATCCGATGGCTTGACCACAACCGGCAGGCCGATGTCCTGGGCCGCTTCCCAGGCCTCTTCAGCGCTGTCGACCACCTGGCCTTCAGGGACCGGAACACCACAGCTCTGCAGCAGCGACTTGGTGAGTTCCTTGTCGCTCGCGATCGACTCGCCGATGGCGCTGGTGTGGTCGGTTTCGGCCGTCCAGATGCGCTGTTGCTTCGCGCCGTAGCCGAGCTGCACCAGGTTGCCCTTGTTCAGCCGCATGTGCGGAATGCCGCGATCGGTGGCGGCGCCGACGATGCAGGCGGTGCTCGGGCCGAGGTAGCAGTCTTCCACGCTGGCCTTGACCGCATCGACCGCCTTCTGCACGCCGGCGGCATCCAAAGGGTCGCCGTTGATCGTCGCCATCAGCAGTCGGTGGCCTTCGGCGAGCGCGACGCGCGCGACCTGCTCGTCACGTGCCCGAAACACCATTCGGTAGACGCCGTGCTGCGACGTGCTGCGGGTTTGCCCGAACCCGGTCGGCATGCCCGCCAGGTTGAGCAGCTCGATCACCACGTGTTCGAGGACGTGGCCGGACCAGGTGCCTTCGGTCAGCCGTTGAATGAAGCCGCCGCGTTCGCCGACGCCGCAATGGTGCTCGATCAACGCGGGCAGCAAGGTGGTGAGCCGCTCGGTGAAACCCGGAATGAGATTGGACGGGAAGTCTTCCAGTTCACCCAGATCGAGCCATACCTCGAGCACAGGCCGATAGGTCCAGATATTGGGACCGCGCAAATAATTGATGCGCAGCAGCTGAATGTCGTCGAAACGGGTCATGGGAACGTTCGATGTGCTTTGGCCGATCGCAGCGCGCTGTCAGACGCGGCCACAGGCCTGGATCAGAATTGGCGCCCGAGTGGCACCACCCAGTGGCCCGCAGCGGGCCGGAGACTCAGAAACACAATGCAACATCACGATCCAGTCGGCACCCCGGAGGGCGAAACGGAAACGGCTGCCCTTGCGCTGCAAAGCCGGCTCACAACCGCGGAGAACGTTCTGGCAACGCTACCGGTTGACCTTGACGCTGAACTTCGGTTCAGTTCCGGTTTGTTGGTGCTGACTGACTTGCGGCTGATCGCGCGTGAAGGCGGAGGTGACGTCGGTGTTCATGGCAAGGAGCGCGAGGAGCGCGAATGGACGCTCGCCGATCACGACTTCGACCTGCAACTGTCGGACCACGCGGGCGTCGGCACGCTCGACCTGTGCGGTCCGCAAGGGCTGATCACGCGCTGGCGCTATACGCTGGCGCACCAGGCGGCTGCGTTGCGGCTCGTCAAGCTGTTCGCACTGCGAAACCGCAATGCTGGCCTGGCGCCCGACGCGCCGGCCGATGCAGACGAATGGCAGGCAGCGGACGCCGAGACCCAGAAGCCGCCGTCCACCTGGGTGCTGCTGCGCCTCGGCCGTTTCGCGCGGCCTTATCGCAAGCAACTGATTGCCGGCTTCCTGCTGACGCTCGCCTCGACGGCCGCGACGCTGGTGCCGCCGTACCTCACGATTCCGCTGATGGACGACATCCTGATCCCGTTCCAGAACGGCCAGCAGATTCCCATCGGCAAGGTCGTGGCGTTCCTGGCCGCGTTGCTGATGGCGGCGCTCGCGGGCTGGGGGCTGGGTTGGGCGCGCACCTATCTGCTGGCGCTGGTGTCCGAGCGCATCGGCGCCGACCTGCGCACCACCACGTACGAGCACCTGCTCACGCTGCCGCTCGACTACTTCGGCGGCAAGCGCACCGGCGACCTGATGTCGCGCATCGGCTCCGAGACCGACCGCATCAACGTCTTCCTGTCGCTGCACGCGCTCGACTTCCTCACCGACGTGCTGATGATCGTGATGACCGCCGTGATCCTGGTGTCGATCAACCCGCTGCTCGCGGTCGTCACGCTGGTGCCGTTGCCCTTCATCGCCTGGATGATCCACGTGGTGCGCGACCGGTTGCGCACCGGCTTCGAGAAGATCGACCGCGTCTGGAGCGAGGTCACCAACGTGCTGGCCGACACCAT
>JAZKDL010000050.1:0-3355 GCA_040387575.1 Pseudomonadota bacterium
GCGCACCGGCGCGACCCAGTCGTCCTGCTCCACCCGCAACACCGAGGGCAGAGAGTCGGACCACAGCGTCTGCCAGTGGCCCGGGCCGGAATTGCGCCACCCAGGAAGAATGATGACCGTTGGCGATGCCATGCCGTGGGTGCTCAGCGGTTGGGCTGCGGTGTGAGACGCAGATAGGGGCGCACGGCCTTGAAGCCCTTGGGGAAACGCTGTGCAAGTTCGGCCGGGTCTTGCAGGGCGGGAACGATCACCACGTCGTCGCCGTCCTTCCAGTTGGCCGGGGTGGCCACCTTGTGGCTGTCGGTGAGCTGCAGCGAGTCGATCACGCGCAGGATTTCGTCGAAGTTGCGGCCGGTGCTGGCCGGGTAGGTCAGCGTGGTGCGCACCACATGCTTCGGGTCGATGATGAACACGCTGCGAACGGTGGCCGTGGCCGATGCGTTCGGGTGAATCATGTCGTACAGCGTCGCCACCTTGCGATCCGCATCCGCCAGGATCGGAAAGTTGACAGTCGTGTTCTGCGTCTCGTTGATGTCGGCGATCCATTCCTTGTGCTTGGTCACAGGGTCGACGCTCACGGCGATCGGCTTGACGCCGCGCTTGGCGAATTCGGTGGCGAGCGCGGCGGTCTTGCCCAGTTCGGTGGTGCAGACCGGCGTGAAATCGGCAGGATGCGAAAAGAGAACGACCCACGAATCACCAGCCCATTGATGGAAGCTGATCGGGCCTTCGCTCGAGTCCTGGGTGAAGTCGGGTGCGGTGTCGCCGAGTCGCAGTGTCGCCATGGTCGTTCCTTGATTGGAGTCAGAGGCTGCGATTGTGGGAACAAGCCCTTCAACGACAAACGAATATCTACTTGTTTGGTTATGGCGCTTTTCGCATAAGGGGCGGATGCGCCGGGCATTCCCCGACCGGTGCATGCGGCTCGTCGCCATTCAAGTGCTCGGCGAAGAAATCGATCAGCAGGCGCACGGCCGGCACCAGCGCGCGACGCGGCGGATACATCGCATGCGTGATGCCGGGCGGCGGCCCCCAGCCCGGCAACACTTCGACCAAGGTGCCGCTCTTGACCTCGGCACGGCACATGTAGTCGGGCAGCACAGAGGCGCCGACGCCGTGCACCACCGCGAACTTCAGCGTGAGCAAGTCGTCGACCACGTAGCGCGGCTCATGCGCATGCACCCAGGTCGCGCCGTCCGGGCCGTGCAGCGTCCAGCTGGCCCGACCATCGGCCGAAGACATGCCGATCGCATCGAGCCGCTTCAGGTCTTCCGGCGTCTGCACAGCGCCCTGGCGCCGCAGCAGGTCGGCGCTCGCGACCAGGATGCCGCGGCTGGTGCCGAAGCTGCGTGCAGCCAGCGTCGCGCTGTCCTCGATCACCGGCCGCACGCGCAGCGCGATGTCGACGCCCTCTTCGACCGGATCGACCGGCCGGTTCAGCACCCGCATTTCGACCCGCACACCCGGGTGGCGCTGCATGAACACCGGTAGCAGCGGCCCGACGCTGCTTTGTGCCAGCGTCACCGGACAGCTGATGCGCACGGTGCCGCGCGGCTCGGTCTGCACTTGCGAAACCGCCTCGGCCGCCGCCTGCGCGGCGTCGCGCATGGCGCTGCTGTGGCGCAGATAGAGCTCGCCGGCCGGCGTCAGCGACAGGCTGCGGGTGCTGCGTTGCAGCAACTGCACGCCAAGCCGCGTTTCCAGATCGGCCACCCGGCGCGACAGCCGCGATTTCGGCACGCCGAGCGCGCGGCCTGCAGCGGCAAAACCGCCGCGCTCCGCGACCTCGGCGAAGAACACCATGTCGTTCAAATCTTGCATGTCTACCTCAGATATCTCAGGGTCCACGGCCTCATTCACACCATGAACAGGACGATCAGTCACGATTCTAGGGAGTTATCGGAAATTCGTTCCAAAAATAGAATCAACCCATCGTCCGTTCCGGACGCGCTGTTCCAACAAGGATTTCCATCATGAAGCTGCTGCAAGTCGATTCGAGCGTCCTGGGTACCAACTCCGTGTCGCGCCAACTCACCGCCGAGATCGTGGCCGCCTGGCGCGCCGCCAATCCCGGCATCACCGTCGACTACCTCGACGTCGCCGCGAACGCACCGAGCCACTTCGGCGCCGACGCACTCGGCATCAAGGTCGGCGTGCAAGCCGAACCGACGCCCGCTCAGGCCGCCGAGAACGCCGCGTCGGAAGCGCTGGTCAGCCAGTTTCTCGCCGCCGATGTGATCGTCGTGGGTGCACCGCTCTACAACTTCTCGGTGCCGAGCCAGCTCAAGGCCTGGATCGACCGCCTGGCGCAAGCCGGCCGCACCTTCAAGTACACCGAAAAAGGCCCGGTCGGCCTGGCCGGCGGAAAGACCGTCATCGTGGCGTCGACCCGCGGCGGCATGTATTCGACCTCCGAAGGCGGCCAAGCGATGGAACATCAGGAAAGCTACCTGAAGGTCGTGTTCGGCTTCTTCGGCATCAGCGACGTGCGCATCGTTCGCGCCGAAGGCCTGGCGATGGGTGAAGCTGCCAAGGCCGCCGCCATCGAAACCGCCCGTAAGCACATTGCTGCCGCCGTGAAGCCGGCAGAAGCGGTCGCGGAAGCCGTCGCAGCCTGATCGCATGCGGGCGTCGTGCCCGCACCATCGAAAAAGCCCGCTTTCGCGGGCTTTTTTGTGCACGCCACACAAGCGGCGCCGACGCAACTCAGGCGGTGTGGATCTTGACCCAGGCAACGTACTTGTCGACCCAGCTCTGCAGGAACTTCTTGGTGCCTTCATTCCCGATGTGGCCCTTGTCGTCGAACAGGTCTTCCTTGTTCTGGATGAAGGCTTCCGGCTGGCCCAGCGTGGGCACGTCCAGGTAGGCCAGCACGTTGCGCAGGTGTTGCTGCGCCAATGCCGTGCCGATGGCGCCGACCGACACGCCGATCACGCCGGCCGGCTTGCCGCCCCAGACGCTTTGCCCATAGGGACGCGAGGCATGGTCGATCGCGTTCTTGAGCACGCCTGGGACCGAGCGGTTGTATTCGGGTGTGATGAACAGCAGGCCCTGCGCCGCGGAGATTTCGCTTTTCAGCCGCTTCACCGGCGCGGCCTGGTTGCCATCGTCGTCCTGGTTGTAGAGCGGCAGATCGCCGATGTCGACGTGCTCGAAGGTGAAATCGGACGGCGCGAGGTGCGCCAGGGCGAGCGCGAGCTTGCGGTTGAAGGAATCCTTGCGCAGGCTGCCGATGACGACGGCGATCTTGTACTGGCTCATTCGATTTTCCTTGGGAACGGTTGGATGGCCGACCATTATGGAAAGCTTTGAAAGGCCGTGCACCGACGGCCGACCGCGCACAGGGGCATCATGG
>JAZKDL010000051.1:0-1899 GCA_040387575.1 Pseudomonadota bacterium
CGATGGCGGTCTTGCCGACGCCGGGCTCGCCGATCAGCACCGGGTTGTTCTTGGTACGGCGCTGCAGCACCTGGATCGCGCGGCGGATTTCCTCGTCGCGGCCGATCACCGGATCGAGCTTGCCGAGCCGGGCGCGTTCGGTCAGGTCGAGACAGTATTTCTTGAGCGCTTCGCGCTGGCCTTCGGCGTCGGCGCTGTTCACGCCCTGTCCGCCGCGAACCGCATCGATCGCGGCCTCTAGCGACTTGCGCGTCATGCCCTGGCTGCGCGCCAGGTTGCCGATGTCGGCCTTGCTGTCGGCCAGCGCCAGCAGGAACAGCTCGCCGGCGATGAACTGGTCGTTGCGCTTGATCGCTTCCTTCTCGGTCGCCTGCAGCAGCTTGCCGAGTTCGGAGCCGACCTGCACGGCGTCGCCGCCCTGCACTTGGGGCAGCTTCTTGATGGCCGCCTCGGCCGCCTGGGTCAGGCCCGGCACGTTGACGCCGGCACGCTCCAGGAGCGCGCGCGGACCGTCGTCCTGCCGCAGCATCGCGACCAGCAGGTGGGCGGGTTCGATGTAGGCGTTGTCGTTGCCGAGCGCGAGCGATTGCGCGTCACCCAGCGCTTCCTGGAACTTGGTGGTGAGTTTGTCTTGTCGCATGTTGAAAAGCCTCGTGTGCCTTGTATTGCGAACCATATTGGGCAGCGGTGCCCGGCTTCAAGGGCGCAGGACGCGCCCGCAACGTCCGGTCGGTCTTTCCTTGCGCTGGATCAAGCGCCGCGGTCATACCGAGTTCGAGCTGGCCTGCTGACTGGGGGCGCCGGCCCAAACCTCTGAAACCCCTGTGCGGCTGACCGAGCCGTCGCCGTCGTCAGGCGTTCGACGCGTCGACGCCCCAGCGCGCCAACGCGGCGTCATCGGCCACGCGGGCATCGACCCAGCGCGCGCCCTCGGGCGTCTGCTCCTTCTTCCAGAATGGCGCCTGCGTCTTCAGATAGTCCATCAGGAACTCGCAGGCCTGGAAGCTCTGGCCGCGGTGCGCCGACGTCACGGCGACCATCATGATGCGGTCGGTCGGCGCCAGCACACCGATGCGGTGGACCACGCGCGCGGCGAAGATGTCGAAGCGGCGCTGCGCCTCGTCGATCATGGCTTCGATCGCCTTCTCGGTCATGCCGGGGTAGTGCTCGAGTTCCATGGCGCTGACCTCGCTGCCCTGGCTGCGATCGCGCACGGTGCCGATGAAGCTGCAGATCGCGCCCACGCGCCTGTCGCACGCATGCAACGCCATGACCTCCTGCTGCAGGTCGAAATCACCGGTCTGGATGGAAACGCGCGTGCTGCTCATGCCCGAATTGTGGCATCAGGCTAGACTCTTCCGATGCCTTGCCGCTCTACATCCGCCGCTCCATCGCTTCACGCGATGACCTGCGCGCGCGTGGACGGCAAAGCGAAAAAACCCAAGCTCGTCTGACCGGAGCTTTGGTTCCGTCGTCGGATGAGCGACGGAACTGCCAGCCTCTCCAGAGAGCCCCCGCGGGTCGTGTGCGCGCATCGGACGATGGTTCATCCATCGGTCGCTTTCCTGAAGGAAACCTGCGTGCAATCCCATCGAACTCCCGCGTCATCCATCGACGCTTCCGAACGCGCCATCTCCGATTTCTCGGACTCGGCCGACTTCTCCGGCCTATGGATACCGCTCGTCACGCCGTTCCGCGACAGCGCGGTCGACCATCGGGCGCTTTCGGCACTCGTCCGCCAGTTGGCGCCCAGCGGCATCACAGGCTTCGTCGTCTGCGGCTCGACTGGCGAAGCAGCCGCGCTGGACGACGACGAGCAGCTCGCCGTGTTCGCCACCGTGTCCGAAGCAGCGCCTGCACTGCCACGAATCATGGGCATTGGCGGCAGCCATCTCGGCC
>JAZKDL010000052.1:0-3642 GCA_040387575.1 Pseudomonadota bacterium
ACACGAAGTGCGCCGAAGCCTGGGGGAGAGCCTAGTTCAGGGCGCCATCCACCACGTGCTGCGCTTCCTCGAGGATGCGCTTCAGGTGGTCGGCGCCGAGAAAGCTCTCGCCGTAGATCTTGTAGATGTCTTCCGTGCCCGACGGCCGCGCGGCAAACCAGCCGTTGGCCGTGACGACCTTCACGCCGCCGATCGCTGCGCCATTGCCCGGCGCATGGCTAAGCACCTGCAGCACCTTCTCTCCAGCGAGTTCGGTCGAGGTGACCTGCTCGGGCGACAGCGTCGACAGCCGCTTCTTCTGCGCCACCGTGGCGGCCGCGTCGACACGGTCCGACACCGGCTTGCCCAGCGCCTGCGTCAGTTCGACGAAGCGCTCGCCTGGGTCGCGCCCGGTCTTCGCGCGGATCTCGCCGGACAGCAATGCGGCCACGATGCCGTCCTTGTCCGTCGTCCAGACGGAGCCATCGCGCCGCAGGAAGGTCGCGCCGGCGCTCTCTTCGCCGCCGAAGCCCAGCGTGCCGCCGACCAGGCCGTCGACGAAATACTTGAAGCCGACCGGCACTTCGTACAGCGTGCGGCCCAGGTTGGCTGCCACGCGGTCGATCATCTGGCTGCTCACCAGCGTCTTGCCGACAGCAGCATCGGCGGCCCATTGCGGGCGGTGCGTGAACAGGTAGTCGACCATCACCGCGAGGTAGCTGTTGGGCTGCATCAGGCCGGCGGTGCGCGTCACGATGCCGTGGCGATCGTGGTCGGTGTCGCAGGCGAAGGCGATCGGGAAGCGGTCCTTCAGCGCGATCAGGCCGTTCATGGCGCTCGGCGACGACGGGTCCATGCGGATGCGGCCGTCCCAGTCGAGCGACATGAAGCGAAAGCGCGGATCGACTTCGCGGTTCAGCACCGTGAGCTTGAGCTTGTAGCGCTCGGCAATGGCCGGCCAGTAATTGACACCCGCGCCGCCCAGCGGATCAACGCCGAGCTCGACCTCGGCGCCGCGGATCGCGTCCATGTCGATCGCCTGGTCGAGTTCGCCGACGTAGCTGTTCAGGTAGTCGTGGCGGTGCGTGGTCGAGGCCTTCAGCGCCTGCGACAGCGGTATGCGCTTCACGCCGTCGATGTTGGCGGCGAGCATCTTGTTGGCCGCGGCTTCGACCGCCGAGGTGATGTCGGTGCCGGCCGGGCCGCCGTTGGGCGGGTTGTACTTGAAGCCGCCGCTCTCGGGCGGGTTGTGCGACGGCGTGATCACGATGCCGTCGGCCAGCCCGCTGGTGCGGCCGCGGTTGTAGACCAGGATCGCGTGCGACACCGCGGGCGTCGGCGTGTACTCGTCGTCCTGCGACAGCATCAGCTCGACGCCGTTGGCGGCGAGCACTTCGATCGCGCTGCTGCAGGCCGGCGTCGACAGCGCGTGCGTGTCGATGCCCAGGAACAGCGGGCCGTCGATGCCCTTCTGCTTTCGGTAGTCGCAGATCGCCTGCGTCACCGCCAGCACATGCCATTCGTTGAACGAGTTGTCGAAGGACGAGCCGCGGTGGCCGGACGTGCCGAAAGCCACGCGCTGCGCCGCGACCGACGGGTCGGGCCGGCCGCTGTAGTAGGCCGAGACGAGCCGCGGCACGTCGACCAGCACGTCGTAGGGCGCCGGCTGGCCGGCAAGGGGATGGATCTTCTGGCTCATGTCAGGTGTTGCTCGCGGTTGGCCATGGGAGTTGGATCAGGTCGCCGATGCGCTCGATCGTGATGTCGGCCGGCGGAAAGCCCGCCAGCGCTTGCGTGTCGAATGCGTAGTGGCCCTGCCGCACGAAGACGGTGGTGAGGCGGTCGCCCCAGCCGGCCTTCATGGCGGTCAGGATGCGCAGCTTGTCGTCGACCATGACGTAGTGTCGCGCCGGATACGCCTGTTCGATCGCGTCCAGCATCTCTTCCTTGTGGACGTAGATCAATACCCGGCCTTCCATTGCGTCCCACAGGCCGGAGCGCTGCACCTTGCGCGGCTGGAACACGACGTCGCCGTCGGACACGATCACGGTCGGGCCGTGTGTTTGCAACTTCTTGATCGCCGCAAGCGCATTCGGGTACAGCCGGTCGGCGAACGGATAGTCGATCAGGAAGCTCGACATCAGCAGCAGTCGCGGGTCGTTCATGCCGCGGCGGGTGCTGTCGGCGCGGTAGCGCTGCAGTGCGCCGAGGTAGTCGACGTAGCCGAGTTCACCGCGCAGCGATTCGAGCGCCGCCCAGTAGCGGTCGGACTCGGTGCGGCCGAACTGGGATTCGAGATGGGCGCGCAGGTCGGCCAGCACGCGATCGTTGTCGAGCAGGGTGTTGTCGACGTCGATCAGAAAGGCAATGTCGTCGGGAGAGTGCTGCATGGGGGTCGCTGTCGTGTCGTTGGCCGAGTCCAGCGCCCCCGCGTCACGCGGCGGTCGCGCCCAGGGCGTCCATCAATTCGGTTTCGATCGCCAGCTGTGCGCGCTGGCCTGCAAGTTCCGGACCGCTGATGAGGAAGGTGTCTTCCACCCGCTCGCCCAGCGTCGTGACCTTGGCGAGCTGCAGGTTCAGCTCATGGCGTGCCAGCACGCGGGCCACCGAGTAGAGCAGGCCGGCGCGGTCGCTCGCCGAGATGCTGAGCAGCCAGCGCTGCGCCTTGTCGTCCGGCACCAGGCTGATGCGCGGCTGGATCGGAAAGCTGCGCACCCGGCGCGACACGCGGCCCTTGCTCGGCGGCGGCAAGGGGCCGGCCTCGGCCAGCGTCTGGGTCAGGCCGGTTTCGACCATGCTGATCAGGTCGCGGTAATGCTCCGGAATGAAGCCGGCGATGACCTGGAAGGTGTCGAGCGCATAGCCGTTGCTGGTCGTGTGGACCTTGGCGTCCAGGATGCTGAAGGAGGCCTGGTCGAAGTAGCCGCAGATGCGCGCGAACAGGTCCTGCTGGTCGGGCGTGTAGACCGCGACCTGCAGGCCTTCGCCGACAGGCGACAGCCGCGCGCGCACGATGGCCGGCGCCTTCGGGTCGATGGGCACGCCGCGGGGCGGCACGTAGCGCGACAACTGCTTGGTGTGCCAGGCGATCTCACCCGCGTCATGGCGCATGAAGTAGCCGACGTCGAGCGTCTCCCACAGCGCCTTGTGCGATTCGAAAGGCATGGCATGCAGCGCGAGCTGCACCAGCGCCTCGCGCTTGCGTGCCTCGACCTCGGCGTCAGGGTCGGGCATGTGGCCGCCGAGCGCACGAGAGGTGGCGCGATAGAGGTCTTCGAGCAGCTTGCCCTTCCATGCATTCCACACGCGTGGCGACGTGCCGCGAATGTCCGCGATGGTCAGCAAGTAAAGAGCCGTCAGGTAGCGCTCGCTGCCCACCCGCTTGGCAAAGGCGGCGATGACTTCCGGGTCGCTCAGGTCCTGCTTCTGCGCGACCACGCTCATCGTCAGGTGCTCGGACACCAGGAAGGCGATCAGCTTCGCGTCCTCGCGGGGGACTTCGTGCTGGCGGCAGAACAGCCGCACGTCGCGTGCGCCGAGCGTCGAATGGTCGCCGCCACGGCCCTTCGCGATGTCATGGAAAAGCGCGGCCACGTACAGCACCCAGGGCTTGTCCCAGCCGGCCGCCAACTGCGAGCAGAACGGGTATTCGTGCGCATGCTC
>JAZKDL010000053.1:0-6975 GCA_040387575.1 Pseudomonadota bacterium
GCTCTGCGCCTGTCGCCGTGCCACGCCGAGCAGCTTGATGCGAAAGCCGAGCTGCTCGGCGCACGCCACGTCGATCGCCTTTAACTGCGTGATGCCCTCGACCTGCGCATCGGCAAACCGCAGCGGCATGCCGAAGGCATTGGCCGCCAGCAACGAGAGCTTGTGGGCCGCATCGATGCCCTCGATGTCGAAGGTCGGGTCGGCCTCGGCGTAACCCAGCGCCTGGGCTTGGGCCAGGGCGGTGGCGAAGTCGAGGCCCTCGTCGCGCATCTTGCTGAGGATGAAGTTGGTGGTGCCGTTGATGATGCCCGCGACCCACTCGATGCGATTGGCCGCCAGCCCTTCGCGCAGCGCCTTGACGATCGGGATGCTCACCGCCACCGCGCCTTCGTAGGCGACGACCACCCCCTTCTCGCGCGCTGCAGCGAAGATCTCCTCGCCATGCACGGCCAGCAGCGCCTTGTTGGCCGTGACCACGTGCTTGCCGTGCGCGATGGCCGCCAGCACCCAGTCGCGCGCCGGGCCCGTTCCGCCGGCCACCTCGACCAACACGTCGACGTCGGGATGGGTCGCGACCTGCATCGGGTCGTCGGTGAGCGGCATGTCGGCACCAGCGATCGATGCAGCGCGCGCCAGGTTGCGCGCCGCGACCATCACGAGTTCGATCGAGCGGCCTGCCCGTGCCGCGATCTCCGCATGGTTGCGTGCCAGCACGCGGAAGGTGCCGGAGCCGACCGTCCCGATGCCGATCATGCCGACGCGCAGCGCGCGGGTGGACGAGCGGTGTTCGCGCGCGGCGAGCGGCACGAGCGATTCAAGGGAATCACGGGACTCGTGGGATTCGACGGGATCTCGGTACATGGCATCAACTCCAAACGACAGAAAAACAAAACCCAGCTGCCAGAGCTGGGTTCAATCGTTCGGAGAGAGCGTGTACACCAGGTGGCTGCCGAAACGGCCACCTGCGCGTGCTCAGGTGGCCGCGGTGGTAATGGTGGTAATCATTCGAGCAACGACCATTGCCTGCGCGATAGCAGGCGGCATCATCCGGCTCATGCACGGGGTGCAGGCGGCGAAGGACGCGGTTTGGATGGAGGGTTGGCTCGGCATGACGGGCCGGAGTGTACCGCAGGCCCGACGCGTTCAAGCGATCAGTGCGCGCCGGCGGAAAGCCGCCGCTCCAGCCACGCGCTGTAGCGCGACAGCCCGTAGCACATCACCCAGTAAACCGCGGCGATGAACAGATAGCCCTCGAGATAGAACGGCCGCCAGGTCGGGTCGCCGCCCAGCGCCAGGCCCAACGCGCCGGTGAGCTCGAACAGGCCGACCACGGTCACCAACGAGGTGTCCTTCAGTGTGCCCACCACGTTGTTCGTGAGCGCCGGCACGACGAGCCGCAGCGCCTGCGGCAGCACGATGTCGCGCTGCACCGGCCAGCGGCCGAAACCCAGTGCCATCGCGGCGTCGACCTGCCCGCGCGGCACGGCCTGCAAGCCGCCGCGCACGATCTCCGCGAGGTAAGCCGCGACGAACAGCGTGAGACCGGCGAGCACGCGCACCAGCACGTCCGGCTGCCAGCCTGCGGGCCACAGCAGCGGCAGCAGGAAGGACGCCATGAACAGCACCGAGATCAGTGGCACGCCGCGCACCAGCTCGATGTAGGTCGCACTCAAGGTGCGCGCGACCGGCCATTGCGAACGCCGCCCGAGCGCAAGCAGCAGCGCCAGCGGAAACGCCAGCGCCAGCCCGACAACCGCCAGACCGATCGTCAGCGGCAGCCCGCCCCAACGGCTGGTCGGCACTTCGGCCAGGCCGGCTACGCCACCGCGCATCAGCACCACGAACAGCGCCAACGCGACCAGCCACAGCGGCAGCAGCCACCAGCGCCAGCTGCGCGGCCAGGCGCTCAGCAGCGTCACGCCCGACAGCAGCACGACCGCGATCGCCGGCCGCCATTGGTCTTCATATGGATAGCGGCCGAACAGCAGCGGCCGCCATTTCTCGGCGATCACGCCCCAGCAGGCACCGTGCTGCAGCGCGCGGCATGCCTCGGCATCAGGGCGAAACACCGCGTGCAGCACAGCCCAGTCGACGACATGCGCAAGCAACCCGCCAGCCAGCAGCAGCACGAGCAAGGTGGCCAGCGCGCGCATCGGCGTACCGATGAGTTCGCTGCGCCAGCGCTGCCATGCTGATATGACAGGCGCGCCCTGCGCGAGGTCGATCGTCGTCCGGCTCATTGCCAGCCTCGCAGCGCGACACGCGCGTTGTAGCGGTTCATGCCCGCCGAGATCAGCAGCGACAGCAGCAGATAAACCGCCATCACGACGGCAATGCACTCGAAGGCGCGGCCGGTCGAATTGAGCGATGTGTTGGCGACCGACACCAGCTCCGGATAGCCGACCGCCACCGCCAGCGACGAATTCTTGGTGAGGCTGAGCAACTGGTTCGTCAGCGACGGCACGATCACGCGCAGCGCCTGCGGCAGCACGACGATGCGCAGCTGCTGCACCGGCGTGAAGCCCATCGCGCCCGCCGCCAGCTTCTGTCCCTGCGCGACCGACCCGATGCCGGCGCGCACGATCTCGGCGACGAAGGCCGCGGTGTAGAGCGCCAACGCGCCGGTGACTGCGAGGTATTCAGGGCTCAGCGCCGCGCCGCCGCTCACGTTGAAACTGCCGCGCTCGGGCCATTCGAAATGCGTCGGCCAGAACGCGCCGGCCTCTCGCACCGGCCACGGCATCGACAAGCCGCCCTTGCTGAGCCACACACCGGGCAGCAGCTCCATCGCCTCTGCCGAGTCCGGCAACAGCTGGGTCAGCGCGAAGTACAGCATCAGCATCTGGACCAGCAGTGGGATGTTGCGCAGTGTCTGCACGTAAACACCGCACAACCCGCGCACCAGCACGTGCGGCGCGAGACGGCCAATACCGAGCAGCGTGCCCAGCAGCACCGCAATGATTGCGGCCGGCACCGCGGCGCGCACCGTGTTGATCAGCCCGGCCAGGAAGGCCCGCCAGAACGGCTGACTCGAATCGAAGTCGAGCCAGCCCTCCGAGATCTCGAAGCCCGCGGACTGCAACAGGAAGTCGAAGCCCGACCGCACCCCGCGCGAACGCAGCACCTCCAGCGCGTGATGCACCACCCACACCACGCCGCCCACGACGGCAAGGACCAACAGCGCCTGCACGGCCCAGGCGAACCACACCTCGCGGCGCGCACCCGGCGCTCGGTCATCCCCACTCATAGCCGGAGGCGAGTCAACGCACCGGGAGTGCGTAGAGCAGACCGCCCTTGCTCCAGAGATTGTTGGAGCCACGTGGCAGCTTCAGCACCGACTTCGGCCCGACGTTCCGCTCGAAGATCTCGCCGTAGTTGCCGACCGCCTTCACCGCGCGATACGACCATTCCTTGTCCAGCCCCAGCAGCTTGCCGAGGTCGTCGCCGGTGCCGACCAGGCGCTGCTGCGCCGGGTCCTTGCTGTTCGCCTTCAGGTCGTCGATATTGGCCTGCGTGATGCCGGCTTCCTCGGCCTCGATCAGCGCGTTCGGCACCCACTTGACGATGGCGAACCACTCGTCGTCGCCGCGGCGCACCAGCGGTGCGAGCGGTTCCTTGGAGATCAGCTCCGGCAGGATCACGTAGTCATCGGGATTCGGCGCCTCTTTGTTGCGCAGCCCGGCCAGCGCCGAGGTGTCGGTCGTGAAGGCCTGGCAGCGGCCAGCGAAGAAGGCCTTGAACGACGCTTCGAAGCTCTCGAACACGACGGTCTTCACTGGAATGTTCTGCGCCTTGAAGTAGTCGGCCACGTTCTTCTCGTTGGTCGTGCCCGACTGGGTGCAGATGGTGGCGTTCTTCAGTTGCTTGGCGCTCGTCACCTTGATCTTCTTCGGCACCAGGAAGCCCTGTCCGTCGTAGTAGGTGATCGTGGTGAAGTTGAAGCCGAGCGACGCGTCGCGCGTCAGCGTCCAGGTCGTGTTGCGGGCGAGGATGTCGATCTCGCCGGCCTGCAGGGCCGAGAAGCGCTGCTGCGAATTGAGCGGTACGAAGTCGACCTTCTTCGCATCGCCGAGAACAGCGGCTGCGACTGCACGACAGGTGTCGACGTCCAGGCCCGACCAGTTGCCTTGCGTATCCGGCGCCGAAAAGCCGGCGACGCCGTTGGTGACGCCGCACTTGACGGTGCCGCGCTGCTTGACGGCATCGAGCGTCTTGCCCGCGAAGGCCGCCGGTGCGGCAGCGAACGCCAGTGTGGCGGCGATGGCCGCGAGGGCCGGACGGATGTTCTGGTTCATGGTGTATTCCTCAATGACGGCGCCGGCAGTTTACGGGGCGTGTGAACAGTCTGCCAAAGAAGGGATGGGCACAAGCAAATTCTTGAAGAAACGCGCGACTTCTTGGCTCACAATCGTCCCGTTTTTTCCGTAAAAGGTGCTTACTTCATGACCAATTCCGACGACACCGGCAAACTCGTTCTCCGTGTGGCCCTGGGCGTGCTGATCCTGCTGCATGGCATCGCCAAGCTGAGCTCTGGTGTGGGCTTCATCTCGGGCATGCTGGTTTCGCACGGCCTGCCGGCTGCGCTGGCCTACCTTGCGTATATCGGCGAAGTCGTCGCACCGGTGCTGATCATCGTGGGCGTGTTCACCCGACCCGCTGCGCTGGTCATCGCGATCAACATGCTGTTCGCCTTCGGCCTGGTCCACATGAAAGACCTGACCGCCATCACCAAGACCGGTGGCTGGGCACTCGAACTGCAAGGCATGTACCTGTTCGGCGCCATCGCAGTGGCGCTGCTCGGTGCCGGGGCATTCAGCCTGGGCGGCCGCAGCGGCAAATACAACTAAGGCGACCGAGGCATTCGAGACCACGGGCGCGTGCCGCCAGCCTGGTTGGCTGGCGCACGCCCTCGGGGCTCAATCGTCGTCGGATGCGTCAAGGCCTGGAAACAGGACCTCGGTGAAGCCGAATCGCGAGAAGTCGCGCACCCGCATCGGATAAAGCTTGCCGAGCAGGTGATCGACCTCATGCTGCACGACACGTGCATGAAAGCCGCTCACCGTGCGGTCGATCGGGTCGCCGTACGGATCGAAGCCGGTGTAACGGATGTTCGCAAAACGCGGCACCACGCCGCGCAGGCCCGGCACCGACAGGCAGCCTTCCCAGCCTTCTTCTTCCTCGTCGCCGAGTGGCGTGATCACCGGGTTCAGCAGGACCGTGCGAGGCACGATCGGTGCGTCCGGATAGCGTGGGTTGACCGTGCTGGTTCCGAAAATCACGAGTTGCTGATCAATGCCGATCTGCGGCGCCGCCAAGCCTGCGCCGTTGACGGCATGCATGGTCTCGAACATGTCGCGCACCAGCAGGTGCAGTTCGTCGGTGTCGAAGGCGGTGACGGGCTCTGCGATGCGCAGCAACCGTGGGTCGCCCATCTTGAGGATCTCGCGAATGGTCATGGGCCATTATCGCGAAGGGTTGCGGTGCCATGAGCACTGCAACGATGCGACTCAGTCCTGCTGGTAAGCCCGGGGACGCGCACCCGGGATCGCTGCCGGACGCGGTCCCATGTTGGGACGCGGGCCTGCGCCGGCCTGCGGTCCGGGGCCGGCCTGCGGCGGGCCACCTTGAGGACCTCCCGGGCGCGGACTCTGGCCGGCGCCAGGCCCTGGGCGAGGCCCATCGCCCGGACGCGGTCCCGCGCCGTAACCCGGCCGGGGCCCATCACCCGGACGCGGCCCAGGGCCATAACCAGGGCGTGGACCCGGCCCAGGCCCATAACCTGGGCGCCCGTAGTAGCCGGGGTAGCCCGGCCGGCTGTAATACGTCGGGCCGCTGTAGTAGCCGCCATTGATGTACACCGGCGCCACGACAGGCCCGGGGTTCGCGTAGTACGGCTCGGAGTACGCCGCGGACCCCTCATAGACACCGCCTGGATAGGCGACACAGCCGGTCAGCACCGCGACGCCGCCCAATGCCAGACAGCTTCCAAGTAGACGAATCTTGTTCATGACTTTGTGACTCCCTGAATAGGTAACGGTTCAACGTGCCAACGTAAAGCCCGCCGACTGCGGCCGTGTGAAGCTGCGTAACCTGAGGTAAAGCGGGACGAGGCCTACGACGGATCCGCCGCCGCGTCGGCCGGGCCCTTCTCGATCAGCGCCAGCATCGCGGCCTCATCGATCACCGTCACGCCCAGCGTGATCGCCTTTTCGAGCTTGCTGCCGGCTTCGGCGCCCGCCACCAGGTAGTCGGTCTTCTTGCTGACAGAACCCGCGACCTTGGCGCCGGCCGCTTCCAGCAGGTCCTTGGCGTCGTCGCGACTGAGCACCGGCAGCGTGCCGGTGATGACGAAGGTCTTGCCGGCGAGCGGCTTGGGCGCGCGCGCCGCCGGCTCGCCCTCTTCCCAGGTCAGTCCGCACGCGCGCAGTTGCTCGACCACTTCACGGTTGTGCGGCTGGTCGAAGAAGGTGCGCAGGCTGGTCGCGACCACCGGCCCGACATCGTTGACTTCCAGGAGTTGCTCTTCCGTCGCGTCCATGATCGTGTCGAGCTTGCCGAAATGCTTTGCAAGATCCTTGGCCGTGCTCTCGCCAATGTGACGAATGCCCAGGCCGAACAGAAAGCGCGGCAGCGTCGTCTTCTTCGACTTCTCCAGAGCCTCGACCAGATTGGCCGCGGACTTGTCGGCCATGCGCTCCAGCCCGACCAGCGTCGTGAAGCCGAGCTTGTAGAGATCCGGCAGCGTGCGGATCAGGTTGGCATCGACCAGTTGTTCGACCAGCTTGTCGCCGAGCCCGTCGACGTCGACGGCGCGGCGTGCCGCGAAGTGCAGGATCGCCTCCTTGCGCTGGGCGCCGCAGAACAGGCCGCCGGTGCAGCGGTAGTCGACCTCGTCTTCTTCCCGCAAAGCATCGGAGCCGCAGACCGGGCACTTGCGCGGCATCGTGAACACCGGCCCGCGCTGATCGTCCGGCT
>JAZKDL010000054.1:0-3926 GCA_040387575.1 Pseudomonadota bacterium
CGCGATATACGAAAGACTCTCGACGAGAGTCCGATGACTCCTTTCCAATGGTTCGCCGTGACCATCTGCGTGATGCTCGTCATGCTCGACGGTTTCGACGTGCTGGTGATGGCCTTCACGGCGTCCGGCATCTCGGCGGAATGGAAGCTCAATGGCGCCGAACTCGGCTTTCTGTTCAGCGCCGGCCTGGTCGGCATGGCGGCCGGTTCGCTGTTCCTCGCGCCGCTGGCCGATCGCTGGGGTCGCCAGGCGGTCATCCTGATCTGCCTCGTGGTCATCACCATCGGCATGGGCCTGTCCGCGCTGTCGCGCAGCAGTGTCGAACTCGGTCTGCTGCGCGCCTTCACGGGCATCGGCATCGGCGGCATGCTGGCGAGCGTCGGCGTGATCACGGCCGAATTCGCATCGGACAAATGGCGCAGCACGGCGGTCGGCCTGCAGGCCACCGGCTACCCGATCGGCGCGACCATCGGCGGCATCATCGCGGCCGTGCTGCTGGAGCATTACGGCTGGCGCTCGGTGTTCGCGTTCGGCAGTTTGGCGACGGCGCTGATGATTCCGGCAGTGCTCTGGTATCTGCCCGAATCGCTCGACTTCCTCATGACGCGCCAGCCGGCCAAGGCGCTGCCGAAGGTGAACGCCCTGCTGCGCCGCATGAACCAGCCAGCGCTCGCGCAACTGCCGGTTCGCAGCACCCGCGCGAAGGCATCCGGCAGCAGCATCGCCGGCCTGTTCGCGCCGAACCTGCGCGCGTCGACGCTGTGCCTGTGGGGCGCCTTCTTCCTGCTGATGTTCAGCTTCTACTTCGCACTGAGCTGGACGCCGAAGCTGCTGGTGTCGGCCGGCCTGTCCGCCAAGGAAGGCGTGACGGGCGGCGTGCTGCTCAACGTCGGCGGCATCATCGGCGGCAGCGTGTTCGGCCTGCTGGCGGCGCGCGTGGCGCTGCGACCGCTCACCGCCGTGTCGCTGGTGCTGACCGCCGTCGCGGTCGCGGCCTTCGGCCTCTACACCCACGAATTGAGCATGGCCTTCATGGTGGCCGGCGCGATCGGCGCCTTCATCTTCGCGTCGATGGCCGGGCTCTATGCCTTTGCGCCGGTGGTCTATCCGGCGTCGGTGCGCACCACCGGCCTCGGCTGGGCGATCGGCATCGGCCGGCTGGGCGCGGTGCTGGGCCCGTTGGTCGCCGGGATGCTGCTCGACAGCGGCTGGCCGGCGCCGCATCTGTACTACGTCTATGCGCTGCCGCTGCTGGCCGCCGCTGCTTCCGTGATGGCACTGGGCCAGCAGGTCGGCAACGGCCCGGGCGCACGCATCGCCGCCGCTGCGCATTGAAGAGAACCGCCGTTCCCTCCTTCCGATTCCCCCACGTCTAGGAATTCCACATGTTCCCGAAAAACGCCTGGTATGTCGCCTGCTCGAGCGACGAAGTCACCGACAAGCCACTCGGCCGCACGGTCTGCAACGAGCGCCTGGTCTTCTATCGCGATGCCGAAGGCAAGGTCGCCGCGCTGGAGGACTTCTGCCCGCACCGCGGCGCGCCGCTGTCGCTCGGCCGCGTGGTCGAAGGCAAGCTGGTGTGCGGCTATCACGGCCTCGAGATGGGCTGCGACGGCAAGACCATCGCGATGCCCGGCCAGCGCGTGCGCGGCTTTCCGGCCATTCGCACCTTTCCGCTGATCGAACGCTACGGCTTCGTCTGGATCTGGCCCGGTGAAGCCGCGCAGGCCGACCCCGCCAAGCTGCACCACCTCGAATGGGCCGAGAGCGACGAGTGGGCCTACGGCGGCGGGCTGTACCACATCAATTGCGACTACCGCCTGATGGTCGACAACCTGATGGACCTGACGCACGAGACCTACGTGCACGCCAGCAGCATCGGCCAGAAAGAGATCGACGAGACGCCGAGCGCGACCCGCGTCGAAGGCGACGAGGTGATCACCAGCCGCACGATGGAAAACATCATGGCGCCGCCGTTCTGGCGCATGGCGCTGCGCGGCAACGGCCTGGCCGACGACGTGCCGGTCGATCGCTGGCAGATCTGCCGCTTCACGCCGCCGAGCCACGTGATGATCGAAGTCGGCGTGGCCCACGCGGGCAAGGGCGGCTACGACGCCGACCCGGCCCACAAGGCGTCGAGCATCGTGGTCGACTTCATCACGCCGGAGACGGACACGTCGATCTGGTATTTCTGGGGCATGGCGCGCAACTTCCGGCCTGACGACAAGGCGCTCACGGACAGCATCCGCGAAGGCCAGGGACAGATCTTCAGCGAAGACCTGCAGATGCTCGAACAGCAGCAGCGCAACCTGCTGGCGCACCCGACGCGCAACCTGTTGAAGCTCAACATCGACGCCGGCGGCGTGCAGTCGCGCCGCGTGATCGAGCGCATCCTGGCGCAGGAACAGCAGGGCGACGCCGCTGCGCCCGCCCCCGCAACGGCGCCCGTTGCCGCCTGACGCCCGCACCGACAAAACCACGATGACAGACACCTCCGAAATCAGCGTGCGGGTCGCGCGCAAGACCGTCGAAGCGCTCGACATCAGCAGCTTCGAGCTGGTGCGCACCGACGGCCAGCCGCTGCCCGCCTTCTCGGCCGGCTCGCACGTCGACGTGCACCTGCCTTCGGGCACGACGCGCCAGTACTCGCTGTGCAACGACGCGGCCGAAAGCCACCGCTACCTGATCGGCGTGCTGCGCGACCCGGCCTCGCGCGGTGGCTCGCGCGCCATGCACGACGAGGTGAACGAAGGCGACGTGCTGCGCATCAGCACGCCGAAGAACCACTTCGAGCTGGCGCACGGCGCAACGCACAGCATCCTGCTGGCCGGCGGCATCGGCGTGACGCCGATCCTCTGCATGGCCGAGCGGCTGGCCGCCATCGGCAGCGCTTTCGAGATGCACTACTGCACCCGTTCGCCCGAGCGCACGGCGTTCCGCCAGCGCATCGCGGACGCCGCGTTCGCGCCGCAGGTGCAGTTCCATTTCGACGACGCGGCAGCGGAGCAGAAGCTGTCGATCGAGCGCGTGCTCGGCGAGGTCCGTCCCGGCACGCACCTGTACGTTTGCGGCCCCAAGGGCTTCATGGACTGGGTGCTGGGTGGCGCACGCGCGGCCGGCTGGCCCGAAGCGCAACTGCACTACGAATTCTTCGCGGCCGACGTGTCGCCTTCGGCCGACGACAGCAGCTTCGACGTCAAGCTCGCGAGCTCCGGCCGCGTGATCCGCATACCGGCCGACCGCACCGTGGTGCAGGCGCTGGGCGATGCGGGCGTGGACGTGCAGGTGTCCTGCGAACAGGGCGTGTGCGGCACCTGCCTCACGCGCGTGCTGGAGGGCGAACCCGATCACAAGGACCTGTACCTCACGCCCGAAGAGCAAGCGGCCAACGACCAGTTCACGCCCTGCTGTTCACGCTCGCGCTCGCCGATGCTGGTGCTCGATCTGTAGCCTGTCGATGAGGGGGCGTTGATGGCGTTGATGGGACAATTGCGCCGTCCTCTCACTGGTCTTCTCACTGGTCTTTCCGCGCATGTCGATCCACACGGCCGATCCCTCCTTCATCGATCTCCATGACCAGCCGGGTCACCTGATTCGCCGCGCGCATCAGATCTCGGTGTCGGTCTTTCTGGATGTGGTCGGGCGCGAGGTGACCCCGGTGCAATACGCGATCCTGATGCTGCTGGCAGAGAAGCCCGGCATCGACCAGCTCACGGTGGCGCGCGAGGTGGCGATCGACACCTCGTCGTGCGCCGAGATCGCCGCCCGGCTCGAGGCCAAGGGGCTCATCCTGCGCACCGTGGCTGCGCGCGGCCAGCGCCGCCTGCAGCTCACCGAAGGCGGTCAGGCGCTGCTCGACAGCCTGACGATGCCGATCCGCACGCTGCAGGAGACGCTGCTCGAAGGCCTGACTGCACAGGAAAGCA
>JAZKDL010000054.1:3936-10108 GCA_040387575.1 Pseudomonadota bacterium
CAAGTTCGTGACCCACAACAACGAGCGCAGCCGCGCGCCGCTGCGGCGGCATGGAACGGCATCGGCGGCATCGGCGGCATCGACACCCTCGCCGAACTCAGAACCTTCCGCGTAGCGTGACCATCCAGTTGCGCGGCTCGCCGTAGTAGTTGCCGGACGTTGCACTGCCCACGGTGCGGTAGTACCACTTGTCGAAAGCGTTGTTCAGGTTCAGCGCAACAGTCCAACGCGGGTCGATGCGGTATTCAGCCATCAGGTTCCACACCGCGTAGCCCGACTGCGTGTATGCGAACGGCACCGCAGCGCCCGACCAGTTCTGCGCGGTTGCATTCCAGGTTGCGGCGGTGCCCGACACATACTGCTTGCTGTTGATCGTGGCGCCGCCACCCACCTTCCAGGCGGATGCCGCGCCGGGAAGTTGCCAGGTGCCGAAGAACTTCAGCGAATGCTTGGGCGTGATCGTGCTGAAGACTGCGTTCTGGGTCTCGTCGCGATTGTGGTTGTAGGTGTAGCCCGCATACAGGTTCACGCCGCGTGCCACCTCGCCGTTGATTTCCATGTCGAAGCCTTTGCTCACGACCTTGCCCGAGGTGAGGTAGCAGCAACTGCCGGCATACAGGATGTCTTCGGCCGGATAGCGGGTGTCGAGCACCGCGCGGTCCTTCTGGACGGTCCGGTAGAGCGCGAAAGCGGTGTTCAACTTGCCATCGAGCAATTCGCCCTTGACGCCCAGTTCGGCCGTGCTGCCGTGCATGGGATCGAGTCCGACGCCGGGCGCAGGGCCCGCCTTGTAGCCCGCTTGCGGCTTGAAGATCTCCGCGTAGCTGGCGTATGCCGCCCATTCGGCATTGAGGTCATGCACGATGCCCGCGAAAGGAACGATCTTGGTGGGCTCGCTGTACTGGGTGGCGCTGGCGATGCGCCAGGTGTCGGTCACGTTCCAGTTGGCGTCGAGCAGCGTTCCATACACCTGCTTGTATTTGTACTTGTTGGCGCGAGCGCCCACGATGACCTTGGTGCCGTCGGCCACTTCGAGCCGCAGCGTGCCGTATGCGCCGTACTGTTGGGTGTCGTTCGGGCTGTAGCTCCTGAAGAGTTCGCCGCGCTGCAAGCTGTTCGGCACCCAAGGCGTGGCGGCAATGTCGAACACATTGGCCACTGTCTTGCCGCTGCCCAGGTCGGTGTTGTAGCTGTTCCAGCTGCTGGTGATGTCCTGCATGTCGGCACCCATCAGCACCTCGTGCGTCCGGCCGAACAGGTCGAACGCACCGCTCAGGTTGACGTCGACGAGCGATTGCCTGTTCGCGATGGAAACGTCCGACCCCTTCCAGGTCGCACCCTTCAAGGTGATCGGGTTGATGCCACCCGAGACGAATCCACCGACGATGTCACCGTCATCGCGCGTGTGCGTTGCGTTGGCGCGTAGCGTCCAGCGGTCGGCGAGACGCCAGGTCAGCTTGGCGAAGACTTCCTGGGACGTGTGATCGGAATATGCCCAGGGCGTCGTGAAGCCCGAGTTGCGGGACAGCCCCAAGTCCGCGCCATTGCTGTAGCGCGGCAAGCCGATACTTCTGCCGTCTTCATGGACATGCTGTTCGCGCGCGCCGAAGGCCAACACGGCGGCGGGGCCGATGTCGGCTTCCAGCACGCCATAGAACGTGGGCTTCTCGGTCGCGCGGTAATCGGTGAAGTACTTGCGATCTTCGTAGGCGACCACGGCGCGTCCGCGCAGCTTGCCGTCGAAGGCCAGCGGGCCCGAGGCATCGACTTCGGTGCGGTAGTTGTTCCAGCGCCCCGCGCTGGCCGTGAAGTTGAAATGCGGCGTGGCGGTCGGCATCTTGCGCACGAGGTTCACGGCGCCGCCCGGATTGCCGGTGCCGTTGAGCAGCCCGGCCGCGCCGCGCAGGACTTCGACACGGTCGTACTCGCTCATGTCGAACACCAGTTCCGCGTAGCTGTCGTACGACGAAGACATCGGCGCACCGCCGTCCAGCTGGATGCTGTCGATCGCGAAGCCGCGCGAGTAGATCTCCTGCGAGCGCGAGTTGGTGTCCTGCACCGTGATGCCGACGATCTGTTCGGCCGCCTTGGTCAGGTCCGTGATGTTCTGGTCCTCGAGCCGTTGCTTGGTGAAGACGGACACCGACTGGGGATGCTCGCGCATCGCCTGGGCGGTCTTGCCGATGGTGATGACGTCGCTGGTGTACGAGCCGGTGCCTTCGGTTTCGCCGTCGCGCTTGCCGGTCACCCGGACTTCTCGCAGCGAATACACGCTGTCGGCCTCCTGCGCGCGCTCGCTGGCGGCCAGCGCCGAGACGCCGTTGCGCTGCAGCATCAACGCGCCGCTCGGTGTCCGTGCCAGTTGCAAGCCGCTGCCGGCCAGGGCACGCTGCGCCGCCTCCTCCACGCTCAGATTGCCTCGCACCGCGGGCGCCGACAGGCCCTGTACGAGCGCGGCGTCGATGGAAATCGCCTGCCCGCCTTCGGTGGCGATGCGTGCAAGCGTCGCGCCCAGTGGCTGGGCGGGAATGTCGTAGCCGCGCGCGGCGCCGCCCGGGGTCGGCTGGGGTTGTGCGGCTGCGATGGACGCACACAACAGCGCAATGCCGGCAGCCAGCACGGTGGGCCGCATCAGGCGACCGAAGGAGGGAATGGAATAGGCACGATGCATGGGAGAAGGGTTCCGGTTGGTGAGGAAACCAAGGTCCTCTCCTGCTTGTGCAACGAGCCGGAAAAAGCGTCAGCGATCCAGGAAAATTCTTCTCGCTGCCGGCTCCGACGCCTTCACGCCACGTCGATGCGCACCAGCCAGCCGCCCGAATGCCGATGCACGACCAACGGCAGGGTTTCACCGATGGTCAGCAGCGCACGGTCGGTGTCGTCCAAGGGGTAACTGCCGTAGACGCGCAATCTCGCCGCCTCGGGGCTGATGCGAATGAACCCACGCCGATAGGGCCGCAAGGCGGCGATGACGTCGCCCAGCGGTCGATCGTGCACCTCCAGCTGCCCGCGCTGCCAGGCCGCCGCGGTGGCCGCCAGGCCCGGCGCCCGCTCGATGCCGGCCGGGCCGAACCAGGCCGCCTCTCCGGCCCGCAGCACGCGGTCGAGTCCGCTCGCCGAAGCCAGCGTGAGTGAGTCGCGCAACGCGACGGCCAGGCTGCGTTCCTCCTCCTGCCTCAGCAGGAAACGGGCTGCCCGCCCCGATCCGACAGCCAGATGGCCGTGGGCACCGACCAGCAGAAAAGGGCCTGCGACCGCGGCCGCATCCACGATGGCCTCGCCGCGCCGCAGTCGGACCTCGCGCTGGCGGCTCGTCGTCGCACCATCCGCCGCCGACCGTGCGTTGAGCAGCAGGCTGCTGCCGTCGGCCAGCATGAAGCTGCGGCGTTCGCCGGTTGCGGTGCGCCAGTCGGACAACAGGTCGCCAACGGGCACCAGCCTGTCGGCCAGCAGCCCCGTCGTCACGCCGACACCGCCGATGGCGAGTGCGCCCTGCAGCAGGCGCCTGCGCCGGCCCGACCTGACGGCACTGCCGGCCAGCGCTGCCGACAACGTGTCAGCCTGGCCAGGGTGGCGCTGATTGACACGCCTTGCCGGTGCGAATGCGGCGTCGACCGTGCCGGCCAGGTGCGACCAGGCGCGCTGATGCGCCGACGACCGGACGAGCCAGTCTTCCAGCGCCTGCCGATCGGCCGCCGTCGCTTCGCCGGAACGCATCAGCACCAGCCAGTCGATGGCTTCTTCGGTGACCGCGTCCAGGGCGCCGGCTGCAATGGCGCTCAACGTGCGATCCCGGTCGCCAGCGCGCAGGCGCGCCAGCCCTGCACCATGTACTTGCGCACCATGCTGGCCGACACATCGAGGCGCAACGCGATCTCGGCATAGGTCAGGCCGTCGAGCTGACTCAGCAGGAAAGCCTGGCGTGCACGCGCGCTCATGCCGTCGAGCGCCGCGATCACCTGCGCCAGCGATTCGAGCAGCAGCGCCCTGTCCTCGGGCGACGGCGCCAGGCCATCGGGCAGGTGAAGGCACGCATCGACATAGGCCTGCTCCAGATCGCGCCGGCGCCAGAACTCATGGAGCACCCGCTTGGCCACGGTGGTCAGGAACGCGCGCGGCTCCCGGATGTCGGCAAGCCCACGGGCGCTGATGACTTTGACGAAGGTCTCCGACGCCACGTCTTCCGCATGCGCTCGATCGCGCAGGCGCTGATGGAGCCTGCCCAGCAGCCACGGTTGATGGTCGACGAATAACGCTTGTGCGTGCCGCGCCTCTTCGGTCGCAAGCGGCAGGGATGACGAGGTCAAAACTACAGTCATGAGAATGAATCTCATTTGATTGTAGTGATCGACGGCCGGGTTACGGCTGCGGGCGCTTCTCCTGCGAAGCCTCGAGTACGCCCTTGAAGAACTCGATCAGCCCGAAGGGTGCGCGCTCGCCGAGGCAGAGTTCCAGCGTTTGGCGCGCGTCCACCGCCGCCGCTGCGCTGCGGCGAAACAGCGCGTCCTCATAGACGGCCAGCGCCGCTTCGATGTCGCCCGGGTGCGCCGCGATCGCCTCGCCGAGTTGGGCGCCGTCGAACATCGCGAGGTTCGCGCCGTCGCCGGACGGTGGCATCAGGTGCGCTGCGTCGCCGAGCAGCGTCACGCCGGGCACGCGGTCCCATCGATGGCCGTCCGGCAGCGCGTAGATCATGCGGGGAACGGGTGCGGTGTCGCCATCGGTGATGAGCGCCCTGAGCGCCGGCGCCCAGCCTTCGAACTCGGCCGCGATGCGGGCAGTCGCTGCGGCGGCATCGCCGAAGTCGATGCCGGCCACCCATTCGGCCGAGCGTTCCAACTCGACGTAGGTGTGCAGGACGCCGCCCGCCTCGCGGTGCGCGACGATGCCCTTCCCCGGCGTCAACGCGAACATGGCGCCGCCGCCGACCGCCTCGGCGGCCGCGCGGTGCCGCTCGTCCGCGTCATTCAGATAGGTCTCGACGAAGGTCACGCCGACGTACGCGGGCTCGGCGTCCGACAGCAGCGCCCGGACCTTCGACCAGGCACCGTCGGCGCCCACGAGGAGTTCGGTGAGGACGGTCGACCCATCCGCGAAGCTCAGTTCATGCCGACCGCCATCGAGCGCCGAGACGCCGACGAGCTTCTTCCCCCACACGACCGTCGTCGCAGGCAGCGATTCCAGCAGGATGCGCCGCAGCTCTCCGCGAAGGACCTCGGGGCGCCCGCCCGTGCCGTCGTCAGGCTGGTCCAGCAGCACGTTGCCGTGCGGATCGAGCGCGCGCGATGCCTGGCCGCCGGGGCGGATGATGGCGCGGAACGCCTCGGTCAGGCCGGCCGCTTCGAGGGCTCGCTGCCCGTCGTGCAGGTGGATGTCGAGCTGGCCGCCCTGCGTGCGGGCTTCGGCTGACGGCTCCGCCTCGTAGACCGTTGCCGGGATGCCGTGGACGTGAAGGACGCGTGCCAGGGTGAGGCCGCCCAGGCCCGCACCGACGATCGAGACGGATGTCGTCATCAGAAGCTTTCAAAACGTGAATGGAACGCCGTTCCAAAAACATGCATGTTGGAACAATGTTCCATTCATGTCAAGATGAAGCGCATGGCCATCAAGAACAAAACGAAACCCCAGCCGCAGCGAGCCGAACGGCGCACGGACGGGCTCTCCAAAGCGCGCATCGTCGATGCCGCGATCCAGATCCTCGACACCGACGGCGAGAGCGCCCTGACCTTCCGCGCGCTCGCGGCGCATCTGGCAACGGGCAGCGGCGCCATCTATTGGCACGTCGCCAGCAAGGACGAACTGCTTGCCGCCGCCGCCGACGACGTCATCGCGCGCGCGGTGGCCGAGGTGTCGAGCGACGCAGCGCCGGCCGACACGGTACGGGCCGTGGGCCTCGGCGTGTTCGACGCCATCGACGCCCATCCCTGGGTCGGGACGCAGCTCTCACGCGCGCCGTGGCAGTCCGCGATGGTTCAGATATTCGAGGGCGTCGGCGGACAGCTGCAGAGGCTCGGCGTCCCGGAACGCGCGCAGTTCGATTGCGCATCGGCGCTGGTGAACTACATCCTCGGCGTGGCCGGACAGAACGCCGCGAACGCACGCCTGCACGCGCCCGATACCGATCGGAGCGCGGTCCTCGGGTCCGTTGCGGCCCGCTGGGCGCAGCTCGATC
>JAZKDL010000055.1:0-3517 GCA_040387575.1 Pseudomonadota bacterium
CCGGTCAGATTGATGCACACGGGAAACTTCGGAGATGGTGGCTAACCTTCATCATGAACATGTTCTACCCGAGGTCGAGTTGATTGGAAGCACCCACTCGTTTCGCATATGGGTCCAACTCGTGCAGAGTGCTTGTCAATTCTACAGAGCATCGTCAATTATGAAAATAATGCCGTTGGCGCCGTTGTTTGCAATCTTCGCCGTTGCTGCATCGGCTGCACCACTTTCCGCAAATCAGCCATTCACTTACCCTAAAGATGTGCTGCGTCTAATGGGCGACCGCGAACTCTGCACCCACTTTGCTGGTGAAGAGCCGTATGACGCAGACCGGAGAAAAGAAATTGAGAAAGGTGCACGCATATGCATCGGCCTCGATAAAAGGTTAGCCATGCTTAAAAGGCGCTACGCCCGAAACTCGCAAGTCACGGCCAAGCTGCGGATGTACGAAAATCTGCTCGAACTTGGGGGCGACAGAATGCCAGAAGATGTTCGCAACTACGCCTACGATAGATCAAGGTGCGAGTCATTGAGGAGGAAATTGGACTCAACCTCTTCCAAGAATGCGGCAAAGCGTGATTCTTTGGCGAATATTTTTGACAGCACATGCTTGACTTCACAGGACAGTACCTTGTTATCCCTGCGCGGCAAGTATGCCGACAACACTGCACTCATGCGGCTGTTGAATGGAATTGACTCGCTAAGTCCGTCATCGGTACAGCAGACCCGATGAATACTGCACTCCCGCAAATTCACATGCCCACCATGAATTTACATCGGAGCCGAATGATGGTACTTAAAACGCTGATTTTAGGCGCGCTTTTGGCTTGCATGACGAGCGCATTCGCCGAGTCTGCGTCATTCGGGTTTGTTGAGTTTCAGGGCGATAAAATTTATCTCCACACACCGAGCTCCCGCGCCTCCATTCGAAGCGCCGCCTTGCAGTATGCTGACGAAAAAAATAAGTCTGCCTGTTGTATTCGAGTGAGCTCAAAGGACGTGTTGCAGGACGGGGAAAGCTCTACGAACGACACTCCTACATCTTATTTCCGGCACGAGATCAGGCCACGGCCGCCCTTCCCAAAATTTAATTTTCCGTTTATCGGCATGGCATTGATCAATGTACATGGCCACATCCAATCGAGCGCCGCATCAATGACTGCCAAAGCCGGGGACGGGTCGATCGTATTGATAGAAAAGTGTTTGGAGAGGGAGGGCGTCAACCTCATGACCACCGCCTCATTTCCTGTCAAGAATCTTTATTACTACTTGGGGTATGAGATCGATTTGAATGACGTAGCAGGCGAACCGATCTGTGAAGGTGTTGTCACTCCATCGCCTAAACCATCATCCAGCATTGTCGGAAACTAGGGTTGGTTTTGCATAGCGCAAACCGGAAGAGGCTTGGCGCGTGCCAAGGGGCTATGAAATCGCCGTAAATCAGCCGTTCACTTACCCCAAGTGGGCAGGGCGACGGTACAAGTGCGGTGGCAAGCGCCGGTTGGCCGCCGCCGGCTAATCCCGCAACGCCAGATTCAGTTGATCCACGGCCTCCGCCCAGTCCGCATCCTCAAGGATCTCCTCGCGCAGGAATTGCGCCTGGGCGGGTGTCCACCAGGGCGCGTCGGCGAGCCGCACCGTGTCCGGCAGCGGCCGATGCTTCGCAATGAAGCCCTGGACATCGGCCTCGTCGCTGGGGAGGCCGAGTTGTTCGAAGAGCGCGTGGAAGGTGTGGGGGCCGAGGTTCATGAAGCAATCCTTATGCATGTCGATGCGCCAGGAGGGCGCAACGTGGTTGCCCTGTTGTACGAGCGAAGCGCATCGCCGCAGCGTCGGCCGTCACGCCGCCCTGGACGTCGGCAGACGGCCGGCGAAGACAGAAGGAAGGCGGAACGAGGTTTCCCGTCGCGGCCTACCGCTTGCCCAACGCCGTCTGCCGCGGCAGTTCCCCGAAACGCGCCCGGTAGTACGCCGAGAAGCGCCCCAGATGCCCGAAGCCGAACTCCATCGCCGCATGGGTGACGAGGCAGTCCGGGTCACGCGCCAGCATCTGGCGCGCGGCTTCCAGGCGGACGTGCCGCAGCCACACCATCGGGCCGACGCCGAAGCGGCGCTTGCAGTACATGTGCAGCGTGCGCGCGCTCACGCCTGCGGCGCGGGCGAGATCGTCGAGCGACAGCGGCGCGTAGAGGCGGCTGCGCATGTAGCGCTCGGCGGCGGCCAGCGGCGGCTCCAGCTCGTCGGCGCTCGGCAGCGCGGCGTTGGCGATCAGGGCCCGGCTGTGGTGATCAAGGTGATCAAGGTGATCGGCGTGATCGGCATCTTGGTCATCCGCCGTTGAAGCGCCAGCAGCCGGGCGCTGCTGCGTCAGCAGGAAATACGCAAGGCTCTGCTCCACATGGTCCAGCCACGCCGGGTTGCAGGCCGCGGCCGCATCGGCGTCCGTCGCGCCGGCGGCCACGGCCGGCAGCGCCAGCTCCATCAGCGACTGCACCAGGCCGGCCCATTGCGCCGACGCGCCACCTTCGAGCACCGTCGCCGGATGCAGCGGCGCGCTGCTGCCGGCCGACAGCGGCTGCGCGGGCCAGGCACTGCGCACGGCCGCGTCGTGCACCAGCGCGAGCGGCACGCGCAGCAGCAGCTGCTCGCAATCGCGGCTCCAGCGCAGGCGCACGTTGCGGCGCGGCGCGATCACCGCGGCCTGGCCGGCCGCAATGGAAACGCAATGGCCGTCGCTCTCGATCTCGGCGCTGCCGCGCAGCGGCATCTGCACCAGCGCGAAGCCGTCGAAGGGCTTCGGGTTGATCTCGACCTCGGGCCCGTAGCGCAGGATGAACATCTGCAGCCGCCGTGAGCCCGCGCTGTAGAGCGACGAATCGACCGAACCCGCGCCGCAACGCACGCCGTGCTCCACCAGCGCGTGGCTCAGGTATTCCTTCGACGGCTCGATGTCGTTCGACGAGAAGATCGGGCGGCGGTAGAGCCGCGACAGGTCCATGGTCTGAAGCGCGGGGCTCATTGCAGCCGCTCCGGTGGTACGACGGCGGCGCAGGCGCAATGAACGGCACAGGCCTGCGCCCGGGACGGATGAAGCGGAACGGTGCGTGACATGGGCAGTACCTCGTTCGCAGCGCCGGAAGCGCTCGTGGGTGGAGCCGGTTCTCTCGGCCGCGCCGCAGCGCGAACCCGGCCGGCAGGCCTTCGTGTCGTGCAAGAGCTATGCCCGTCCGTCAGCGGCGTGCCGGGCCATTCGTCGCTGCGCGACGGCCACTGTCCGGAAACGGCGGCGAATGTCGTCGCCGACCGCAAATGGCCTGCGTTTTCCGGATAGCTGCCGCCACACTTTTGCGGTGTGATGCGATGTCTACAACTCCCCCACGCCTGCCCCCCGCAGGCGGCCACCATGAGCAGAACCATCACAGTGCCGGCCCTCGACGGCAGCGGCAGCTTCTCGGCCTACGTCGCGCTGCCGGCCGGCGGCAAGGGCCCGGGCATCGTCATCGCGCAGGAGATCTTCGGC
>JAZKDL010000056.1:0-5659 GCA_040387575.1 Pseudomonadota bacterium
CCCAAAGCTTGGGCCGCGCTGCAGAAGCTCGAAGGCCGGATCGACGAACACGCAATGATCGCGATGAACGCACGCGCCGAACTGCAGGGTGCGGCCTTCGACACCATCGCGCGCGACTTTCTCGCCGGACCGACGGCGGCTGGTGCTGCAGGCGCTGCTGGTGGCGATGGCGCGATCCGCGGCTTCACCGCCAAGCTGTTCGGCCCCGACCTGGGACGGCTCGCGCGGCAGCATCTGCTGCTGGTCGCGGTGTCGGTCGGCTTGGCGATCCTGATCGCAGTGCCGCTCGCGGTTCTGGTGTTCGGCCACCTGCGGCTGCGTGCGCTGCTTCTCGGTGTGACCGGGCTGCTGCAGACCATTCCGTCGCTCGCGCTGCTGGCGGTGCTGATCTCCGCGATCGGTGCCATCGGCACGCTGCCGGCGCTGATCGCGCTCACGCTGTATTCGCTGCTGCCGATCATGCGCAACACCGTGACCGGCCTGGCCGAAGTGCCGGCCGGGCTGCGGCAGGCCGGCACCGCGCTGGGCATGACGCACGCGCAGAACCTGCGGCTGGTGCTGCTGCCGATCGCGCTGCCGACGCTGATCGCCGGCGTGCGCACCGCCACCACGATCGCGATCGGCACCGCCACCATCGCGGCCTTCATCGGCGCGGGTGGCTTCGGCGAGCGGATCGTCACCGGCCTCGCGCTGAACGACCGCGCATTGCTGGTCGCCGGCGCGCTGCCGGCCGCGGCGCTGGCGCTGCTGAGCGAATTGATGTTCGAGACGATCGAGTGGCTGATGCGGCGCCGTCAGCGCTGAGGACGCCATCCTTGTTCTTTGTATTTCCCGCATCCGAAAACCATGTACATCCAGGCGCAAAAGAACACTGCGCTTCCTAAGATGACCGGCGGCCGGCCCGCGCCTCGGGCCGATCTCCAGACAGTCCCGAAAGGCTCCGTGTGACACCGCCCGCTTCTCCAGCTTCTTCCTCCACCGCCGCCGCGCCCGATTGGCTGACACCCCGCGCACCGCCGCCGCTCGATCCGCAAGTGCTGGCCGTGATGCGCCAGATGGGCGCCGAAGCCCAGAAATACCCGCCGCGCCACCTGATCCCGATCGCGGAAGGCCGGGCCATCGCCGAGAAGATGCGCGCGCCCGCCGCGCAGGGCGGCCCAGAGATGGCGCGCACCGTCGAGCACATGCTGCCGACGCGCCATGGCGACGTGCGCGTGCGCGTCCACTACCCTGAAAGTCGCTCGCTGCCCGGCGCGCTGGTCTATCTGCACGGCGGTGGCTTCGCGCTCTTCAGCCTCGACACGCACGACCGCGTGATGCGCGAGTACGCGAGCCGCGCCGGCATCGCGGTGATCGGCGTCGCCTATTCGCTGGCGCCCGAAGCCTGCTTTCCGCAGCCGCTCGATGAATGCGTCGACGTGATGCGCTGGCTGCAGACGAATGCGCAGACGCTCGACATCGACCCGTCGCAACTCGTCATCGGCGGCGACTCGGCCGGTGCCAATCTGTCGCTCGGCACCTGCCTCACGCTGCGCGACGAAGGGCATCCGCTGCCGCGCGGCATGCTGCTGAACTACGGCGCCTACCAGACCGATCTCTATCACGCGTCGGCGCTGCGCTATGGCGCGGGCGAGTACGGCCTGTCGGTCTACATGATGGTCTGGTTCCAGGCGCTCTACCTGCGCAAGCCGGAAGACTTCAGCGACCCACGCATGAACAGCCTGAGCGCCCGCCTCGAAGGCCTGCCGCCGGCCTTGCTGGTGATCACCGAACTCGACCCGCTGCAGGACGACAGCGTGGAGATGGCTGCGCGGCTGTCGGCTGCGGGCGTCGAGGTGCAATCGACGCTGTACCCCGGCACCATCCACGGCTTCCTGGAAATGGTCGGCGCGGTCGACGTGGCCGGCCGCGCCTTCGACGACTCCGCCCGCTGGCTGCGCGGCACCGCGAAGACGTCGACACCCACCGAAGGGAACGCATGAAATCCACGCCGGGCCACGGGCGCCTGCTGAGCTATTACGACTGGGGCGCGACGCCCTTCTATGCGCTGCAGGCCGACCAGCGCTTTTCATATTGCATGTACGTGCCGCAGAGCTACGACGAGGACGCGGCGCGCATCTATCCGCTGGTGGTGCTGGTGCACGGCAGCAACCGCACGCCGCACGTGTACCGCGACGCCTTCCAGGCCTTCTGCGAAGAACACCACTGCATCGTGCTGGCACCGCTGTTTCCGGTCGGCATGGGCGCGCCGGGTGCGGCCGATGGCTACAAGTGGATCGAGGCTCACGGCATTCGCTACGACCTCGTGCTGCTGCAGATGGTCGACGAGATCGCGCGCAAGTGGCGTACCGCGTCGCGCTTTCTGCTGCACGGCTTCTCGGGCGGCGGGCACTTCACGCACCGCTTCGCGTATCTGCATCCGGAGCGCCTGCTGGCCGCGTCGATCGGCGCGCCGGGCGTGGTCACGCCGCTGGACTTGGCGGCGCCCGCATGGCGCGGCGTGGCCGACCTGGCCGAGCGCTTCGGCCGCGCGGTGGACATCGATGCGCTGCGCCAGGTGCGCGTGCAGATGGTGGTCGGCGGCGATGACGTCGAGACCTGGGAGATCGCGGTGCCGCCCGGCAGCGCGCTCCACATCGACGGCATCAACGACGAGCGCACTTCGCGCATCGGGCGCCTGCGCGCGCTGCAGGCGTCGTGGGAGCGGCACGGCATCGCGGTGCGCTTCGACGAAGTGGCCGGCGTCGCGCACAAGATCCCGGGCGTACTGCCTGCGGTGCAGGCTTTCTTCGCGGACGTGATCGCCGGGCGCTGAGCCGCTCAGCCCTCCTGCATCAGCCGCGCCGCCAGCGCGCGGAAGGCCGGCATCACCGTCGGCAGATGGCCATGCGCCGCCAGCGGATGCGACGCGAAGCGCGCGACCACCATCTCCGCCACCGGATCGATGTGCAGCATCTGGCCGTGGATGCCTTGCGCGGTGAAGCTGCCGTGCGGATCGTGCGCGACCCACCACATGTTGCGGTAGCTCCAGCCCGCCAGCCGGACCATGCCGGCCTTGGCGAAGCGCGCCGGGTCCGCACCGCGGCGGATGTCGTCGACGACCGCTTCCGGCACGATCTGCGCGCCGTTGAAGCGCCCGCCGAGCCGCATCATTTCGCCGAAGCGCGCCAGGTCGCGCAAGCCGCAGCTCAGGCCGCCGCCGGCCGACTCGGCACCCTGGCCGTCGAGCGCGAAGGCCGCGTCCTGCTCGGCGCCGAGTCGCGACCAGATGCGTTCGCTCAGCAAGCGGGCGAGCGACTGCCCGGCGGCACGGCTGATCAGCCAGCCGAGGACATCGGTGTTGACCGTCTTGTAGGCAAAGGCATCGCCGTGCACGCCGAGTTGCGGCACGGTCTGCAGGAACTGCCGGAAGCCCTGCGGCCCCGCATAGCCCGCGGGCCGCGGCAGCAGCTCGCCGGCGCGTGCGTAGCCCCAGACGCTGGCGTCGGGGTCGGCGTAGTCCTCTGAATAGTCGAGCGCGGTGGTCATGTCCATCACCTGCCGCACGGTGGCCGTGCCGAAGGCGCTGGCGGCCAGCTCAGGGATGTAGTGCGTGACCATCGCCTCGGGGTCGAGCACGCCCTCGGCGGCCAGCATCGCACCCACGGTGCCGACCACCGACTTGGTGACCGACATCGCCATGTGCTGGCCGTCTTCCTGCAGCGCGCCGAAGTAGCGCTCGTACACGACGCGCCCGCGGTGCAGCACCACCACGCCGTCGGCATGCACCGCGGCCAGCGCCTCTTGCCAGGTGGCGGGCATGCCTTCCTGCAGCGGCACGAAGCCGAGCGTGTCGAGGTCGTCGCGTTCGGCGCGCGGCAGCAGCGCGACCGGGCCTTGCCCGCGCGGCACGTTGCGCGTCGGCTGCAGTTCGCGCAGGTGCGAGAAGGCCCAGCGGTTGTGCGGAAACTCGAAGATCGGCGTGGTGCGCGGCTGGCGCCACTGCGATGGCGCAGCGCCCGATGCGGTCGGCGGCACGAAGCCGTCGCGCCAGTGATGGGCGGTGGCCGAGGCGGCGCTGCGGGCGGCATCTGCTTCATCCGCCGCGTCGGCTGTATCTGCTGCATCGGCAAAGAGAGGGAGCGTCATGTGGATTCCTTTTCGTTGAGGGCGCCGATCACACGGCGCTCCAGGATGTCGCTGGCCCGGCTCAGGTGCGCGCGCATGCGCTGCTCCGCGGCGGGCAGGTCGTTGGCCTCGACCGCGTCGAGGATCTGCAGGTGCTCTTCGCTCGACTTGCGCAACGCCGCGGCGCTGACCAGCGGGTAGTCCGACAGATCGGACATGCGCCGCAGCCGGTTCTGCTGGCGCACCGCGTCGAGGATGAAGCGGTTGCCCGATGCGCTGGCCAGCAGCTCGTGCAGCTCGGCATTGGCTTCGAAGAAGTCCATCCAGGTGTAGCGCGGCGCGTGGCTGATCAGCGCGCGCTGGCGGTCGCGGCAGGCCAGCAGCCGGTCGCGGTCGATGCGGAAGCCGGGCTCGCGCAGGGCGGCGCATTCGACCGTCAGGCGGAAGCGATAGCTCTCGCGTTCGCTCTCGACCGAGTCGAGCGTCTCGGTGAATTCCCAGCGCTGGTAGTGGCGCCCGCGCAGCACGCCGTCCTGCAGCATGGTGGTGAGCACGCTGCGCAGCAACGGGCGGCGCACGTTGTAGGTCTGCGCGAGTTCGAGTTCGTTGACGCGGGTCGGCAGCGTGCCGGCCAGGCGGTCGCGCAGCAGCCGGTAGTACAGCGTCTTCTCTTCGTCCTCGGGCATGTCGCGGCGCGCCAGGCCGAGCGCCTCGCGGTCAGCGGCCAGCGTGTAGCCGCGGTTCGGCAGATGCGCCAGCACCGCGCGCTCATGCAGAAAGCGCAGCGCGGCGCGCACCGGGGTGCGCGAAATCCCCAGCCGGCTGGCCAGGTCCGCCTCGGTCAGGTGGCGGCCGTTCTGGTAGCTGCCGGCCAGCGCCTGGTCGAGGATGAAGCGGCTCACGCGTTGCGTGAGCGGCGGTACCGGTTTCTCAATGTCTAGGCCCATGCAGGGTTCTCCGGATGCGTCCGACGGGCTCGATGATCGCGGCTCTTTTGTATTTTTGCCATGCCAAAAACCATGTACATACCGGGTCGAAAAAACAATTTCCATTCCTAAGATTCCGCTCCACGACGGCCCGACACACGGACCGCCACAACGGAGAAAACATCCCATGGCACTTGCCGACGCCTCGTCATCCCTCGCCGTTCCTGCCGGCTCCGCAACCGCGACCACGCCGTCGCTCGACGCCTTCTGGATGCCCTTCACGCCCAACCGCAAGTTCAAGCGCGCGCCGCAGCTGATCGCGGGCAGCGAAGGCCTGTACTACGACATGGTCGGCGGCCGCCGCGTGCTCGACGCCATCGCCGGGCTCTGGTGCGTCAACGCCGGCCATCGCAACCCGCGCATCAGCGCGGCGCTGAAGGCGCAGATCGACACGCTCGACTACGCGTCGAGCTTCCAGATGGGCCACACCGGCGCGTTCGAACTGGCCTCGCGGCTCGGCGAGCTGGCGCCCGGCGACCTGAACCACGTGTTCTTCACCAACTCGGGCTCGGAGTCGGTCGACACCGCGCTGAAGATCGCGCTGGCGTACCACCGGGCACGCGGCG
>JAZKDL010000057.1:0-3944 GCA_040387575.1 Pseudomonadota bacterium
TTCGAACGCGACCAGCGCAATGCCTTCGACGATGGCTGGGGCACGCTGGAAGAAGGCGCTTCGGAACCGCTGGCGCCGGTGCAGACCGAGGTGCGCTTCGAAGACGCGAAGTCGGCCCTCAGCGGCAACGAGTCGCCCGACATCTACTTCGAGCAGTCGCTCAACCCGTACCGCGGCTGCGAGCACGGCTGCATCTACTGCTTCGCGCGGCCGACCCACAGCTACCTGAACATGTCGCCGGGTCTCGATTTCGAGACCAAGCTGATCGCCAAGCGCAACATCGCCGAAGTGCTGCGCGCCGAGCTAGGACGCAAAAACTATCGCCCGACCCAACTCGCCATCGGCACCGCAACCGACTGCTACCAGCCGATCGAGCGCGAACTGCGACTCACGCGCGGCGTCATCGAAGTGCTGCGCGAGGCGCGCCATCCGTTCGGGCTCGTGACCAAGTCCAGCGCGGTCGAACTCGACCTCGACCTGATCGCGCCGATGGCCGCCGAGCATCTGGCCGCCGTCTACGTGACGATGACCACGCTCGACGCCACGCTGGCCCGCAAGCTCGAACCGCGTGCCGCCGCGCCGCACCGCCGGCTGCGGACCATCCGCACCCTGGCCGAGGCAGGTGTGCCGGTCGGCGTCAGCGTGGCGCCGCAGATCCCGTTCGTCACGGAAGACATGGAACATGTGCTCGAAGCCGCCTGGGAGGCCGGCGCGCGCAGCGCTTTCTACACGGTGATCCGGCTGCCCTGGGAGGTGGCGCCGCTGTTCAAGGAGTGGCTCGAACTGCATTACCCGCAGCGCGCCGACCGCATCATGGCGCGCATCCGCGAGATGCGCGGCGGCAAGGACTACGACGCCGACTTCGCAACCCGCATGAAGGGCAGCGGCCTCTGGGCCGACCTGATCCGCCAGCGCTTCGAAAAGGCGACGCAGCGCATCGGCTTCAACCGCCAGCGCTTCACGATGGACATGACGGCGTTCCGGCCGCCGGGCGCCGTCGGGCAGGGAAGCCTGTTCTAGCGGCTTCTGCCGCCGAGGCGCTCAATCGGACAGCGGCATCGGCGTGAGCGTCGCCGCGTCGAGCCCGAGTGCATCCGCCACGCACATCGCGGCGAAGGCGTCGTTGGCGGCATAACTCACCTGGCCTTCGGAGAGCTGCCGCTGCGACCAGTTCGATGTCGTCTGCTTGCGCGACTTCACGAAGCGGCGGTTGAACACCAGCGCCACGGCGGTCTTCACACCGACCGAATTGCGGTAGCCACGGCGCTTGAAGACCGTGTCGAGGTCGACCACCGCCTGCGGCTCCACGCCGAGCGTGTGCCGGATCTGCGTGCGGTCGCCGGCCAGGCCGAAGCCGATCTTGGTCAACGCGCTCGACGCCAGCAGGCTCGCTGCGGCGGCGCGGCAATCGACGTCGTGCAGCTGGAAAACCCAGGCGCGTTGCAGCGACGCGAACTGCACCGTGTGCGGGCCGCTCGACACTTCGTTCTTCAGGAAGGTCGGCTTCGACTCGGTGTCGAAGCCGACCGTGTCGAGTCGGCCGATTTCGTCGAGCGCGACGGCGGCCTGCTGCGCTGTCGAGACCACGTCGATGTCGCGCAGGCCGAGGCCTTCGAACACGTCGAGCAGCGCGATCTCTTCCTTGGTCGGCAGCGGTGGCGGTCGTGTATTCATGGCTTGTTTCTGCGGGTGCGGGTGCGGGTGCTGGTGCTTTTGCCGGTCCGCCGGGCTGGCGTTTTCCTGGCCGCGGCTTTCTTCTTCGCGGCCGGTTGGCGAGGCTTGGCGGACTTCGGCGGCTGGCCCGATCGCAGCGCGGCTTCCCAGGCACGGCGTGCCCAGAGCGCCGCCTCGTCGCGGTCCTCGAAGATCTCGGCGGGCGCTTCGCGGTAGGACAGTTGCGTCAGCTTGCCCTGGCGCTCGTAGCTGAAAGCGGGCAGTTGCAGCCGGTCGAAATGCGGCGCGCTTTCGGCATCGGTCTTGAGGTACAGCGTGTCGCCGATGACCAGTGCGAGCATCCGGCCGTCGTGGAAGATGCCGTGCCCGCCGAACATGCGCCGCGCGACCACACGGCCGAATCGTTCGAAGACCTCGGGCAGGGTATCGACGAAGCTGCTCATGGACGTTCGGACGCGCGTCGACTTGGCTTCACTGCTGCAGGCCGGCTCAGCCGACCAGCACCTTCGCGTGGTGCGCGAGGTGGTCGGCGATGAAGCTCTGGATGAAGTAGTAGCCGTGGTCGTAGCCCGGATGGCGTCGCAGTTCGAGTGGTTGGCCGATGCCTTCGCAGGCCGCCTCGAACAGCGCGGGATGCAGCTGCTCCGCGAGGAATTTGTCGGCCAGGCCCTGGTCGATCAGGATGCCGGACGGGAAGGGCGCGATCGGCTGGTTCTGCATCAGCACCGTGGCGTCGTGTTCCTGCCAGGCCGTGCGGTCGGTGCCGAGGTAGGCGCCGAATGCCTTGTGGCCCCACGGGCATTGCGTCGGGGCGCAGATCGGTGCGAAGGCCGATAGCGACTTGAACAGGCCCGGATGGCGCAGCGCCAGCGTGAGCGCGCCGTGCCCGCCCATCGAGTGCCCGAAGAGGCCGAGCCGGTTGGCGTCGATCGGCAACTCGGCGGCCAGCAGCGGCAGCAGTTCGTCGATCAGGTAGCTTTCCATGCGCCAGTGCGTGGCCCACGGCGCTTGCGTCGCGTCGAGATAGAAGCCAGCGCCGATGCCGAAGTCCCAACTCGCGGTGGCGCCGTCGATGCCTTCGGCTGCGGCGCCGCGCGGGCTGGTGTCGGGCGCGATCAACGCGATGCCGAGCTCGGCCGCGAGCCGCTGCGCGCCGGCCTTCACCATGAAGGTCTCCTCGTTGCAGGTCAGGCCCGCGAGGTAGATCAGCGCTGGCACCGGGCCTTGCGCAGCTTGCGGCGGCAGGAACACCGAGAAGCGCATCGGCAGGCCGATCTCGCGCGAGGCATGCTCGTGGAAGCGTTGCACGCCGCCGAAGCTGCGGTGTTCGGAAAGGGTCTTCAGGATGTCTGTCATTCGGTGAGATTCAATGCTGTTCAGCGCAGCGGTGCGACGAGTTCGAGGACCGCATCGGCGAACACGCGCGGCGCCTCTTGCGGCATGTTGTGGCCCACGCCCGGCACCAGCCGGTGCGTGCGAGGGCCGCTGAAGCGGTGCGCATGGGCCGAGGGCGGCGAGGGCGGACGCACGCCGTCGTCGATGCCGTCGAAGGTGATGGTGGGCACGGTGATCGCCGGTTGCGCGGCCAGTCGACGTTCGATGTCGGCATAGGCCGGATCCCCGTCGACGAGCCCGAAGCGATGCCGGTACGACTGGATCACGACGTCAACGAAGTCCGGATGATCGAAGGCCGCGGCGCTGCGCTCGAAGGTGGCGTCGTCGAACTTCCAGGTCGGCGACCAGAGCTTCCACAGCAGCCTGGTGAATCCCTTGCGGTCTTTCTCGAGCCCGGCCCGGCCGCGCTCGCTGTGGAAGTAGTACTGGTACCAGAGGCTGTGCTCGTTGGCCGGCGTGTCGGGCTCCAGGGCGCGCGCGATGTTCTGGATGTTGTAGCTGTTGAAGGACACCAGTCCGGCGCAGCGCTCCGGCCAAAGTGCTGCGACCACGCAGGCCGCACGGCCGCCCCAGTCGTAGCCCGCCAGCACGGCGCGCCGAATGGCGAGCGCATCGAGCAGCGCCAGCAAGTCCGCGCCCAACGCGGCCTGCTCACCCGAGCGCGGCGTTGCATCGCTCAGGAAGCGCGTCGCGCCGTAGCCGCGCAAGTAGGGCACGACCACGCGGCAGCCCGCCGAGGCGAGCATCGGCGCGACTTCCGCATAGGTGTGGATGTCGTAGGGAAAGCCGTGCATGAGCAGCACGGGCGGCCCGTCGGCCGGGCCGGTCTCGAAATACGCGACATCGAGCACGCCGGCTTCGACGTGGCGCAGCGG
>JAZKDL010000058.1:0-4129 GCA_040387575.1 Pseudomonadota bacterium
TCACGGTTGAGCGGGTTGATCTCGACCAGCGAGGCGTCCGTCTCCATGTAGCAGGTGTAGAGCTTCTTGAGGATGTCGACCGTCTGCGCGGTCGAATCGGCCGGCATGCCGATGCCATCGGAGATTTCCTTGGCTTGCGCGTCGGTCAGGCCGAGTTGCGGGTCGGCGAAGACCGTGATGATCTTCTCGGGAGTCGAATGAGCGACTTCTTCGATGTCCATGCCGCCTTCGCTCGACGCGATGAAGGCGACCTTCTGCGTGGCACGGTCGGTCACCGCGGAAATGTAGTATTCCTTGTTGATGTCGGCGCCGTCTTCGATGTAGAGGCGGCGAACCTTCTGGCCTTCGGGGCCGGTCTGGTGCGTGATGAGCTGCATGCCGAGGATTTCGCCGGCAATGCGCTTCACGTCTTCGATGGTCTTGGCGACCTTGACGCCGCCACCCTTGCCGCGGCCACCCGCGTGGATCTGGGCCTTGACCACCCACACCGGGCCGCCAAGTTTCTGGGCGGCTTCGACGGCCTCCTGGACCGTGTAAGCCGGAATGCCACGCGGCACAGGCACGCCGAACTTGGCAAGGATTTCCTTGCCCTGGTACTCGTGAATCTTCATGAGGTGTCTCTCGGAACGGGGGGTTGAGAACGGAAGCTGGTTGGGCTTTGCTGTCCGCGGGCCACGGCGCCTGGCAGGCGGGGGCGGGGGACAACGCAGGAATGTATCATGGTGCGCCGCACCAAGCCCGAGTTGCCGACGCGGTCAATACGTAGATCCTCCCGAGTACAAACACCATGGCCAAGGTTTTCATCGATGGCGAGGCCGGTACCACCGGCCTCCAGATCCGCGAGCGGCTCGCCAAGATGCCGCAGATCGAAGTTGTGAGCATCGCGCCGGAATTGCGAAAAAATGCGAACGCCAAGCGCGACCTGATGGCCGGTGTCGACCTCGTGGTGCTGTGCCTCCACGACGATGCGGCGATCGAGTCGGTGGCGCTGATCGATCAATTGACCGGCGCGAAGCCCAAGATCATCGATGCGTCGACCGCGCACCGCACAAATCCCCACTGGACCTTCGGCTTCCCGGAACTGGTCGAAGGCCATTGGCAAGCCGTGGCGCAGGCCGACCGCGTGGGCAACCCGGGCTGCTACGCCACGGGTGCGATCGCCATCGTGCGCCCGCTGGTCGATGCGGGCATCCTGCCGGCCGACTTCCCCATCGCGCTGCCCTCCGTCAGTGGCTACTCGGGTGGTGGCCGCACGATGATCGAAGCGTATGAAAAGGGCGAAGCGCCGCCTTTCGAAACCTACGCGCTGGGCCTGAAGCACAAGCACATCCCGGAAATCATGAAGTTCACCGGCCTCACGCGCCGGCCGGTCTTCATTCCGTCGGTGGGCAACTTCAAGCAAGGCATGCTGGTCCAGTTGCCGTTGCATCTGGACGACCTGCCCGGCAAGCCGAAGGCCGCCGACCTGCACGATGCGCTGGCTGCGCACTACGCGAAGAGCAACACGCCAGGTCAGTACGTGCAGGTGCTGCCGCCGACCGACGACGGCAAGCTCGAGCCGACGGCGCTCAACGACACCAACAAGCTCGAGTTGCGCGTGTTCCCGAACGAGGACCATCGCCATGCGGTGGTGATCGCGCGCCTCGACAACCTGGGCAAGGGCGCCAGCGGCGCCGCGGTGCAGAACCTGGAATTGATGCTGGGCCTCTGAATTCCAGCGGCAATCCACGAGCGACACGTGGCGCGGTCTTGCTGACAACGAACAGGGCCTGATACGGACCACGGTCCTGTTCACATTTGCTTCACATTTGATAGCAAGCTTCGCAATTGGAACGGGCCTTGCAGCCGGGATAGCGGCGCTCGAAATCGATATCATCCGGGCCTTCACAACCGGGAGAAGTCATGTCAGCCTCAATCCAGAAACCTACTGGCGCGTTCACCGCAGCATCGTGGGCTGCGCTCTTCGTCGGCGCCATCGTGTACTTGATCGGCTTGTGGAACGCATCGATGCAGCTCAACGAAAAAGGCTACTACTTCGTCATCCTGATGTATGGCCTCTTCTCGGCGGTGTCGCTGCAGAAATCGGTGCGCGACCGACTCGAAGGCATCGCCGTCACCGGCATCTACTACAGCCTGTGCTGGTTGTCTCTGTTGCTCGCCGTGGCGTTGCTGGCCGTCGGCCTGTTCAACGCCTCGCTCGCCAACAGTGAAAAGGGCTTCTATGCCATGGCCTTCCTCCTGGCCCTGTTCGGCGCGGTCGCTGTGCAGAAGAACGTGCGCGACATCGGCTCGCATCGGGCAGAAGCCGCACCGGACGAGACGAACGCATAGTCCGCGGCATCGGCGGATACGGCTTTCGCAAGACGGCGCGGGGTACTTTCGCAGCGGAAGGAATCGGCGATCGATCGGCGCTGGTCGCTCAGCGCAGGCAGTAGTCGACCGGCGTCAACGGCGGCGGCGCCACGTCGCCGACCGACTCACGCAGGTCGATCTCGAGCGCACGGCAGAGCGTCTCGAGCGGCAAGTCGTTCGGCTCCAGGCCGAACGGCTCCTCGATCTCGTCGCCGAGCGCGTCCAGCCCGAAGAATGTGTAGGCAATGATCAGCACCACGAAAGGCGTCATGAAGCCGATCGCATCGACCAGCCCAAAGGGCAGCAGGTAGCAGTACAGATAGGCCGTGCGGTGCAGCAGCAGCGTGTAGGCGAACGGGATCGGCGTGCCGCGGATGCGCTCGCAGGCGGCGGCCGCGCCGCCCAGCGCCGACAGCGTGTCGTCGACGTTGGCGGCCAGGCAGGGCTCGATGCGCCCCGCCTTCACCGCCTCCTGCAGGTCGGCGCCCATGCGCAGCAACAGGAAATGCGGCTTGTTGGAAAAGCCCCGCATCGCCTGCCATTCGTCATCGCGCAGATAGGCACGGGTATCGGGCTGCGGATCGGTGTTGCGCAACTGATGGCGCAGCGCATGGGCGAAAGCGGCGCCGCGAAGCGTCATGCGCACGCGCAGGTCGTCCAGGCCACCTCGCCGATGCTCGGCTGGCCCTTCGCCATCGATCAGGCTCTGGCATTGGCGCGCCAGGCCGCGCGCACGCAGGATGACCTCGCCCCAGAGCTTGCGCGCCTCCCAGAAGCGGTCGTAGGCCGCGCTGTTGCGAAAGCCGAGAAAGATGGCGAGCGGCAGACCGATCAGCGAGAACGGTACGGTCCCGATCGGGATCTTGAGCGCGCCGAGACTGCCGTGCGCCAGCGTGACGAGCACCGCGATCACCACGTTCAGCAGCAGGGCGGGCCCGATGCGCGGCAGGATCGAACCGCGCCAGAGAAGGAATATCTTCAGCCCGGATGGGCGGTTCCGGACGATCATGGCAGGCGGCGTTTCAAGGGATGGCAGTCGACACGCGCACCGAAAGCAGTGCGGGCGCCGATTGTCGCGGCACGCCTGCTCAGGTGTCTTCGTCGAATCCCTTGTCCGACAAAACCCGTCTGACGACTTCACCGCCGAAACCACGGGCCATCAGGAAGCGCGCCTGCCTGGCGCGCTCGGTCTGATCGGTCGGCAGCGCGTCGAAGCGGCGAGCCCAGACCTCGCGTGCGCGCGGCAGCTCGGTGTCGCGCAACGCGGCGACCGCTTCGCTGATCGCTTGCGGCGCAATGCCCTTCTTCTGCAGTTCCTGCCGCACGCGCGCGGCGCCCATGCGCGGCGCGCGCTGGTGCACCACCGACTGCACCACCCGCACCTCGCTGATGAAGTCCTTGGCGGTCAGATCGTCGAGCGCCGTGGCGAGGGTGCCGGGCTCTTCCTCGTACTTCGCGAGCTTGCGTTCGAGCTCGCTGCGCGAGTGCTCGCGCTGGCTCAGCAGCCGCAGCGCGCGGCCCTTGAGCGACGGTGCGGCAAAACCCATTTATTCCTTGGCGGCCTGCTTGGCTGCCTTGGCTTCTGCCTTCGCCTTGGCGTCGGCTTCGGCCTTGGCTTCTTCCGAACCCGCATTGGCAGCCAGCAGCGGAATGCCCAGCGATTCGCGCACCTTGTTCTCGATCTCGCGCGACAGCTCGGGGTTCTCGCGCAGGAACTCACGCGCGTTGTCGCGGCCCTGGCCGATCTTCTCGCCGTTGTAGGCGTACCAGGCGCCCG
>JAZKDL010000059.1:0-8731 GCA_040387575.1 Pseudomonadota bacterium
GATTGCCAGGCTTTCACCACGGGCTCGCGCGCCTCGATGGTCTGCAGGCAGCGCTCCAGATAGGCCGAGGGCGAATCCGTTCCGGCCATGAAGGCGGGCACGGCATCATGGAAGGTCAGGTGCCTGAATGTGGCTGGATCGTAGGGTTCTGTCGCGAGTGTCATGGTCTTTTTCGGTCTCGGGAATGCAAGGAATGGCCGGTACGTTTTCAGGCGCGGCGGCGCAGCGGAATCGCTGCGCCGCGCTCGGGGTCGATCTGCTCCCAGCGGCTGCAGCCCACGGTGTGCCCAGGTTGGCCGGCGGGTGTCATTTCTGGAACCGCACTGGCACAGTCCGGCACCGCATGGGCGCAGCGCGTGTGGAACGCACAGCCCTGCGGACGGCGCGCGGCGCTCGGCGGTTCGCCGGCCAGCGGTGCCCGCGCGGGCATCACGCCGTCGAGCCGGGGCGCAGCGCCCAGCAACGCGCGGGGGTAGGGATGCTTCGGGTGCGCGAACACCGCCTGCGTCGGCCCGCTTTCGACGATGCGGCCGAGGTACATGATCGCCACGCGGTTGCACACGTTGCGGATCACCGACAGATCGTGCGAGATGAACAGGTAGGTGAGGCCGAACCGGTCACGCAGATCGAGGATGAGCTTGAGCACGCGGGACTGGACCGACATGTCGAGCCCGGCGGTGGGTTCGTCCAGGATCACGAGGCGCGGCTGCAGCAGCAGGATGCGCGCGAGCGCGATGCGCCGCAGCTGACCGCCCGAGAATTCGTGCGGAAAGCGGCGTGCCACCGCCGGGTCGAGCCCGACCGCTTCCAACGTCGCGCGCACCTTCGCATGGCGCTGCTTGCGATCGCCCAGGCGATGGATGTCCAGCCCCTCGGCGAGCGCGCTGCCGATGCTCCACCAGGGGTCGAGCGCGGCGGCCGCGTCCTGGTGCACGTACTGGATGGCGCGCCGCCGCAATCGGGCCACTCGCGGGTCCAGACCGCTCACTTCGTGGTCGTCCAGCAGGATCCGGCCGGCCGATTCGCGCTGCAATCCCAGCAGCGTGCGCGCCAACGTCGTCTTGCCACAGCCCGACTCGCCGATCACGCCCAGGATCTCGCCTTCCTCGAGCCGCAGATCGATACCCGCCACGGCCTGCACCGGTGCAGCGGCTGCGCGCAGGAAGCGCCGCGGTGCCGTGTAGCTGACTTCCAGGTTCTCGACCTGGAGAAGCGTTTTGCCTGTGGTCATGCGGCCTCCCGGGCGTCGAGATCGTCGAAGTGGATGCAGTTCACGAGATGGCCGCGGGCGACCGGTCTCAGATACGGAGGGCGGACGGTGCAGCCAGCCTGCGCGCTGCCGCAGCGCGCTTCGTAACGGCACCCCGGCGGCGCATTCAGCGGCGAGGGGACGGACCCAGGTATGCCCACCAGGCCACCGCTGCGTTCCGGATGACAGGCGATCAGCGCCGCCGTATACGGGTGTCGCGGATGGTTCAGCACGCGGGCGGTCGGGCCGGTCTCGACCGTCTGGCCGGCATACATCACGGTCAGGTCGTCGCACAGCTGCGCCACCACGCCCAGGTCGTGCGTGACGAACAGCATCGAAAGCCCACGCTCCGCGACGATCTCCTTGAGCAACAAAAGGATCTCGTTCTGCGTGGTCACGTCGAGCGCGGTGGTCGGCTCGTCGGCGATCACCACGCGCGGGTCGCAGCACAGCGCCGCGACGATCAGCAGCCGCTGACGCTGTCCGCCGGAGAACTGGTGCGGGTAACGCTCGAGCGCCCCTTCTGGATCGGGCAACTGCACGCGCTTCATGAGTGCGATCAGCCGGCTGCGGTGCAGGCGCGCAGGCACGCGCTCGGTCTCGTGCGCCTGTGGACCGGGTGCATGCCAGCGCATGATTTCCAGCAGCTGCCGCCCGATCGTGAAGACCGGGTTGACCGCCAGATAGGGATCCTGCGGAATGAAGGCGATGCCGCTTCCGCGCACCTTGAACAGCTGCCGCTCGCTGAGGCCGAGGATGTCCTCGCCATGCAGAAGCACCTGTCCCTGCTCGACCTTCACGTTGGACGAGAGGATGCCGAGGATCGCCTTCGACGTGGTCGACTTGCCGCAGCCCGACTCGCCCACCAGGCCCATGATGGTCCCGGGCCGCACGGTGAAGCCGACGCCATCGAGCAGGCTCGCCGGCCCCTCGTCGGTCCGTGCGGTGATTCGAAGGCCTTTCACCTCGAGTGCCGCGGTGCTCATCGCGACCTCCGCAGGCGCGGGTCGACCAGATCGCGCAAGCCGTCACCGATCAGGTTGAAGCCCAGGACGGTCAGCAGGATGGCGAGGCCGGGGAAGGTAACGAACCACCAGGCCCGCGGCAGGTAGTTCTGGCTCTGGGCGATGGCCAGGCCCCAGTCCGGGTCGGGCGGCGCGGCGCCGACGCCCAGGAAGCCGAGCGACGCAGCCACCAGGATGGTGAGCCCGAGGCCGATCGTCGCACGCACGATCACGGCCGACAGCAGGTTGGGCAGGATATGCGCGAACACGATGCGCGCGCTTCCCGCACCCATGCCGCGCAGCGCATCGATGAACAGCGCGTCACGCAACCGTCGGGTTTCCGAATAGACCAGGCGCGTGAAGAACGGCCAGTAGGTCAGCGTCAATGCGAGCATCGCGCTCACGCGGCCGCTGCCCACCAGCGTGGCGACCGCCAGCGCGAGCAACAGTTGCGGCACCGCCAGGAAGACATCGGTGATGCCGGTGATGGCGTGCGAAACCCAGCCGTCGACATAGCCGGCGACCAGCCCGAGCGATATGCCGATGAGCATCGCGATGCCGATCACCGCGAGGCTGGAGAACAGCGCCGCGCGTGTGCCGAGGATGACCCGCGACAGGATGTCGCGACCGAGGTTGTCGGTGCCGAACCAGTGCTGTGCATTCGGTGCCTGCAGCCGGAGTTCCGGATGGATCGCGGTCGCGTCGCCCGGAAAGGGGGCGAGCCACGGTGCGAACAGCGCCACCACGATGAACACGGCGATGATCAGCGTGCCGAGGACCGCGGGCAGATCCCGCGCCCATTTCTTCAGCAGGATGTTCATCCTTGTGCCCTCACGCGCGGGTCGAGGAACGCCAGCAGGATGTCCACGCCGATGTTGACCAGCGCATAGACCAGCCCGACCAGCAAGGTGACGGCCAGCATCGGCTTGTAGTCGGCCGCGAAGATCGCCTGCGCCACGTACGTGCCGATGCCCGGCCACACGAAGATCGTCTCGACGATGATGCTGCCGGCGATCAGCGCACCGAAGAGCAGCCCGATCTGCGTCACCGCATTGCCGATCGATGCACGCAGCGCGTAGATCCACACCACGCGACGCGCCGGATAGCCTGCCGCCCGCTCGTAGGTGATGAAATCCTTCTGCAGGACTTCGAGCATGCCGGCACGCGTGAAGCGCGCGATGGTCGTGATGCCTGCGACGGCCAGCGTCATCGTCGGCATCGCCAGATGGCGCAGCGCATCCGTCCACGCCTCGAAGTCGAATGCGATCAATGCGTCGATCAGGTAGAGGCCGGTCACGAAGGGCGGCGGCGTGAGTTCGTTGCTCAGACGCCCGCTCAGCGGCAGCCAGTCGAGCTCCATCGTGAAGAGCAGCTGCAGCATGATCGCGAACCAGAACGATGCGATGCCGATGCCGGCGACGGTGCCGATGCGGATCACGAAATCGGGCCAGCGGTTGTGATGGGTCGCCGCAATCACGCCCAGCGGAATGCCGACGGCAACAGACACCAGCAGGCTGGCGAACGTGAGCTCCAACGTGGCCGGCAGGCGGTCGACCATGTCGAGTGCCACCTCGCGCTGCGAGTAGATGCTCACGCCGAAGTCGAAGTGGGCGACGCGTCCCAGATACAGCCAGAACTGTTCGAGCAAGGGCCGGTCGAAGCCGTAGGCCTCGCGGATCTGCGCGATCATCTGCGGCGTGGCCTGGTCGCCCGCGAGGGCGACGGCGGGGTCGGCCGGCAGCACGCGGATCATGACGAAGGCCAGTGCCAACAGCCCGATCAGGGACGGGATCACCGTCAGCAGCCGTTTCAGGATGAACGAGGCCATCAGTTCTTGACCTTGAGCCAGCGCATCTCGTTGCCGTAGTGGATCGACGAGTAGCGATAGCCCTCCTCGACCCGCTTGCTCATGCCGCGGATGTCCAGCGACTTGAACACCCAGATCGCCGGTGCGTCGTCGACGATCTGGCGAACCGCCTGCTCGTAAAGCGGTGCGCGTTGGGCCTGGTCCTGCAGGCCGCGCGCCTTCCGCAACAGGTCGTCGACCTTCGCGTTCTTGTAATAGGCGCTGCCCCGCCAGCTGCCATGCGCGGCGCTGTCGTAGGTCTGGCCGAGCCAGTTGTCCGGGTCGGGGTAGTACTGCGCAATCCAGCTCATCCACAGGTCGGGCGAGCTCTCCGGCTTGGCGGTCGATCCGATGATGTTGGACCACGGCTGCGTGATGACCTTCAGCTTCACGCCGATCTTCTGCAGTTCGCCCTGGTAGAGCTGTGCCGTGACCGACACCGCGTCGATGGTCGCCATGGCATAGAAGTCGAGTTCGCGGTCCACGGGTGCACCTTCGGCGCGCGCCTTGTCGCAGAACTCCTTGGCTTTCTTCAGGTCGTAGGTGTAGCCCTTGACGTCGGACGGAATGCCCCACATGCCGGTCGGCAGCGGCGTCGGGTTGCGCACGGTCGTGTTCTTGAAGACCGCGCCCATCGCGTCATAGTTGAACGCGTACGACAGACACTTGCGAAAGTTCTTGTTGTCCAGCGGCGGCTTGGTGTTGTTGATGTGGATGAACGAATTGCGCATCGAATCGTTCTTCTTCACGACGGCCGTCCTCGATGCCTGGATGCGGTCGATGTCCTCGCCTTCCATGTACGTGTTGGTCACGTCGGCAGAACCGCTGATCACGGCCATGGCGGCAGACGCGCTACTACCGAACGGGCGGGCATAGACCACGTTGGGTGCGCGCGGGTTGTCGGCCCAGCCCAGGAAGTGGCCATCGAAGCGCCGCAGTTCCGCCGCGGCCGAAGGCTTGAAGCTGCCGGGCGCAAGCGTGTAGGCGCCCGAGCCGGCCTCGTTCGAGCCGAGCCAGGCCGCACCCCAGTCGTTGCCGACCGTGTTCTTGCGAACCAGGCGCGCATTGACGATCGACACGGTCGGGACGCCATTGAGGAAAGGACCGAAGGCGCTGTCGAGCGTGAATCGCACGGTCAAGGGGTCGAGCGCGACGATGTTCTCGGGCTTCAGGATCGGCGCGAACAACGCGCCCGCTCCGCGTCGGATCGCAATCGCGCGCTGGAAGCTGTAGACCACATCCTCGGCCGTCAGCGGTGAGCCGTCATGGAACTTGACACCGTCGCGCAGCTTGAATTCCCAGACCTTGCCATCGGCCGACATCGTGTGGCTCCTGGCGAGCCATGGCTGCATCACGGCGGGATCGTCCTCATGCCGATACAGCGTGTCGTACAGGTTGACCTGGAAGTAGTTCGCACTCAAATCCAGGCCTTGATGCGGGTCCAGCGTCGTCACATCGGCGAGCCAGTTGACGGGCCTGATCGGCTGCGCGCCGCAAAGCACCGGTACCGTGGTGCCGGCCAGCGCAAGGACGATGGCGGCAATGGCAATCTTCATGTGTTCAAACTCCTGATGGGATCGATGAAAACGGGTCGTCTCTCGGCAGAGATTCGATGAACGGTGGGCGGGCGATTCACAGGCCCGGAGCGCATGACTTGTCCGGTGGAAGAGCGTGCGAAAGGCCGTCAGTTCGCCTGGATTCCAGCGTCGCGGATGACCTTCTCCCACTGCCGGTGCTCCTGCAGATAGAAGCTGGAGAACTCGGCCGCACCCATCGGACGCGGGGACAGTCCGTAGGCTGCCAATCGCTTGCCGACGTCGTCCGACCGGATGAGCGCGCGCAGGTCCGAATTGATCTGCTCGACGATCGCACGCGGCACGTTGGCGGGCGCGAACAGGCCATACCAGAGTTCCGTGGTGAGCCTGGGCCAGCCGAGCTCCGAGATCGTGGGCAGATCGGGCAGCGCTGCGAGCCGCTCTGCAGACAGCACGGCGTAGGGCGTCGCGCGCCCTGCCGCGATCTGCCCCAGCACGTTGCCGGTGGCGGGTTGAATCAGGAAGTCGACTTCCCCGCTGGCGAGCGCCTGCGTTGCCTCGACGGCGCCCCGGTAGGGAACGTGCAGCAGCTTGGCGCCGACCTCGTGGCTGTACATCTCGGCATAGAGCTGAAGGATCGAAGCATTGCCGTTGGACGCGTACGTATAGCGGCCAGGCGCCTTGCGCATCGCCTCCACGAGTTCGGGCAGCGTACGGGCAGCGACACGTGACGACCCGAGCATCAGCAACGGCATCGATGCAATGCGACCGATCGGCTGCAGCCCGTTGAGCGTGTCGATCGCGATGTTCCTGTTGAGCAGCGGCAGCGTGAGCACGTCGGTCGAACCCATCAGCAGCGTATGACCATCCGGCTTGGCGCGCATCGCGTACTGCGTGCCGATGAGCGCACCGGCACCGGGCCGGTTCTCGACGACCACCGGCTGGCCCCAGGCCTCGGCGAACTTCGGTGCGATGAGGCGCGCGAGCGTGTCCGTGAGCCCGCCCGGCGTGCCCGGTACGACGAGCGTCACGGGGCGATCCGGAAAGGCTTGTGCGTGGGCCGCAACGAGCAGGCTCATCGCCGTCAGCAATCGCCCGAGACGGGTCTTGAATCGGTTCATCGTGAATGGTCGCAATGGGAATCGGTGGGTATGGATCCGCGTGCTTTGCTGCATGCGTCCTGGCCCATCGGATGCTAGGGAGACGGACCGGTTCAGGGAATGACGGAGTCGCGGTTTCAGAAATGCAAAAAGTGAGTGGCAGGACGCACAATGGCGCGCAATTTGCATTGATGCGCACATGGATCTCAAACAACTCCGGTACTTCGTGCGCGTCGCCGAGCTCGGCAGCTTTGCCAAGGCTTCTGATGTCCTCGATGTCGCACAGCCCACGCTCAGCCGTCAGGTGCGCGCGCTCGAACTGGACTTGCAAGCCAGCCTCCTGCACCGCAATGGCCGCGGTGTCGAACTCACGGCGATGGGTGCGCGCTTCCTCGAGCAGGCCTATGGCGTGCTGCATGCCGCGGACGCGGCGATCCAGGTGCTGCAAGGTGACGATCGGCGCTTCACCGGCCACGTGGCCTGCGGCATGACGCCCAGCGTCGGGCGCAAGCTGGTGGCCGAGTACGTGCGCCGGTTCAGAACCGAACTGCCCAATGCAACGCTGACGATCTCCAATCAGCTCTCGCTCGCACTGGGTGACCAACTGCGTGCGGCACGGCTGGATTTCATCGTGGCGCACGACCCGATTGCGCCTGCGGCACATGACGTCACGGTGCTGCGGCGCCAGCACCTCTACGTGGTCGGAAAGAAAGCCGTCGGGTCGGTCGCGGAGACCGTCGCGATCGGCGAACTCCGGAAGGTGCCGCTGCTCCTGCCATCGCGGGCCTATGCAGTCCGGCGCGCGATCGAACTCGAAGCTGCGCGCGCCGGCGTGCCGCTGGACATCCGATCGGAAGTGGATGTGTTGGACGCGATCTTCGAACTGGTTGCCGAGGGCGTCGGCCACACGGTGGCGACCAGCAGCGCGGTGACCGGCATCAACCACCGGACCGACCTCATCGTGCAACGCATCGTGGCACCCGAAATCCAGATCGAGCTGGCATTGGTCACGCCCGCGGATCGCAGCCTGACGCCGTTGCAGCGTCGCGCCGCGGACCTGGCGAAGGCGCTGTTCGGCTGCGCCGAGCTCGCTGCCAGCTGACCCGCACGGCAGAGGGTGCGCGACTCGCCGGGGCGCTTCAGCGCAAACCGTCCTCGCCCTTGATCTGATCGACCTGCAGTCCGCCGATGCGCGCGAGCGGCCGACCGCTGTCGGTCACCGCGACGGCGACAACGATCTCATGCGCGCCGGGCGCATCCGGCACCCGTACTTCGATCGCGTCGAAGTGGCTGGCCACCCAGGCCGCATCCTTGTGCCCGAGCGGCAGATCGATCGACGTGCCCAGCGTGCCCCGCTTCTTGGCCGACGGCACCAGCGCGGCGCCCTTCTCCACCGCCAGCCTCAATGGCGCACCGAGCCGGGGATGAAGGATGGCTGCGGCATGCTCGATCTCGCCGGCCTCGCCGACGATCGCCGCCTTGCCATAGCTGTGCGCCTCGGCCGGTGCGATGCCCAGCGCTGCAACTGCGCGCTGCCCCAGCAGCGCACCGAGCTCTTCGCCGATCTGCACCAGTTCGTCGAGCGATTCGCTGTAGCGGCCCGCATAGGGGTTGTCGATCACCGCGATCGCCACGGCGCGTCGCGTCGGACGTGCAAGCGTGCGGCCCATCTCGCTGTGGGTTTCGTCGAGTTGGACGACGAGTCGTCGGATGTTGGCTTTCATTCGGTGGAGGGTCCGGTGTGGGTATGCGCGTGGCGCAGGATCATGGCGTGCCGAAATCTCGCGGGCGGGTGGAGCGTGTCCGACATCGCGATCAGCGTGGCTGGCGTCAAGATGACCTCGCCCGCTGCGCGGTCGCCACGCGCGACCCCGTCTTGCGCCCCAGCGCCTCGCTGATGTACACGCCCGCGTCGATCAGCAGGTCGAGATCGATGCCGGTCTCGATGCCCATGCCCTGCAGCATGTAGACCACGTCCTCGGTCGCGACGTTGCCGG
>JAZKDL010000060.1:0-5452 GCA_040387575.1 Pseudomonadota bacterium
AGTCGCTGCGCGAAGGCAAGGTTCAGCTCACCGACGGTTATGTGGTGATCCGCGACGGCGAACTGTTCGTGATCGGCTGCCAGATCAATCCGCTGCATTCGGCCTCGACCCATGTCAACCCGGATTCGGTCCGCACCAAGAAGCTGCTGCTGCACAAGGAGCAGATCAAACGGCTGATCGGCAAGGTGGAGCAGAAGGGCTTCACCCTGGTGCCGCTCAACCTGCACTGGAAGGCCGGCAAGGTGAAGTGCGAGATCGCGCTGGCCAAGGGCAAGGCCGAGCACGACAAGCGCGACACGATCAAGGACCGCGAAGGCAAGCGCGAAGTTGAACGCGCGATGAAGAGCCGCAACCGCTGAACGGGCAATTTTCGCGCCGTCGGTGGAATAAGGTCGGCGCGACAGGTGTTCATGCGGCATGGACACGCATCTCCTGATCGACCAGATTCCGGGCCTGCGCCGCTATGCGCGCGCCCTGACCGGCGACGCGTGGGCCGCAGACGATCTCGTTCAGGACACCCTCGAGCGAGCGTGCAGCAAATGGCGCCTCTGGGCTGCCGACAGCGACCTGCGCGCTTGGCTGTTCACGCTGATGCACAACGTGTTTGCCAACCAGACGAGGCGTGCGCCGCCGCGCGCCACTGTTGACGTCGAAGAAGTCGCTCATGAACTTCGAGGCGCTGACGGTGGCCGCGACCAGCATATCGACTTGCAACGCTGCGTGCTGCTCCTGCCCGATGATCAGCGTGCGGTTCTGCTGCTGATTGCGCTGGAGGACTTGTCGTATGCGCAGGTGGCCAAGATCCTCGAGATCCCGATCGGCACCGTGATGTCGCGTCTGTCGCGGGCTCGCAGCAGATTGCACGACCTGATGGAAGGTACGAAGCCGATGGTGAACCGAAATGGGTTGCGCCGACTCAAATGACATCTGCCGTATATGTCCATGAACACGCCGCCTTTCCGTTCCTCGCCAGCTGAAGACAGCGACGATGCGCGCGCTTGGCATGGGCAGCGTGAAGCGCTGCGCTCACTGCACCAGAACGTGCTCGAGGAAGCGGTGCCGGAGTCGCTGCTTTCTGCAGCCGCTCTGGTGGCGCGGCAGCAGACCCAAAAAGCTCGCTGGATGCGCTGGGGCAGCATGGCTGCAGGCCTACTGATCGCCTTCGGCGCTGGCTGGCTTGCGAATGGGCAGTGGACGATGCCAAAGGCGGACACCCGACTTGCGCGCGCCCCACAGGCCAGAGAGTTCGTACACGCGGCGTCGGTTGCGCATGCGGTGTACGCGCCCGAGAAGCGCCATCCGGTGGAAGTCGCCGCCGCAGAGCAGCAGCACCTCGTTCAATGGCTTTCTCGTCGGCTCGACAAACCACTCAAGGTGCCGGATTTGAGTGCAGATGGCTATACGCTGGTCGGCGGCCGACTGCTGCCTGGCGACGCTGGCGCACGCGCTCAATTCATGTTCGAAGATGCCGCGGGCCAGCGTGTGACCCTGTACATCGGCAGCATCGCTGGCACCGCCGCGCCCGCGGCACGCACCAGCGAATCCGCCTTCCGTTTTTCGACGGATGGTCCCGTACCGAGCTTTTACTGGGTCGACCAGGGATTCGGTTACGCCATCGCAGGAAAGCTGCCGCGCGAAACCCTGATGAATCTTGCGATGCTGACCTACCGGCAGTTGCCGTGAGGCCGGCCTAAACTTCCGCGCGACAGCCTGTATCCATCCTCGCGCATCCATCAAAACACCGAAATATCGGTTCCCGTCTTTTAACCCGAAGGAGAAACTTCATGAAACTGCTCAGCGCTTCGATCCTCGCAGCTGCCGTTCTGGCCGGCTGCGGCGGCATGCAAACCGCCAAGGCGCCCGACACCCCGACTCGTACCGTCGACGGTGTGCTGATCGGCCCGACGGGCATGACGCTGTACACCTTCGCACGCGACACCGCCAACAGCGGCAAGTCGGTCTGCAATGCGCAGTGCGCGACCAATTGGCCGGCGCTGGTGGCGCCTGATGCAGCCAAGCCGATGGGCGGCTACACCGTCGTGATGCGCGATGACGGCAAGAAACAATGGGCCTACAACGGCTGGCCTCTCTACTACTGGGCCAAGGATGCGAAGCCGGGCGACAAGACCGGCGATGGCTTCGCCAATGGCGCATGGAAGCTCGCGCGGCCCTGATCCCGCCCGCAAGCAAAACCGGCCTCGCGCCGGTTTTTTTACGCCCACTCGCTATGTAGATGGCGCAAGTCGAGCGACCAGATGGTCGATCAGCACACGCACCTTCGGCGGCAGAAAACGATTGGGCGGATACAGCAGCCAGACAGTACCGATGTAGGCTCGCGCGTCGAGCGTCCAGTCGGTCAACACACGTTCGACCGCACCGCGCGTCAGCGCATCCCGCGCGACGAAATCCGGCAGATTGGCGATACCGAGCCCGGCAATCGCCGCGTCGAGCCGGGCCCCGGCATGGTTGGCGACATAACGGCTATGCACCGTCACTGTCGCCGACTCCACCCCTCGACGAAAGCGCCAGCGGCTATCGTCGGGACTCTCGCCGAGGTGCAGGCAGTCGTGCTGCACCAGTTCCTGCGGCGCATTCGGCATGCCGCGCGCAGCCAGATACTCCGGCGCGGCGCACAAGACCCACCGGACCACGCCGAGCGGCCGTCCCGCAAGGCCTGGCGGCGGCTGGTCTGTCAACCGGATCACCAAGTCGACATCGTCAGTCAGCGGATCCACGTCACGGTCACTGAACACAAGTCGCAGATCCACGTCCGGATGAGTGCCGAGAAAGCCGGGCACCAGCGGATGCAACACCGTCTTGGCAAACGCCGTCGGCGCGCTCAGGCTGACGCGGCCTCGGGCTCGACCTGTGGATTCGCCCGCGGCATCGGCCGCACTGGACGCGGCATCCAGCATGTCCCGGCAATGCCGATAAACCTGTGCGCCGGAGTCCGTCACTCGGAGCCGTCGCGTAGACCGCTCGAGCAGACGCACACCGAGCCTTTCCTCGAGTCGTTTGATCTGCCGGCTGACCGTCGACGGCGTGCTGCCCAATTGATGAGCCGCTGCGGAAAAGCTTCCTGCCTCGACCACACGTGCGAACACCGCCAAGTCGGGCATCAGGTCGAGGAGTTCGGCAGGATTCATGGATGCGGCACCTCCAGTACAAACGATCTGTGCATTTTCGACATGAGTACTATTCCGAACAGCATCATTATCTTTTCAGGCGCAAGAACAAACAATGGCGGCCCCCTTAGGAGATTCCTGATGACTGCACGCGCCGCCGCCCTCCCCGATCTAATGCTTCTGGCCGTCGCAGCCATCTGGGGCAGCAGCTACGGAGTCGCCAAATCCGCGCTTGTCGTGTATCCGGTGCTCGGGTTGGTCGCGCTTCGGTTCGGAATCACCTTTGCCCTGCTGCTCCCCGCGTTGCGGCATCTGCGCCAAGCGGATCGTCGTACCTGGCTTCGCCTGCTTGGCACCGGCGCGCTGCTGCTTGGCATCTTTCTCTGCGAGACATTCGGACTGTTGCTCACCCAGGCAACGAATGCCGCATTGCTGATCAGCCTGTGCGTGGTGTTCACGTCCGGTGTCGAGTGGCTGCTGCTCGGACGCCGTCCAAGCCGCATCGAATGGATCGCCGTCGTGCTCTCGCTGGCCGGCGCACTGCTGTTGTCGGGTGCGCAAGGTTTCGAGCTGAACGGCGGCGATATGCTGATCCTCGCTGCGGCGTTGCTGCGCGCGTTCAATGTCTGCGTCACGAAGCGCGCGATGAACGCCACGCGCGACCTTCCCGCGTTGTCCGTGACAGCCGTGCAGTCGGGTGTCGTCGCCAGCGGCAGCGTGATCGCCATGCTGGCCTTCGCGCCAAGCCAGTGGCAGCCTTTGCCTTCGTTGAGCAGCCAACCTCAATTTTGGGCCTGCGTGCTGTACCTCGTGCTGGCCTGCACGCTGTTCGCTTTCTTTGCGCAGAACCACGCGATTGGCCGCAGGAGCCCGACGCGGGTCGCCCTGCTGATGGGCAGCGAGCCGATCTTCGGCGCAATGTTCGCGATGGTCTGGCTGGGCGAATCGATGTCGCTGGCTGGATGGTTCGGCGGCAGCTTGATCGTCACTTCTGCGTGGATGGCCTCGATGCCATTGCGCCGGGGCGCGCCGCCTGTCAGCCGACCGGAACGATCCGATGTCGTGCGCGCCTGTCCAGGCACTCATTGATCAGCAATGCACCGATGACCAGTGCGCCACCAAGCAGCACGGCCGGCGCGGGCACTTCGCTGGCGCCGACCCAGGCAAAGGCGATACCGAAGATCACCTCGAGCAATGCCAGCAAGGCCACTTCGGTCGCCGCAAGCACGCGCGCACAAACGACGGCCATCAGGCACGGGATCGCCAACTGGAACACACCAAGAAACGCCAGCAATCCCAGGTCGTGGGCGTTGGCGCGAAACGGAAGCGCAAAAGGCAAGCTCGCCAGCGTAGAAAGCGCGGCGCCGATCCAGACGGCCGGCAGCAGATCGACATCGTGTCCTCGTTGGCGAGCATGCTGGGACACCGTCCAATTGCACGCAAGTGCCAATGGAATACAGAGCGCGACGAGAGTACCGATCAGCGAGCCTTCCGCCAGCTGACTTCCGTACATCCATCCGATCCCTGCGCCTGCAACGGCAATTGCAGCCCAGGTGCGCCCCGCCAGGCGATGGCCGATGAAAAGGCGTGCGGCCAACGCGGTGAAAAGCGGTCCCGCCGCCATCGTGACCAGCACGTTCGCAGTGGAGGTCAACGTGAGCGCGACCATGAACGCGGTGAACATCACGGCCCAGCACAGGCCGGAAATCCAGAGCGTTGCGCCGCCGGAGCGCAATGCCGTGAAAACGGCTCGACCACGCCAGATCGGCAACAAGACGAGTAGCGCGATTGTCGTGAACAGGCTGCGCCAGAAGGTCACCTCGAAGCTGCGGGCAACCTCAAGGTAACGGGTGATCATGCCGGCCGTGCCCCACATCAGGGTCACGGCCACCATGAGCCCGACCGCGCGGCCGTGCGTCATGGCGCTGTGCTTACGACGTGGTCACAACCCGGCGCTACTTAATCGCGGCTGGCGCGCTTGCGGTCGCTTTCCTTGAGGTGGCGCTTGCGCAGGCGCACGCTCTTCGGCGTGATCTCGACAAGTTCGTCGTCCTCGATGAATTCAACGCCGTATTCCAGCGTGAGGTCGATCGGAGGCGTGATCTTGATCGCGTCTTCCTTGCCGCTCACACGGAAGTTGGTCAGCTGCTTCGTACGGGTGGCGTTGACCACCAGGTCATTGTCGCGGCTGTGGATGCCGACGATCATGCCTTCATACACCGGATCGTTCGCCTTCACGAACATGCGACCGCGGTCGTCCAGCTTGCCCAGAGCGTAGGTGAAGATTTCACCGTCGTCCATCGAGATCAGCACGCCGTTCTTGCGGC
>JAZKDL010000061.1:0-5632 GCA_040387575.1 Pseudomonadota bacterium
CCAACGGCCTGTCCGTGGCCGCCGGGCTGCTGCTCATTTCGGCCGGCGTGCACTTCGCACTCGGGGCTGTGGTGGGTGCGGCGGCATCGGTCGGCGTGATCGTCGCGTCGCCGCCCGACATGGCCGCGCCTCGCCGCGGCAAGTTCCTTCAGATGCTGCCGGCACCGCTGATCGGGCTGCCGCTGTTCTTTGCCGTCCAGATGCTGCATGCAGCGCCGATCCGACTCGGCCTGCTGCTGGTGCCGGCCACCTTCTTCGCGTTCATCCTGATGGCCTGGGGGAAGCGCGGCATCCCGATCGCGATCGCGGTGATGCTGGCGATGATCTTCTCGATGGCCACGCAGAAGCCCACCGGGCTGCACGAAGCCGTCGAGCGCACGCTGCTGTTCGGACTCGGCGCCGGGCTGTACGTGATCTACGCCACGGTCGCCAACCTGCTGCTCAACGGGCGCTATCGCGTGCAGGCCATGGCCGACCTGCTGCTGTCGCTATCGGCGCTGATGCGCAGCGAGGCGCAGCAGTTCACGCCGCGCGATGAGACGCAAGACATCCGCGACGTGCCGACATCGGCGCTCGGCCTGATGCTGCGCCAGCAGGCGGCACTGGCCGACCAGTTGCAGTCCACGCGCGACCTGGTGCTCGAATCGCCCCGCACGGTCAAGCGCCAGCGGCTTGCCGGCATGCTGACGATCGTGCTGGAAATCCGCGATCACCTGCTCGCCAGCGAACTCGATCTCGACGCACTGCGGCTCGACGTCGCCCACGCGGGCGCCTTGAACGAGATGCGCGACGTGCTCGATGCGTTGGCCGACGACGCTGCCGCGCTGGCCGATGCGCTGCTGCTGGGCAGGCAGCCGTCGCCGGCGACCGATCGACGCCCGCGCCTTGCCGGCATCCGCATGGACGACTCGGGCGCGCAGCCGATATCCGCGGGCCCGACCGGCGCCATGCTGGCGCGCGGGCTGGCCAGCCGCATCGGACACATCAACGACGAGATGCTGCGGCTGTCGACCATGGCGCGCGGTGAAACCCTGCCCGACCTGGCCGTGGTGCGCGCCAACTGGCACATGTTCGTGAGCCCGACCGCCTGGTCGATCCGGCCGCTGTTCACGCTGTGGCGCTGGGACGCGCCGCCGCTGCGGCATGCGATCCGCGCCGCGCTGGCGATGGCCGCGGGCTACACCATCGCGGTGTCGATGCCGTGGGGGTCGCACGACTACTGGATCCTGCTGACCATCGTGGTGGTGCTGCGCGGCAGCCTGTCGCAGACGCTGGAGCGGCGCAACGCCCGCGTTGCCGGCACGCTGCTGGGCTGCGTGTTCGCGGTCGCGCTGCTGTCCGCGCACCTGTCGCCGCTCGCGCTGCTGCTGGCGATGACGCTGGCACAGGGCGTGGCGCATGGCTTCGCCGTGAAGCGCTATCTGATCACCGCCGTCGCGGCCACGGTGCTCGGGCTCACGCAAGCCCACATGCTGAACACCGGCGTGAGCACGACCTTCGCGCTGTTCGAACGCACGGCCGACACGCTGATCGGTGCCGCCGTCGCCTGGGCCTTCTGCTATGTGCTGCCGTCGTGGGAGCGCGGCCAGGTGCCCGCGCTGGTCGCGCGCACGCTGAAGGCACAGGCGCTCCACGCACGGCTGGCGCTCGGCCTGGGCCAGCTGCGCTCGGTCGACATCAGCCCCGAGCTCGACTGGCGCCTGGCGCGCCGCGAGGCCTTCGACAGCCTGTCGGCGCTGGTGCAGGCCACGCAGCGCGCGCTGTCGGAGCCACGCGCCGTGCGCCCGCCGATCGAGCCGCTCGAGCACCTGCAAGCGCACAGCTACCAGCTGCTCGCGCAGCTCAGCGCGGTCAAGTCGATGCTGGTGCTGCGGCGCGATCGGCTCACGCCCGAAGAGATCGAAGGTCCGCTGGCGCGCACGGCCGCGCGCATCGAAGAAGCGATCGGCACGGCCCCCATCGCCGGCCCCGACATGCCGGCGAGTCCGCCCGCCACCACGCTGGGCGGGCCGATCCCGCTGCCCGATCCGTTCGATAACGACGTCAGCCCGTGGATGCTGCGCCGTCTCGACCTCGCAACCGCCCTCGCAGCCCAGTTGCGCGAAGACGCCGCACGCATCCTACAAAGCATCGACGCCGACGTGCCCACAATGGGCCGATGACCAAGGAAGCCCTCTTCTCCCATCCGTGGTTCGGCCCGCTGCTGGCCGCACTGATCGCCATCCCCCTCGCCCTGCTGGTTCATCGCATCGGCGGCATCGTCCTCAGGCGCGTTACGCGCCGCACACCCGTGGTGCTGAGCGTGATCGAAGCGATCGACGCGCCGACCAAATTCCTGCTGCCGCTGATCGCGCTGCAAATCGTCTGGCAAGGCGTGCCGGACACTGTCCGCTTCATCGACAACGTACGCCACCTGAACGGCCTGCTCCTGATCGCCGTGCTGACGTGGACGGCGATCAAGGCCGTCAACGGACTCGCCGACGGCGTCCTGGCCAAGAATCCTTATGACGTCGACGACAACCTGCAAGCGCGCCGCGTGCTCACGCAGACGCGCGTGCTGGCGCGCACCGCGAGTTCCATGCTGCTCGTGGCCGGCGCAGCGATGCTGCTCATGACCTTTCCCGGCGCACGCCAGGTCGGCGCCAGCCTGCTGGCCTCGGCCGGCGTGATCGGTATCGTGGCCGGCCTGGCCGCCAAGCCGGTGTTCAGCAACCTGATCGCCGGCCTGCAGATCGCGCTGGCGCAGCCGATCCGCATCGACGACGTGCTGGTGGTCGAAGGCGAATGGGGCCGCGTCGAAGAGATCACCGGCACCTTCGTCGTGCTGAAGATCTGGGACGACCGGCGGCTGATCCTGCCGCTGTCGTACTTCATCGAGAAGCCGTTCCAGAACTGGACGCGCAGTTCATCGCAGTTGCTCGGCGCGGTGATGATCTACGCCGACTACGGCCTGCCGCTGGCGCCGGTGCGCGCCGAGGTCGAGCGCCTCGTCAAGGCCGCGCCGCAATGGGACGGGCGCTTCTTCAACCTGCAGGTGACGGACACGACGGAGCGCACCATGCAACTGCGCGTGCTGTGCACCGCAGCGTCGTCTTCGCTGGCGTTCGACCTGCGCTGCGCGGTGCGTGAAGGCGTGATCGATTTCATGCAGCGCGAATATCCGCAGTTCCTGCCGAAGATGCGGATCGAGGACAACGCGGGGCCGCAACGATCCGACGGCACGCCACCGCACGCCGGCCCCGGCCCGCTTTCGGGTCAGCCGGTCGCGATGGCACCCACGCAGGTGCCGCAATGATGCAGTCATTGCAGTTGCCGGCCATCGGCCATGCGGCTCATCTGACGGCTGCGCACAGCGGCCGCTTCTGCGCAACGGCCGCGGGGCTGCTGTGCAGCATCGCGACGATGCTGCTGCCCGCCCATGCCTCGGCGGCTCCGGCGGCGGAGGTTTTCATCCGCGTCGACAAACCCGAAGGCATCGATGCGCAATGGCGGTCGCATCTGTGTGCATTGCTGCCCCAGCCGTGCAAGCCCGACACGCTGTCGCTCTACACGCCACGCGGCGCTGCAGCAGGCGACTACGTGGTGCTGGGCACTGAACCGCTCGCGATGGCGAGACTGCGCCGCGCCGCCACGGCCTGGCAACTCGTCTCGACGCATGACTTCACGGGCTACCGGCATTCGATGGCCGATGCACCCAAGGACGCCGATGCCGACACCATGTCACCACCGAGCCTGAGCCTTGCGCCTGCGCTCTATCCGCTGGGGCCGGGGCGATGGGCCGCGGCGGTTCTCTGGACCACGACAGCGTCGTACTCCGGTGGCGGCGCCGGGTACAACACGGCAGATTTCGTCGCGCTCGATGCACCCGCCGGCAAGGCCCGCACCGCGCATGCGGGCATTCCGTTTTCATGCTCGGTGACGATCCGCGCCTGCTTCAGCGAGAAGGAATACGCGCAGTCGCCGCACTGCCACGACGAAACGGAAGGCAGTCTGCGCATCGGCTACCAGGAGAGCGCCAAGCCCGCTGGCGCTGCGGACGACTTCCGCTGGCGCTACACCTGGGTCGAGTCGAGCTGGCCCGCCAATCGGCCCGAGTCGAGCACGCGACGCACGACGCTGCGCTTTTCGGACGCCGGTACCGAAACCGTCAGCTTCTGCGGCGGGCCGCCCTGAAGCGTCGAGCCGTCGCCTTGCGATGCACAACGAGCCGGGCTGATGTCAGCGCCGGCTTTTTTTCGCCTGAAGGCTTGATTTCGACTTGATTTAGATATATCGTAATGACATTAGATACAAACGAAAGACACCCATGCGAGATCACAGACACTTTCATCCCCACATTCGGCAGGAGCGGGACCACGGCGGCGACATCGGCGGCGAGCGCACGCGTGGCGGGCGCGGCGGCAGCGGCCGCATCTTCGGCCACGGTGGCCTGCGTTTCGTGCTGCTGCAGCTGATCGCCGACAAGCCGAGCCACGGCTATGAACTCATCAAGGCGATCGAAGATCGGCTGGGCGGCGCCTACAGCCCGAGCCCCGGCACGGTCTACCCGACGCTGACGCTGCTGGAAGAACTGGGCTGCCTCACCGTCGAGGAAGCCGATGCGGGCGGCCGCAAGCGCTACCGCATCACCGACACGGGCCAGGCCTTCCTGGCCGAGAACCGGGCTACCGCCGACGCCATGCTGGCGCGGATGAACGGTGGCGTCGATGGCGCGGGCCTGCGGGCCGGTCGGCCGCCGCAGGTCATGCGGGCCATCGAGAACCTCAAGCTGGCCATGCGAATGCGGCTGTCGCGCGAAGCGTTGACGCCGGCGCAAGCCAATGCCTTCGCCGCGGTGCTCGACCACGCCGCACAACAACTGGAGCAGATCTGACATGACCGACGCCACAACCACATCCACCCTCCCCGACCGCACGCCGCAACGCGTGCGCCACACACTGCGTTTTCGCGCCCTCACCGTCCAGGCCGTGCAGCGCGTGACGCCGCACCTGGTGCGCGTCACGCTCGGCGGCGACGACCTCGAAGGCTTCACCAGCCCGGGCTTCGACGACCACGTGAAGCTCTTCTTTCCCGATCCGGCAACCGGCGCTCTCGCGTTGCCGACCGCCGGCCCGGAGGGCCCGATCTGGCCCGCCGGCCGCCCGACGATGCGCGACTACACACCGCGCCACTACGACGCCGCGGCGGGCACGCTCGACATCGACTTCGCCCTGCACCAGGCCGGCCCCGCGACACGCTGGGCCGAGCAGGCAGCGCCCGGCCAGCGCCTTGGCGTCGGCGGACCGCGCGGCTCCTTCATCGTGCCGACCGCGTTCGACTGGCACCTGCTGATCGGCGACGACACGGCACTGCCAGCCATCTCGCGCCGTTTGGCCGAACTGCCGGCGGACGCCCGCGCCATCGTGCTGGCCGAGGTCGACAGCGCCGCCGATCAGATCGAACTGCCCAGCAAGGCCAACGTCGAAATCACCTGGGTGCATCGCGACAAAGCGGCCGGTACCACGCCGCCGCTGCTTGCCGCGCTGCACGCTGCACGCTTGCCGACCGGCGCGTTCCACGCCTGGATCGGCTGCGAATCGGCCGATGCCAAGTTGCTGCGGGCCCACCTGATCGACGAATGCCGCGCCAACCC
>JAZKDL010000062.1:0-9147 GCA_040387575.1 Pseudomonadota bacterium
CTGCAGCCGCGAAGTCTGGGACCGCTGCATCAACACCAGCGAACGGACCAAGGGCGCGATCGACATCGACCAGCGTTTCCCGATGCCCTTCCATGACACCGTGCTGCGCAAGAGCCAGGACATCGGCCTCGACCCGGCCTACGTGTACGGCCTGATCCGCCAGGAGAGCCGCTTCATCATGGACGCGCGCTCCGGCGTCGGCGCCTCCGGTCTGATGCAGGTGATGCCCGCCACGGCCCGCTGGACCGCCAAGAAGATCGGCATGAGCGACTTCACCGCCGGCCAGCTCAACGAGCGCGAGACCAACATCACGATCGGCACCAACTACCTGAAGCTCGCGCTCGACGACTTCGACGGCTCCATGGCGCTCGCCGCCGCCGCCTACAACGCGGGCCCGGGCCGGCCGCGCAGCTGGCGCAACGGACCGGTGCTCGACGCAGCGATCTGGGCCGAGAACGTGCCCTTCACCGAAACGCGCGACTACGTGAAGAAGGTGCTGGCCAACACCACCAACTACGCCGCGCTGATCAGCGGGCAGCCGCAGTCGCTGAAGAGCCGCCTCGGCCGGATCGGCCCACGCGATGCGGCCGAACCCGAGCCCAACAAGGACCTGCCCTGATGCGCTGGTGGGAGACGGTCGCCAACACGGTCGCGTCCGAGTTCGCGGACGTCGGCGACGTCGCCCAGTTGACCCGCATCGTGCTGCGGCTCACGCTCGCCGCCGCACTCGGCTTCGTGCTGGGCTTCGAGCGCGAGCGGCAGGGCAAGGCCGCGGGCATGCGCACCCACATGCTGGTGGCGATCGGCTCGGCCCTGTTCGTGCTGATTCCGCAGCAGACCGGCATCGTGCCGGCCGACATGAGCCGGGTGATCCAGGGCCTGGTGGCCGGCGTCGGCTTCCTGTGCGCCGGCACCATCCTCAAGCAGGGCAAGGACGACCAGGAACAGCAGGTGCAGGGGTTGACCACCGCGGCCGGCCTCTGGATGACGGCGGCCATCGGCATGGCCTGCGGACTGGGCCGCGAAACCACGGCGCTGCTGAGCACGCTGCTCGCGCTCGCCGTGCTGGCGCTGGTGCCGCATATCGCCGACATGGTGGACAGGGTCGGCGGCTCGCGTCGGCCGCCACGCTGAGCGCCGGGCGGCGCGCATCAATGGCGCGCCGAATGAGCATCAAACGCGGCCGCCAGCGGCGCTAGGATTCCGGCTGCACATCGCACCGCTCACGGAGAACCTCATGCGCAAGCTCTACATCGGCAACAAGAACTACTCGTCCTGGTCGATGCGACCCTGGGTGCTCATGAAGCAGGCAGGCATTGCGTTCGACGAGGTGGCGGTGCGCTTCGACTCCTTCGACGCTGGCTCCGAATTCCGCCGCACGGTCGACGCGCTGAATCCGTCCGGCACCGTGCCTGTGCTGGTCGACGGCGATCTGGTCGTGTGGGACACATTGGCCATCGCCGAATACCTCGCCGAAAGCTGCACCGACGCGCAGCTCTGGCCCGCCGAAGTCGCGCAACGTGCCCGAGCGCGCAGCATCTGCGCCGAGATGCACGCGGGTTTCCGTTCGCTGCGCAACCTGTGCGGCATGAACATCGAGGCCGACCTTTCACAGCAAGGCGCGCTGATCTGGCGAGACCACGCCGGCGTGCGCAGCGACGTGGCACGTATCGTCTCGATGTGGAGCGAACTGCTGGCCGCCAATGCAGGCCGCCATGCGGACGGCATGCTGTTCGGCCGCTTCAGCATCGCCGACGCCTACTTCGCGCCAGTCGTGATGCGCCTCACCCGCTATGCGCTACCCGTGCCGGCGGACGTTGCCGCGTACATGGCACGGGTCGAGGCCTTGCCGGGCGTCAAGGCCTGGATCGATGGCGCGCTCGCCGAGCAGGACTTCCTCGCTTTCGAGGAACCCTACCGGCTCGCGCGCTAATTGCCGCTTAGAACTTGTAGGTCACTGCGACGTACGGAACGATCGGATTGATCTTCAGGCGCGCTTCGCTGGTCGCGACCGTGTTGCCCGCGACCGAGGTCGTCAGCTTGGCGGTCGTCTTCAGCGGGATGTACGACACCGAGAACGACACGCCCCAGTGCGGATCGAACTGGTAGGCGGCGCCGACGTTGAACACCGGGGCAAACGAACTGTCGAGCTTGGCGGTGGTCGAGCTCAGCGCCGGCGGCACGCCGATCTGGCTCGAGATTCCGCCCTGCAGACCCTGCGTGAGGCTCACGCTGCGGTAGAACACATAGGTCGCACCCAGGCCGACGAAGGGCCGGAACTGCGCCTGCCCTTCATTGAAGTAGTACTTGGCGAGAAGCGTGGGGCTCCACTGGCGCGCTTCGCCCAGTTCGCCGATGCCGCCCAGCGTGCCGGTGCCGCTCAGCTTGAACTTCGGCGGAACGCCCAGCACGCCCTCGACCGCCCAGTGGCTGTCGACGAAGTAGGTGAGATTGAGGCCCAGAGTGTCCGAATCGCCGACGCTGGCGCCGGAACCGGGCACCTGGCGATTGACGGGCGACGTGAAGGTCAGTGGCCGGCTCGAATCCTGCGGCGCGAAATGCAGCCAGCCGGCACCGACTTGCCAGTCGCCGGCCTGTTGTGCGAAAGCGCCGGCCGAGCCGAGCGCGGCGGCTGCACCGATTGCGAGTGCTGTTGTTTTGAGATGTTTCATCGGGTCTCCTGAGTTGAAACTGGCGTGCCACCGTGGAAGCCCGGCCCCGCCCATTTACGAACGATCGTGCTTTTTCAAGCGTCGCTAGTATCGGCCACCATGAAAACCTATCTCGTCGGTGGTGCGATCCGCGACGCACTGCTTGGCCAACCCGGCAGCGACCGCGATTGGCTGGTCGTCGGCGCGACGCCGGAGGCAATGGCCGCGCAGGGCTATCTGCCGGTCGGCCGAGACTTTCCCGTGTTCCTGCATCCCGAAACGCGCGAGGAATATGCGCTGGCCCGCACCGAACGCAAGAGCGCGCCCGGCTACCGCGGCTTCACGATCCACGCCTCACCCGAGGTCACGCTGGAACAGGACCTCGCGCGGCGCGACCTGACCATCAACGCCATCGCGCTGCCCGCCGAGCTGGCCGATGCCGAAAGACTGACTGCACTCGATCGAGCCGCCCTTGCCGACCCGTTCCATGGCCAGGACGACCTGCGCCGCAAACGGCTGCGCCACGTCACCGACGCCTTCCGCGAAGACCCGGTGCGCATCCTTCGCGTCGCCCGCTTCGCCGCCCGCTTCGCCGATTTCGAGGTCGCGCCGGAAACCATGGCGCTGATGCGCGAGATGGTCGAGGCTGGCGAAGCCGACGCGCTCGTGCCCGAGCGCGTCTGGCAGGAACTCGCGCGCGGCCTGATGGAGGACACGCCGTCGCGCATGTTCGAGGTGCTGCGCAGCTCCGGTGCGCTGCGCGTGCTGCTGCCGGAAGTCGACCGGCTCTGGGGCGTACCGCAGACCGCGACGCACCACCCGGAAGTCGACACCGGCGTGCATCTGATGATGGTGCTCGACATGGCGGCCCGGCTGCGCGCGTCCCTGCCGGTGCGCTTCGCCTGCCTGGTGCACGACCTCGGCAAGGGCACGACGCCCGCGGATGTGCTGCCGCGCCACATCGGCCATGAGCAACGCAGCGCCAAGCTGCTCCGTGGCCTGTGCGACCGCTGGCGCGTACCGGTGGAACTGCGCGAGCTGGCCGACGTGGTCGCGCGCGAACACGGCAACATCCACCGCAGCGGCGAGCTCAACGCGGCGGCGCTTGTGCGCCTGCTCGAACGCTGCGACGCCTTCCGCAAACCCGAGCGCTTCGGCCAGGTGCTGGAAGCCTGCGAATGCGACGCGCGCGGCCGGCTCGGCTTCGAGGAACGGCCGTATCCGCAGCGCGACCGGCTGATCGCGGTGCTGTCCGCCGCGCAATCCGTCGACACCGCCAGCGTTGCCGAAGCGGCACGCCTGGCAGGCGCCACCGGGCCGAAGATCGGCGAGGCCATTGGTCGCGCGCGCATGACGGCCGTCGCAGCAGCCATTCCAGCCACGCCCGACAGCGACTGAAATTCGCCCGCCAATCTGCGGCATTGGCCGACGCGGCGAAAAACATCGGGCTGCTATGGTTTCAGTCAGATGCAGACGTTACCGACACCACCACAGCTCACGGCCGATGCGGCCCTCTTTCTCGACTTCGACGGCACGCTCGTTGCCCTCGCGGAGACACCCGAGGCCATCGAAGTTCCTCCGGCGTTGGTCGCGCTGCTGACGGATCTTCAGACCCTGCTGGGTGGCGCTCTGGCCATCGTTTCGGGACGGCAGATCGACATGCTGGACCGCTTCCTCGCACCGCTCCGTCTGCCCGCTGCAGGCGAACACGGCGTCCAACGCCGCGATGCCGAAGGCAAGATGAAGGAGCAGCATCCACCCGAACTCACGGCCGTGCTCGATGCCGCGAACGCGCTGGCCGGCATTCATCCTGGCCTGCTGGTCGAACGCAAGCACGCCGCCATCGCACTGCACTACCGGCTCGCACCCGACCTCGAAACCGTCTGCCACGACGTGATGGCCCGCGTGATCGAGGGCCAGCCGCATCTCGAATTGCTGCACGGCAAGTTCGTCTTCGAGGTGAAGCCTGCCGGCGTGAACAAGGGCGTTGCGATCGACGCCTTTATGCAGGAGGCACCGTTCGCAGGACGCAGGCCGGTGTTCGCCGGCGACGACACGACCGATGAGACCGGCTTCGCGGTGGTCCAGCCGCGCGGCGGCATCGCGATCAAGGTCGGCACCGGGCCAACGCTGGCGCAACACCGCGTCGAGTCGCCGCTCGCCATCTACGAATGGCTGGTGGAAGCGCGCAACCTGCTCGCGCAGTCGACAGCTGCCCAGAAGGCTGCGAAATGAGCCGGCTCGTCGTCGTTTCCAACCGCGTGGCCGATCCGCGCAAACCGGCCGCTGGCGGACTTGCCGTTGCGCTGGGTGAATCGCTGCAGCAGACCGGCGGCCTCTGGTTCGGCTGGAGCGGCACCATCGTCGAAGACGGTCCGACCGGCGAAGGCGAGCTGCACCAGCAGCAGGCCGGCAAGGTCACGCTCGCCACGATCGACCTGAGCCGCGAAGACCACGACAGCTATTACCTCGGCTACAGCAACAACGTGCTGTGGCCGGTGTTCCACGATCGGCTCGACCTGGCGAACTTCGATGCGGGCTACATCACTGGCTATCGACGCGCCAACCAGCTGTTCGCGCGCAAGCTGGTGCCGCTGCTGAAAGAAGACGACATCATCTGGGTGCACGACTACCACCTGATCCCGCTGGCCGCCGAGCTGCGCGCGATGGGTTGCAAGCAGCGCATCGGCTTCTTCCTGCACATTCCGCTGCCGCCGCAGATCATCATGGCCGCGATTCCGCAGCATGAGTGGCTGATGCGCTCGCTGTTCGCCTACGACCTGATCGGCTTTCAGGCGCAGCAGGACGTGCAGCACTTCGAGCGCTACGTGCTGAACGAGGCGCGCGGCCAGGCACTGGGCGACGACATGTTCCGCGCCTGGAACAACACGGTGCGCGCCAGCGCCTTCCCGATCGGCATCGATGTCGACGAATTCGCGGCGCTCACGCACGCGAAGGAAGCGCAGGACATGTACACGACGATGAAGCGCGAGTACTCGAGCCGCCGGCTGCTGCTGGGCATCGATCGGCTCGATTACTCCAAAGGCATCCCGAACCGCGTGCGCGCGTTCCGCGAGCTGCTGGCCAACTATCCGGAGAACCGCCGCAGTGCGACGCTGATACAGATCGCATCGCCCACGCGCGAGACGGTCGACGCATACGGCGACATCCGGCGCGAGCTCGAATCGCTTTGCGGCGCGGTCAACGGCGACTACGGCGAACTCGACTGGATGCCGGTGCGCTACATCCACCGCATGGTGGCGAGGAAGCGCGTGCCGGGCCTGTGCCGAGCGGCCGCGGTCGGCCTGGTCACGCCGCTGCGCGACGGGATGAACCTGGTCGCCAAGGAATACGTGGCGGCGCAGGATCCGGCAGATCCGGGCGTGCTCGTGCTGTCGCGCTTCGCGGGTGCGGCCGAGCAGATGAAAGAGGCGCTGCTGGTGAATCCGTACGACACGCACGGCACCGCCGAAACCATCCAGCAGGCACTGCAGATGCCGTTGGACGAGCGCCGTTCACGTCATCAGCGGCTGCTGCAACGCATTCGCGACCAGGACGTGCACTGGTGGCGCAGAACCTTCCTCGAGACGCTGAAAAGCGTGCCCAGCGAACGCATCTGACACCCGCGCCGGGCAAGACGGTGGCCGCCCTCAGCGCGCCGTAGCGTCCGGCCGCTGCGCCAAATGCGGCGACAGCAGATCGACCAGCCACGCCATCAGCGCCTGCACGCGCTTGGGCAGATGCCGCCGGTGCGGATACAGCAGCCAGACCGGCATCGGCTCGGCTGTGAATTCGGTCAGGACCTCGCGCACGTCGCCATGCGTCTGCATGGCAGCCAGCCCGATGCGCGGCGACTGGATCAGGCCCAGCCCGGCCAGGCACGCCGCCTCGTAGGCATCGGTGTTGTTGACCGTCACCACACTGCGCATCGGCCGAAGTCGCCAAGCGTCGCCGTCGCGGTATTCGAAGCCGCCGCCCGCTGCGCCCGTGCTGCCATAGCGAACCAGCAGATGGCCATCGAGGTCGTCGAGCGTATGCGGCGTGCCGTGGGCCGCCAGGTACGCAGCGCTCGCGCAATTGGCCATCGGCATCTCGCCCAGTCGGCGCGCGACCAGGCCCGAGTCGTCGAGCCGGCCGATGCGCAGCACGCAATCGAAACCCTCGTGCACGAGATCGACGCGCCGGTCGGTCGCGCTGATCTCGATCTCGAGTTGCGGATGCGCGGCGATGAACGCCGGCAGCTGCGGAATCACGAGTTGCCGCGCGAGCTTGATCGGCAGGTCGATGCGCAGCCGCCCGCGCAGTGCGCTCGGCGACTGCTGGAACAGCGATTGCACCTCGTCCGCCTCGGCCAGCAGCAATTGGCTGCGCTCCAGCAACTGCTCGCCATCGGGCGTCAGGCGCACGGTGCGGGTGGTGCGTTGCAACAGGCGGGTGCCCAGTTCGGCCTCGAGCTGCTGCACGCTGGTCGACACGCGCGCCTTGGGCAGTCCGAGCTGCTCCGCCGCGCGCGTGAAGCTGGCGAGTTCGGCGACCTTGACGAAGATGCGGAGCGCGGCGAGTTCCATCGAGATTGGTTTGGGTGGCTACAGCTTCAGAGACGGCTCACGACGTGTGCGATGAACCCATTGTTCAGCCACGAAGAACAGTCATCTCCACTTTTGGCAGTTTATCGCTCGATTGTCTGAACCTAAAGTCCATTACATCGCAACACACCCTGGGAAACACAGCATGAATGCACCTATCGCCCTCGTGACCGGCGCCAGCCGCGGCCTCGGCAAGAACACCGCCCTGAAGCTCGCCGCGCGCGGCAGCGACCTGATCCTGACCTACCGCAGCGGCGCCGATGAAGCCCAGCAGGTGGTCAAGGAGATCGAAGCGCTCGGCCGCCGCGCCGTCGCCCTGCAACTCGACGTGGCCCGCAGCGCAGGTTTCGCCGCTTTCGCCGACGAAGTGAAGGCCGCGCTGGCGCGCGTCTGGCAGCGCGACAGCTTCGACCATCTCGTCAACAACGCCGGCATCGGCATCCACGTGCCGTTCATGGAAACGAGCGAGGAGCAGTTCGACACGCTGATGAACACGCACCTGAAGGGCACCTTCTTCCTCACGCAGAAGCTGCTGCCGCTGCTGGCCGACGGCGGCCGCATCGTGAACATCTCGACCGGCCTCGCGCGTTTCACGCTGCCGGGCCATGCGGCCTACGCGGCGATGAAGGGCGGCATCGAGGTGCTGTCGCGCTACATGGCGAAGGAGCTCGGCGCGCGCGGCATCGCGGTCAACGTGGTCGCGCCCGGCGCGATCGAGACCGACTTCGGTGGTGGCGTGGTGCGCGACAACGCGCAGATGAACGCCGGCATCGCGTCGCAGACCGCGCTCGGCCGCGTCGGCCTGCCCGACGACATCGGCGGTGCGATCGCCTCGCTGCTGGAACCCGGAAACCGCTGGATCACGGGCCAGCGCATCGAGGTGTCGGGCGGCATGTTCCTGTGACCGGACACACCCGCCGCCGCCGCTTGCGGATCAGTCGATGAGCGCGAGCGCGGCGTAGTCGCCGACCTTGTCGCCGAGGCCGGCGGCGGCCAGTTGCACGCCCTGCGTGAGCGGCTTGAGCTTGCCGTCGATCTGCGCCTGCAGCCGCGGCAACAGGAAGTCGCGGTTGTGCCAGAACACGCTGCCGCCCAGACTGATGCGCTGCAGGTCGAGCGTGGCGACCAGGTTGTAGAGCATGCGGCCCATCACGCGGCAGAGCTCGTCGGCCGTCTTCAGTGCGGCGGGCTCGCCGGCCACGGCGGCCGCGAACAGCTCCGGCGCCGGCTGCGAGAAGCGGCGTGCGATCGAATTCCCCGCCACCAGCCCTTCGACGTCGCCGACGTTGCCGCAGCCGCACAGCGCGTGCTGGTTGTCGTCGTCCGCCACGAAGCTGTGGCCGGCGTGGCCGGCGTTGCCGTTCTTGCCGCGCAGCACGCGCCCGTCGACGCACAGGCCGACACCCACGCCGGTGCTCCAGGTCACGTACGCGCAATGGTCCATGCCCTGCAGCGCGCCCCAGCGGCGCTCGGCTTCGAGTGCGGACACGGCGTCGTTCTCGACCCGCACGTGGCTGAAACGCTTGCGCAGCGGCGCCTCGATCACGGCCGACATCCAGTCGTTCGGCAAGCCGCGCGCCGGGCCGGCCAGGCCGCCGCACATGTTGGGCGTGGCGAGTTCGATGCAGCCGTCGTTCAGCACGAACGGGCCGGCCGACGAGACGCCGATGGCATCGATGCTCTCCGGCGCGACGCCGGCCTCGGCGCAGGCCGCGTCGACCAGCCGCATCACCTGCAGCGCGATCGCATCGTTGTTGCCGCGGGTGGCGGTGGGTTCGGACTGGCGCACCAGCAGATCGCGGCTGCCGGTTTCGGCGAGGCTCACGGCCACCTTGGTGCCGCCGATGTCGACGCAGGCTTTCATGGGAAGTGTCCTGGAAGGTTGTGAAGGATCAGACCAGTTTTGCCAC
>JAZKDL010000063.1:0-4399 GCA_040387575.1 Pseudomonadota bacterium
TTTGGCAGGGGAGAAAGGATTCGAACCTTTGCATGCTGGAATCAAAATCCAGTGCCTTAACCAGCTTGGCGACTCCCCTACACGGGTCGACAGCAAATGCTGCAAACCGATATATGTCGCATCGAATCGCCTGCGCGATTCGACTTTTTCTAGACTGCCCAACCCAAAAGGGGATGAGCATCCAGGTTGCTGCATTTGCGAACCTGCCAACCTTTTGGGGCTGGTGCGAGATCCACGTTTTGCTGCGATTCCATCCATGCTGCAAAGACCGCACTTCCAGAGCCGGTCATTCTCGCATTGAAACCCTGGGATCCGAGCCATTCGATGGCATCAGTGACCGCGGGGCAAAGCCGTTGCGCAACCGGCTGCAGGTCGTTGTGCCCAAAGTCGAACACTGTGTGTTTGACTTCAGATTTCTGCTCTGCAGCAAAGCCCGCAAGTATAGCAGCGGGAGTTGAGCGTTGTAAATCCGGCGCAGAAAAAATTAAACGGGTATCGAGCCCTTCGTCGGGTTTGGCCACGACGAAGTCCGCCTTGGGCAAGCCGATCGGCGTGATGAGCTCGCCGATGCCTTCGACCCACGCATTGCGTCCGCGCAGAAAGAAGGGGACATCGGCGCCCAGTAACAGGCCGATCTGCTCGAGTTTGGCGAGCGGGAGCGCCAGCCCCCAGAGACGGTTCAATGCCAGCAGACAGGTTGCAGCGTCGGAGGATCCGCCGCCCATGCCAGCCTGCACCGGGACATTTTTGGCGATGCCGATGTGAGCCCCCTGGCCGGGCTGCGCAAAGGCCTGAAGTGCGCGCGCGGCACGCAGCACAAGATCGTCAGCGGGCAAGGGTGTCGTCAGGTCTTCGCGGCTCAACTGCCCGTCGCCGCGCAGTTCGACGTGCAGCGTGTCGCGCCAGTCGATCAGCATGAAGATGGACTGCAGCAGGTGATAGCCGTCTGCGCGCCTGCCGGTGACATGCAGGAAGAGATTGAGCTTGGCCGGCGCCGACAGGTCGTAGATCGCCTTCATTGCCGTTCGAAGATCACGCGCAATTCCGCTTCGGGTCGTGGCGATTCGCGCGTGGCCTGCAGCCGACCTTGCGCTACCTGGCTCAGGTTGGGTCGCCAGCCGGGCACCGGCTCGTCGCGTCCGGCCAACCAGCCGAACAGTGCAGGAACAGGTATTGCCGCACCGGTTGCGGCCTGGATGAGTTCACTTAACGTCGCGTACCGCTTGATGTCGCCGCCGCTGAGGAGTTGCGCCTGGTCCGGTGACCAGCGAAGCACTGCGAGGGTGTTGCCGATGGGGCTCGTCAGGGTCAACTCACCAGCTTCTGGGGCGCCGGTCAGTTCGAAAAGCGCTGCAAAGCTCTGAGCCGGCTCGCTGTCGATGCGCAGGGACAGGCGCCCGGTCCATGTCTGCGTGTCGGGCGAACGGACGGCAGGTGTGCGAGGAGACGCACAGCCGCTCAAGATCAGCAGCGCGGAGCTCACTGCGGCAAGCGCCATCTGCCGCCGGCCTATCGGGGAGATAGCAGTTTCAGAGGCAATCACAGCTTCACACGCAGGCGTTTGAGCGTCTCCTGAAGCGTCTCGTTCTCGGCGTCGGCCAATGCGGCTTCCTTCCAGATGCCGATGGCGCGATCACGCTGTCCCGCAGTCCAGAGCACTTCGCCCAGGTGGGCGCCGATTTCCGGATCCGGCCGGCGTTTGTAGGCGTCTTCGAGGATGCGGATCGCTTCAGCGCTGTTGCCCATCCGGAATTCGACCCAGCCGAGACTGTCCGCAATGAAGGGATCTTGGGGCGCCAACTGCACCGCCTTGCGGATCAGCGTGCGCGCCTCTTCAAGGCGCTCCTTGCGATCGGCCAGCGAATAACCGAGTGCGTTGTACGCGTTCTGGCTGTCCGGTCGGATCGCGATCAACCGGCGCAGCAGTCGCTCCATCTCGTCGAGGCGATTGAGCTTCTCGGCCATCATTGCCTGGTCGTAGATCAGCTCGGTGTCGTCGGGCGTCGCGGCGCTGGCTTGCGCAAGCAAGTCGTAGGCGACCTGGTATTGCTTGGCCTCGCGCAGCAACTGCAAGTCGGCCTGGAACTTCTGTTTGCGGTCTTCCGCATTGCGCTCGGGAAGGCCACGAATCAGTTCGCGAGCTTGCTGCAGCTTGCCCTGGCGCGCCAGCAATGCGGCGCGGCGCATCTGCGTGGCGACGAGGTCTTCCGAACTGTCGATGCGTGCAAGCCAGCTTTCGGCTTCGACGAAGTCCTTGCGGCGTTCCGCCAACTGAGAAAGCATCAGGTAGGCCTGAGTGAGGCCACGTTTGCGCTCTTCGGGCGTGCCCTGTTTGTTGGCGAGATCGATGAAGCGCTTCAAAGAGCTTTCCGCCTGCGCATCCTGCCGGGCCTGCATCTGCAGGCCGGCAAGCAGCAGCCATGGATCCGGCAGGTCCGGACGCGCGGCAGTCACGGCGGTCAGTTCGGCACCCGCTTCTGCATACCGGCGGTTCTCGGCGAGCACGCGTGCATAGGCCACACGCAGTTCCGACAACGCCTTGGGCGTCGCGAGGTATCGTTTGACGATGGGCTCGGCCAGCGGTTGCGTCGGGTCCATCAATTCGAGCGCGAGCAGTGCGGGCCCGTCGGAAGTCGGATCGGCGGATTGCCCCTTGATCGCTGCTTCCAGCGCGCCTGTGGAGTCACCGGCAGTCAGCCGCAGCCGACCGACGGTGGTCCACGCGATACCTGCGGTCGTCGGGTTCGCAAGATCGTCCGCCAGCGCCTGCTCGACGACGGTCGCAGCCAGTTTCTTGTCGGTCGCTCTTGCGTAGGTGCGCGCGATCACGGCCATCAGCAGCGGGCGTTCCGGCAACGGTGTGGCAGCGACCAGCGCGCGCAGCGGCTCGGCGGTGTCGCCTATCCGGTTCAGTGCGATCAGGATCTGCAGCTCGAATCGGCCGGCATCGCGCGATTCGGGGTTGGTCTCGCGCCAGGCGCGGGCTGCTGCCAGCGCCGCATCGCCGGAGCGGGATTGCAGAGCGATCTCCACTGCGCGTTGGAACAAGGTGTCATCTCGCGTCTTGCGAGCAGCATCGAGCATCAGCGCATAGCCCGCGCCGGGGTCGCCCGAACGCACGGAGAGTTCGCCGACCAGCAGTTCGTAGAACAACGTGGCATCCATAGCGGAAGGACGCACAGGCGCCTCGGTCGCCTTGGGCACGACTGCCGCCGCTGGTGGGGGCTGCACGATGGGCGCCGGACTGGTGGGTGCTGCGGCAGGCGGTGTAGGTGCGGGCCCCTGCGCATGGGCGGACAGCGCCATCGCAGCAAGGGAGATGGCCGCCGCAAGGCGGAGTCGGCGAGGCGGGAAGGTCATTGAACTCATAATAATCCAAGGCTTTTGTGAGAGCGTGGCGTGTGCGTCAGGTTCCCGCGCGTTTTCGTGTCACGCTTGTTCCATGCCCGAATTACCCGAAGTTGAAGTCACGCGCCGCGGTTTCGCCGAGCGCATCGCGGATGCGCGTATCGATGCGGTACGCGTCGGCAAGCCGCTGCGCTGGGCGTTGGCAGTCGACCCTGCGCTGCTGGTCGGCCGGGTCGTGCGCGGCGTGCGTCGCCGAGGCAAATATCTGCTGGTCGACCTCGACGCCGGCCTGCTGTTGATGCACCTGGGCATGTCGGGCAGCCTGCGCTTCGACGCGGCTTTGCCGCCAGCCGGCGCGCACGATCATTTCGACCTCGTCACCAGTCGCGGCACGCTGCGGCTCAACGATCCACGCCGCTTCGGTGCGGTCGTCTATGTGGAGGACGAGGGCTCGCCGCTCGCCATCAAGCTGCTCGGTGGACTGGGCATGGAACCGTTGGGCGATACCTTCGATTTCGACGCCTTTCATGCCGGGCTGCGCCGGCGCCATGCGGCGATCAAGCAGGTGCTGCTGGCCGGCGACGTGGTGGTCGGTGTTGGCAACATCTACGCATCGGAGGCGTTGTTCCTGGCCGGCATCCGGCCGACCCTGGCCGCGGCGCGTATCAGCCGACCGCGCGCATTGAAGCTGCATGCGGCCATTCGCGACATCCTGGCGCGCGCGGTGGAGCGCGGCGGCAGCACCTTGCGCGACTTTTCCAACATCGACGGCCAGAGTGGTTACTTTCAGCTGGAGGCAACGGTCTACGGCCGTGCCGGCGAGCCCTGCCGCGTTTGTGCCACACCGATCCGCCAGATCCGCCAGGGTCAGCGCTCCACCTTTTTCTGTCCTGTGTGCCAGAAGCATTGAGACTTCGTCTCTGCAACCAATGATGGTGTTTTCTATTCATGCGGGCTGAATCGTCTGCCGCCGTGCGCGCGCTACCTGCCTCATTCGCCGAGCGCATCGTGCGCTGGCAGTCGACCCACGGCCGCAGCGAGCTGCCTTGGC
>JAZKDL010000064.1:0-2341 GCA_040387575.1 Pseudomonadota bacterium
CACCTTCAAGCTGCGCAAGGGCGTCAAGTTCCAGAACGGCGAGCCCTTCAATGCGGCCACGGTCAAGTTCTCGTTCGATCGCGCGTCCGGTGAAAAAAGCACCAACAAGGACAAGCGCATGTTCCAGAAGCTGAGCACGCAGGCGGTGGACGAATTCACGGTGGTGGTCATCAACAAGGAGATCGACCCCGACCTGCCCTTCCTGCTCGGCCAGGCGACCGCCGTCATCGTCGAGCCGAAGAGCGCCGACACCAACGCGACCAAGCCGGTCGGCACCGGCCCGTACAAGCTCGACAGCTGGTCGAAGGGTTCGTCGCTGACCGTCAGCAAGTGGGACGGCTTCCGCAACCCTGGCGAAGCGAAGATCAAGAAGGCGACCTTCCGCTTCATCTCCGACACGGCGGCGCAGACCTCGGCGCTGCTGGCCGGCGACATCGACGTGTTCCCGCGCATCGGCACGCGCGCGGTGCCGCAGTTCAAGAACAACCCGCAGTTCCAGACCATCCTCGCGGGCTCGCGCGGCAAGACCATCCTCACGATCAACAACCGCCGCAAGCCGTTGAACGACGTGCGCGTGCGCCGCGCCATCCTGGCCGCGATCGACCGCAAGGCGATCATCGAAGGCGCCGCGGACGGCTACGGCGTGCCGATCGGCAGCCATTACGTGCCGGGCACGCCGGGCTATGTCGACACGACGGGCATCAACCCCTTCGACATCGAGAAGGCCAAGAAGCTGCTGGCCGAAGCGGGCGTCAAGACGCCGCTCGAACTCACGATGACGCTGCCGCCGCAACCGTACGCGCGCCAGGGCGGCGAAGTGATCGTGGCCGAGATGGCCAAGATCGGCATCGTGGTCAAGGTGCAGAACGTCGAGTGGGCGCAGTGGCTCAGCGGCACGCTGGGCAACAAGGACTTCGACCTGACGATCGTGTCGCACACCGAGCCGATCGACATCGCCAACTACACCAACCCCGACTACTACTGGGGCTACCAGTCGAAGGCCTTCAACGACCTGTACGACAAGATCAAGAACACCGGCAACGAGGCCGAGCGCAACAAGCTGCTGGGCGACGCGCAGAAGATGCTCGCGACCGATGCGGTGAACGGCTTCATGTACCAGCCGCAGTTCCCGACGATCGCCAAGAAGGGCATCAAGGGCCTGTGGACGTCGCTGCCGATCTCGGTCAACGACCTGTCGGCGCTGAGCTGGTCCTGATCGAAGGAACATGACGATGACACCAGTGATGGGTTGGGACGAATGGGCCGCGCACGACGCTGTCGGGCTGGCCGAGCGGGTTCGCCAGGGCGACGTGTCGCCCGCCGAACTCGCCGCGCAGGTGGCGGCGGGCATCGCCCTCACCGACCCCGCGATGAGCGCGGTGGTGGAGGTGTTCGACGACGCGGTCGCCAACCCGCTGGTGGACGGCATGAACCCCGACGGCGCCTTCGCCGGCGTGCCCTATCTCATGAAGGACCTCGGCCCGACGCTGAAGGGCCGCCTGCAGGAGATGGGCTCGCAGCTGATGCAGGGCAATCGGCCGACGGCGGACTCCTTTCTCACCGGCAAGATCCGCCAGGCCGGGCTCAACATCATGGGCCGCACCACCACGCCGGAATTCGGCGTGTGCAGTTCGGTGGAGAACGAGCTGTTCGTCACGCGCAACCCGTGGAACCTCGACTACACGACCTGCGGCTCGTCGGCCGGCACCGCGGCCGTCGTGGCGGCGGGCGTGCTGCCGATGTCGCACGCGACCGACGGCGGCGGCTCGATCCGCATTCCGGCGGGCGTGAACGGCAACATCGGCCTCAAGGTGTCGCGCGGCGTGTTCTCCATCGCACCGGGCTTGTCCGACCTGTCGGGGCTGGTGTCGATCCAGGGCTGCCACAGCCGCACGGTGCGCGACACCGCGGCCTTCGTGGACAACTGCCGCGGCGGCGCACCCGGCGAGTTCATGCCCTACTGGACGACGCCCGAGCCCTACACCGAGCTGATCCGCCGCGACCCGGGCAAGCTGCGCATCGCGCTGTCGCACGAGTGGGGCGACTTTCGCGCGACGCCGCACTTCGTCGCCGAACTCACCCGCGTCGGCCGCTTTCTCGAAGGCCTGGGCCACGAGGTCGACTGGGCGCTGCCCGACGTCGACTTCCGCGCCGCCTTCGCCGCGCAGACGACCTGCTACATCAGCAACTTCGCGCAGGTGGTGGCCGGGCATCTGGAGCGCTTCGGGCTCGAGCGCCCGCCCGCCGACAAGGTCGAGCCGATCAACATCAAGATCTGGGAAGCCGGCCTGAACACCTCGTACACCGAGCGCTCGAAGATGCAGGCGGTGTTCAACACCAC
>JAZKDL010000065.1:0-2836 GCA_040387575.1 Pseudomonadota bacterium
AGCACGCCCAGCGTGACCAGCACGCAGACCGCGAGCACCACCAGGTAGAACGACTGCGCGGTGCTCGCTGTCCAGCCGAACATCACCGGCGCCTTGACCGACAGACCGGCGTTGCCGCCGGTCACGTGCTCCCAGCGCGCCATCACCTCCTCGACGATGAAGCCGAAGGCCAGCGTCGCGACCGCGAGGTAGATGCCCTTGACCCGCAGCGCCGGCAGCCCGACCACCACGCCCACCGCGGCCGACAGCCCGGCCGAGGCCGCCAGCGCCACCGGAAACGACCAGCCCTGGCCGGTCAGCACCGCCTGCGTGTACGCGCCGACGCCGAGAAAGGCCGCGTGCCCGATCGACACCAGCCCGGTATAGCCGGCCAGCACCATCAGGCCGAGGCCGGCCACCGCGTAGATCAGCACGAAGGTGAGCTGCGAGGTCCAGTAGGGCCCGGCAAACCACGGTGCGGCGACCAGCGCCGCGAGCAGCAGGCCGTACCAGAACACCTGGCCGCCATGCCGTGCCAGCCGGTGGTCCTGCGCGTAGCCGGTCTTGAAGATGAATCTCATACTTTCTTGCGCAGGCGTTCGCCGAACAGTCCGCTCGGTTTGACGATCAGCATCAGCAGCACCACCACGTAGGCTGCGACGTCCTTGAAACCTTCGGGCAGGTAGAAGCCCGCGAAAGCCTCGACCAAGCCGATGACCAGCCCGCCCACCACCGCGCCGGGCAAGCTGCCGAAGCCGCCGACCACCGCCGCCGGAAAGGCCTTGAGCCCGATGAAGCCCATGTTGACGTGCACGAAGGTGATGGGCGCGAGCAACAGCCCCGCCACGGTGGCGACGCCGGCCGACAGCCCCCACACCAGGCCGTTGAGCCGTCGCACCGGAATGCCCATGTAATAGGCCGCCAGCTGGTTCTGCGACGCCGCCTGCATCGCGACGCCGAGCTTGGTGTAGCGAAACATCAGGAACAGGCCGAGGCACAGCACGAGCGTGATGCCGATCACACCGCCCTGCTCCGCGCTCAACACCAGCGCGCCGAACTTCCACACCTCGCCGCGGTACGGCACGTCGAGGACGTGGGAGTCGGTGCCGATGCCCGGCAGCATGGTGACCAGCCCGCGCGTGATGTAGCCCAGGCCGATGGTGAGCATCACCACGGTGAACTGCGGCTGCCCGAGGATCGGCCGGATCGCGAGGCGCTCCAGCAGCATGCCGAAGCCGACCATGCCCACCACGCTGACCAGCGCCGCCCACAGGAAGGGCAGCTTGAACCAGAGCATCAGCAGGTAGCCGGTGCAGGCGCCCAGCATCATCAGCTCGCCCTGCGCGAAGTTGACGGTCTCGGTCGCCTTGTAGATCAGCACGAAGCCGAGCGCGATCAGCGCATAGATGCAGCCGAGCGCGGCACCGGAGATCAGCAGCTGGATAAATTCCAAGGGGTTGCCCTCAGGGCTGCAGGTAGTCGGTGATCGGCACCCAGCGCCCGTTCACGATGCGCGAGATGCGCACCGCCTCGGACCCGAGACGCTTGGTCTTGGTGAAGCTCATCGTGTCGAAGCCCAGCTTGTCGCGCGGGAAGGTCGAGGTCTCGAGCGCCTGGACGAAGCGCTGTGCCGTGAGGTCGGCGCCGACCTTCTCCAGCGTCTTGATGGTCCAGTCCATCGACGCGTAGCCGAACACCGCGTACTGGCCCGGCTCCTCGTTGTACTTGGCCTTGTAGGCGGCGTACCAGTCGCGCAGCGCCTTGGATGCGTCGTCCGGGTAGGGCTGCGAACTGGCGTGCGCGGACAGGAAGCCCTCGGTCACCGCGCCACCGAGCTTGGGCACCAGGTGCGAGTACGACGCCGCGGTGCCGATGAAGTCCGGCGCGAAACCGACCTTCTTCGCCTCGTTCAGCGTGCCGATGGTTTCGCGCAGCGTGGTGCCCACGACCACGGTGTCGCAGCCGGCACTCTTCAGGCGCGCGACCTGCGACGAAAAGTCGGTCGCGCCTCGCTTGTAGGTCGTCTTCTCGGCCATCGTCTTCTTCAGTTCGCCGAGCTGCGACTCGACGCCCTTCATCAGTTCGGAGCCGAGCTCGTCGTCCTGCATCAGCGAACACCACTTGCGCTCCGCGCGGGTCTGCGTCATCGCCTTCACGATGACCCGGCCCTGCTGGTAGTAGGGCACGGTGAACGAAAAGGCCAGCGGATTCGGCGGGTCGTAGAGACCGCGTGCCGAGGCGAGCGGAAAAGCGTGGATCACGCCGCCCTCGGTGAAGATCGGCATCGTGGTCAGCGCGAGCGCAGTGCCAATGTTGGCGACGGTGATGAAGATCTTGTCGTTCTGCACCAGCTTCTGCGCCGCCAGCACGGCCTTCTTGGTGTCGTAGCTGGAGTCCTCGACGATCAGCCGGATCTTCCGGCCTGCGGTGCCGCCGGCCGCATTGAACTCCTCGATGCGCATGTTCATGCCGTTGACCGTCTCCTTGCCGAAGGCGGCGATCGGGCCCGACAGGTCCTGGATGGTGCCGACCAGCACCTCGGTCTTCGTCACGCCCTGCGTCGGCTGGGCCTGCGCCGCGGCCGGCAGCATGATCGCCAGCGCGGCAAAGCCCAGGGCGCCTGCGGCGGCTTGTCTCGTCATCATTCTGCGCACTCCTGATGGATCGGGCCGGCCTGGATCGGCCTGCCATCTGCGCAGTGTGGCGAGGGGGTCCGGCAACGGTCTTGTGCCGAGTCGCTGGACGCGGGGGATCCTCGGGAAAGTCCTAGGCGCTTGGTCAAGAGCCGATTGCCGACGAATCCCCCGCGCCGCCGTCCTGGCGACCGCTGCGGCCGCCCCGGCCTTCTCTTTCTTCG
>JAZKDL010000066.1:0-3825 GCA_040387575.1 Pseudomonadota bacterium
CGTGCGCAAGCAGCGCGCGCCCACCCAGCCGATGCAGCACCTTGGGCAAAGTGCTTTTCATGCGCGTGCCTTTGCCGGCTGCCATGATCACCACGTCGATCGGTCCCTGATGTTCGTCTTGCGGAATCTGATTCATGCCACTGTCTTCCATGCGTTGCGCCAAGCTGGCAAAGATTATCGGCGTGCTGCTTCTCGGTGCCGCGCTGTACGGCTGCAGCGCCATCAAGCTCGCCTACAACAACCTCCCCGAGTTCACGTATTGGTGGCTGGACGGCTACCTCGACTTCAACGGCGCACAGTCGCCGCGCGTCAAGGAGCAACTCGCCCAGTTGCTCGCATGGCACCGCAAGAACGAGTTGCCGAAGCTGATCGCGCTCATTCAGAAAGCCGAACAGATGGCACCGAACGACGTCACGCCAACACAGGTCTGCGCCTTCACCGAAGAGGTACGCGCGCGCCTTCTGGCGGTCGCCATGCAGGCATCCCAGCCCGGCGCGGAACTGGCCGTGAGCCTGGGCGATGCACAACTGCAACAGCTCGAACGCAAGTACGCGAAGAACAACGCCGACTACACGAGCGATTGGCTGGAACGCAGCCCGACGAGGCAGCATCAGAAGCGCTACGACGAATTCCTCGAGCGCAACGAAGACTTCTACGGCCCGCTCGATGCCGACCAGCGCCGACTGATGCGGCAACTCACGGATCGCTCGATATTCGATCCAGGTCGCGTCGACGCAGAACGCCGCCAACGACAGCAGGAATCACTTGTGCTCCTGCGCGGGTTCAGCAACAGCGTGGCGCCGTCGAGCGAGGTCCGCACTGCGATCGACTCGTACGTGAAACGCATTGCAGATCCGCCAGCGGGTGCGTGGCGCGACTACCAGTTGGCACTTCTGCAGGAAGGCTGCAGCAATGTCGCCGCGCTTCACAACACGACGAGGCCTGCGCAACGCGAACAGGCAGTTCGACGGCTCCGTGCCTATGAACAGGATCTGCGCGACCTGATGGCCGCGCACTGACTTTGCGTCGCGGGCAACGGTGGCGATCAGATCAGCGGCACCGCCCGCAGCGGCCGCTCGAAGTAATCGCCCAGCGCCTCCAGCGCCGTTGCGTCAAGGATGCGCAGCCAGCCGTTGTCGAGCTTGTGCAGCCCGAGCCGCTGCAGCCGGCGCAACGTCTTGTTGGTATGGACCAGCGACAGCCCAAGCGCGTCGGCGATGTGCTGTTGGTTGAACGGGAATTCAACCCAGCCATCGCGAACCATCCCCACCCGTTCTGCCCGCCGATAAAGATGCATGAGCAGCATGGCGACACGTTCACCAGCATTGCGCCGGCCGGCAGTCACCAGGTTGTCGTCCACCATTTTTTCCTCACGCGCAGCCAGCCACGTGATGTCGTAGCCCAGCTTCGGCGCCGACTGGAAAAGATCCCAGAGCCGATCGCGCGCAAACGCACACAGCGTGACGCCGGTCACCGCCTCAACGCCGTGCGTCTGGCCATCGGCAAATTCTTCCTGCAGGCCGATGAAATCGCCCGGCAAGAGGAAATTCAGTATTTGTCGGCGGCCATCGCTCAGCGTCTTGTAGCGAAAGGCCCAGCCGGAGTAGAGCGTGAAGAGTTGCGTGCTCAACCGATGCTCGCTGACGATCGGCTGTCCGGCATCGACCGAACGCACGCCGCTTCGGAATGTCTCGATGGTCCGCCGATCCTCATCCCTCATCGGAGTGAACGCGGGGTTGTTGCGCAGTGTGCAGACCTCGCACGGGTTGGATCCGCGAGGCGGGAATACGGGAGCGGGATAGTCCTCAGGTTTCACCTTCCCACTATAGGCGAGCTCGTCGTGTCTTTTCACATAGTCGGTTGTAGGCGTCCGCTCCTAAACTCCGCCGCGTATCCCGCCTCATGACTGAACTTCACGAAATCCTCTACGGCAGCCTGCTGTCATCCGCACAACCGCCGAACATCGTCGGCCAGATCGTGTCGCAAGCCCGAAACCGGAATGCAGCGCGCGGCATCACCGGCCTTTTGGTTTTCGACGGCATGCGCTTCTGCCAGCATTTCGAAGGTCCACGCGCGGACGTTCTGGCACTGATGGCGACGATCGAAGTCGATCCGCGCCACACCGACGTGCGCGTTCTTCATCGGTCATCGATCGACCGCCGCCGGTACGCTCGCTTCGATCTGGGCCTGACCCAGGGCGCCGACGGCGACGATCTGGCGGACCTTCTTGCGCTCGAAGGCCAGGTCGCGCTCGATCATTTCCTGGCGCTGCGACCCGGATTCGACGTCAACGGCTGACGAACGCCAAGACCGCGACGGACTCAGGCCGCGTCGGCCGTGGACGACACGGCATCCCAGCTGTAGGTGGCGCCGAAACTGTCCCACGGCTCCATCACGAGCCGTTGCCCGGACGCGACATGCAACGAATCGCCGGGCGCAAGGACCAAGTCCTCGCTGCCCCACTGATCGGTGGCATCACGCGTGACCCAAACCCGCCCCTGGCGAACCCGCAGGACGCTTGCGCCGGCGGCTTTCAATGTCATCGCCTGACCAGCCTCCAACTGCCACGCACCGCGGCGCACCGCCGGCGGAACAGCGGCAACGCGCGTCGGCAACGACAGGGACGAGAGCGAGGAAGAGGCGGTGGACATGACGGTAACTCCAGGGTTCAACCGAAGCGCAACAGCGCGATTCGGGAATGAATGATCTTCCTGGGGCCGTTGGCAGTCCAATGAAAAGGAAGTAGCCTACTGATTCCGTTTTCGCATCAATCCATGCAGCACTCCCAAACCCATCTGCGGTCGCGGCCGATCTCCGCTGGCCACCTGCGCGCCTTCGAGGCGGTGGCGCGCCACCTGAATTTCCGCGCCGCCGCCGAAGAGATGGCGCTGACCCAGTCCGCCGTGAGCCGGCAGATCCAGTCGCTCGAGGAAGAGGTCGGCGTGGCGCTCTTCCTGCGGCACACGCGTGCGGTCGAACTGACCGGCGCCGGTGCGCAGCTGCTGCTGGCCGTGCAGCAGTCGCTGCCACGCATCGATGGCGCGGTACGGCAGATCCGGCAGAGCGCGGGGCGCAAGAGCGTGTCGCTGACCACCTTCGCGTCGTTCGCATCGATGTGGCTGATCCCACGGCTCGAGGCCTTCCAGCGCGAGAACCCTGAGATCGACATCCGCATCGACGCCAGCGACGTCGCGCTCGACATGGACGTGGCCGACGTCGACGTGGCGCTGCGTTACGGCCCGCGTGAAACGATGCCGGGAGGCGCGCTGCGGCTGTTCGGCGAGACGCTCACGCCAGTCGCGAGCCCGTGGCTGCTCAAGAGCAGCAAGCCGATCAGCGGCCCCGCGGACGTCGCGTCCTTCACGCTGATCGAAGCCGGTGATGCGCACCGCTCGCACCTCGAATGGCTGACCTGGCGGCGCTGGTTCGAGGACCAGGGCATGAGCCACGCGCAACCTCGGCGCTGGCTGTACTTCAACTACGCCTACCAGATGGTCCAGGCCGCGCTGACCGGGCAAGGCGTGGTGTTGGCGCGCAGCTCGCTGATCGCCGAAAGCCTGGCCAACGGCGACCTGATCGAGATCCTGCCGCATCACCGCATGGACTCGCCAATGGCCTACTGGCTGATCGTCGGACCGCGAAGCGCGTTGCGCCCTGAGATCAAGGCCTTCTGCGAATGGCTGCAGGCACAGGCGGCGACCACCCGAGAAACGATCGGCGAAGTGCCCGATCCGGACACCATCGACGACTTCAGCTGACGGCTCGGCGCCTCAGCCCATCGGCCAGACGACGCCGTTGTCGTTCAGGATGGCGTCGAGCGGAACG
>JAZKDL010000067.1:0-1846 GCA_040387575.1 Pseudomonadota bacterium
ACTCGCGCGGCACGCTGCGGATGCCCTCGAAGGTGTTCAGCACCACCGGGAAGAAAGCAGCCAGCGACAGGAACGCGACCTTGGCCGCATCGCCCAGGCCGAACCAGACCGAGATCAGCGGTATCCAGGCGAACAGCGAGATCTGCTTGAGCGTGTGGAAGCTCGGTCCCACCGCACGCTCGAAGGCGCGCGAGAAGCCCAGCACCGCGCCGAACACCAGCCCTGCGCTGGCGCCGATGGCAAAACCGGCCAAGTTGCGCCAGAGGCTGGCGCCGAGCGCCGTCTGCAACTCGCCGCTCGCGGTGTAGCTCACGGCGCGCTCCCAGACGGCCGCCGGCGAGACCAGCAGCGGCGAACTGCTCCAGCCGAAATGAAAGGCAGCCCACCACAGCGCCAGCAGGCCGAGCGGCAGCACCCAGCCGCGCAACGCCTTCGGCACCGGGTGCGGGCGCGCATGCCGCGGGCTGCGCGCGACGGCTGTGGCCGCCTGCGTGTGTGTGTCGGTCATTGGAATGTTCTGCCTAGAAGCCGGCCCTGCGCCAGCGGGTGAGCCGCGTTTCGACCCATGCGAGCGCGCGGTCCAGCGCGAAGCCGACCGCGCCGACCACCACCACCGCCGCCAGCACCACGTCGAGCTGGAACAGCTGCCGTCCATAGACGATCAGGTAGCCGATGCCTTCGCTCGATGCCAGCAGTTCGACCACCACCAGCGACAGCCAGGCGTGCGTGAAGCCATAGCGCACGCCGTTCCAGATCGGCGCAAAAGCCGACGGCAAAACCACCTTGGTCAGCAATTGCCAGCGCGTGAAGCGCAGCACGCGCGCCACCTCGATGTAGCGGGTCGGCACGCCTTCGATGCCCTTGTAGGTGTTGAGCGCGATCGGCACCAGTGCCGCCTTGGCGATCAGGATGATCTTCAGCGTTTCGTCGATGCCCACCAGCAGCATCAGCAGCGGCAGCCAGCCGAGCACCGGGATCTGGCTGAAGGCCTTGAACAGCGGATAGACGTAGTCCTTGAAGAGCGGCGACAGGCCCATTGCGATACCCAGGGCGCCGCCCACCACGAGCCCGAGCGCGAAGCCCGCGAACACGCGCGTCAGGCTGACTTGCAGATGGCCCCAGATCTCGCCTGTGGCGAACAGGTCGAGCAGCGTCGACCACACCGCCGCCGGCGACGGCAGCACCTGCGGCGCGATCCATTCGAAGTGCGCGCCGATGGTCCAGAGCAGCAGCAGGGCCAGTGGAAAGGGCCATCCCGCGAGGCGCGGCAGCGCTTGGCGCCGAAGCCAGCGCGGGCCCGATGCCGGCTTGCGATCGGCCGGCCGCGCGAAGTCGCGGGATGGCGTGTCGGCGAGAAGGTATTCGGTAGTGACTGGCAGCATGGAACAGGACTTGCGACGCGAAGGAAAAGTGTCCGCATTGTCCAAAGCCGGACTGAACACGGGAACGACCGTTAATTCATTTGCACATAGCCAAATCAATGGCATGCACCCAAAAAAAAGGACCCCGCAGGGTCCTCTCGAACGTCGTCACCAGCGACGAGGAGACAGGTTTCTCTTCTCTTCCATTCACCTCAAAAGACAGGCAAAGATTAGCCGCCTGCCCCGCAGTTCGGCAACGAAAATTCCCGCATATCGAAATGCATTCGATGAATACCGCTTTGCCGGACTCACCGATCGCCCGGTCTTCAGCCGGCCGTCATGATTCATCGGATGAATCCGTCATAAGCATCTGGTTGCGTGCCCGCGCCTTGCACCCGAAGATGCGCCCCCTCTTCCTCAAGGACATCCTCACGTGCTGAATCGACGCACCCTGCTGGCCACCGGCGCAGCAGCACTCACGCCAC
>JAZKDL010000068.1:0-826 GCA_040387575.1 Pseudomonadota bacterium
CTGCGCACGTCCATGGGCAGGGCCTTGACGCTCCATTCGAGGCGCTTGCTCAATGCCACGCTGGCGAGCACCGCGTTCAACTCGTTCAGCACATCGTCGATCGGCACGGCCTGCTGCTGAGGTGCGTAGCCGCCCAGATCGAGTCGGCTGAACTCCATCAGTTCGCTCAACATGTCGGCCAAGCTTGCGGTACAGATCTCGATGTCCCGAACACGGGCGTCAAAGGTGGTCGAATCCTTGGACGTCCGCAGCAGGTCCGCCATCAGTGTCAATGCCTGGACCGGCTGCCGAAGATCGTGGCTTGCCTCCATCGTCAGCCGTGATCGCGTGACATTGGTCTGCTTGAGAAGCGCGTTGCTTTCTGCAAGTTGCAAGCCGAGCTGATGGGTCTGCTCGATCGCTGCAAGTCGAGCGATGCCGGTCTTGTGGAAAGCGGCGCCGCAACCGACCAATCCCACGGCAATCGCCCAGCCGTAACCATCCGGTGCCAGCAGCCAGGCAGCAGCGACGGTACCCAGTGTCAAGGCCAAGTAGCTACGCAGGTTCTTCTTGCTCAGCGGCATGATCGAACTCACCAAGGCGCCGGAGAAGACGATCATGAATGTGAGCAACATGGCCTGCTCGATGGGTGCGAACGCAATGGCAGGCGCGATCAACAGGACCTGCATCGTTCCATACAGCATCATCAGTACGTAAAAGCGTCCACGCCAGACGGCCTCGTCGCGTGTGCGCTGATGCTTGGAAGCACGGAAATAGCGTCGGAAGATATCGATCCGACCGGCCGTAAAAATAAGGTAGACCGGAATCCAGACAGCAAGATAAAGCG
>JAZKDL010000068.1:836-2117 GCA_040387575.1 Pseudomonadota bacterium
GAAAACCATACGCAGACTGCCGCCGACAAAACCCAGGCTGGCCAGATGGGCGCTGTGGCCGCCGCGAAATGATCGACAACAGACGGCGTTGCCTCGGATTCAAGTACTGGGTTTGAATCGTCGGGCTGCTTGTTCTTCATGGTGTCGCCTCTTCGGTTGGAGTCGAATTATCTGGCTCTGAGCGAAACGTTGGCGCCCACCAAGCACGGGTGAACACCGCATGGAGGCGAAACGCGCGACTTAAGTCTCAAATTTCGATTGCTCCTCCCGTCGAGTCGATGGTCTGGATCGTCGGTTCGATGCAACAAGGACGAGCCTGGAAATGCCTCGGGCCGAATGCATGTGCAACGACAACGCGAGGCGCCATGCATAAGAAAATCTCAATCCGTCCGACATCTCAACGTTGTCATTCAATCACGATGTGGTGAGCGAAAAGCCAGCATGCCGCGGCTTCGGTCTTTTGCCTTCATGTGCAGGCAGATTGATTGTGGCGCTATACATAGGCATCTCCGGGACCGCGCAGACCGCTTTGCTCATCTTCGGCGCGCTTGGCATATGTGGCGTCACCGCTCTCGTGTCGATGTCCCGGTGCGTACGCGCTCATTCTGCATTGCAACAAGACCATCGTCGTTTGCGAGCGGAACGAGAAGAGCAGGCAAAGCTGTTGCAAGAGGCGCTAGACGCCAAGACGAACTTCCTGGCTGCGGCCAGCCAGGAGCTGCGTCAGCCGGCCCAAGCGCTTGGGCTCTTCGTGGACGAACTTCGACCGTCGCCACAGTCCACCCCGATCAGGGCAGGCTGGTGACGCGCATCAAGGCTGCTTTAGAAAGTCTCATTGCGGCCTTGGGTGCGCTCACCGACATCGCGAAGCTGGATGGCCTCGGCGTCGAGCCGCGCACGGAAAGCATCGATCTTCGTGAGCTGTTGCGAAGGCGTTGATGTGTGCACGTGGCGAGCGATCCCTCCGTCCTTCACTGCATCCTTTCGAACCTGGCTGCCAATGCAGTCAAATACACGCACAGGGGTTCGGTGCAAGTTGACGGCTTGTCGAACGAAACGGGTATCGAGGTATTGGTGCAGGACACAGGGCGAGGCATTTTGGAGAAGGACAGACCCCGCGTTCACGACGAGTTCTTCCGCGGCAGCAACGCAAGTGCGAGCGAGAGCGGCATGGGGCTCGGACTGGCGATCTGATCGTCGATCACCATCTCGGGTCGTTGTCCAATGGATTTCAGGCCATTGACGCATTGCGGGGGCTGATGTCGGATGCGGTTCATATTG
>JAZKDL010000068.1:2127-33467 GCA_040387575.1 Pseudomonadota bacterium
GATCTCTCGGATGGCCGCGCGGCCGGGCATTGCTCCGATTTGCTCGAGAACGGCAAGCTTGGTCGTTGAGTCGCTGCAACTCAATTGAAGAAATCCTCCCTGAACAGCCGTTCCTGATTTTTTGCCACCAGAAGTCGTTTGGGATAACCCTGAATACGGATCAACAGGCGTCCGATGTCATCCCGCTCGATCTCTTCAACGAAGCGTGCATTGACGATCACGCTGCGATGAATCTGCCAGAAGTCCCTTCGGTCCAGCCGCAAGGCAACCGTCTGGATGCCGTGTCGAACCAAGCCGGACGATTCCTTCAGGAAGAAGCGGGTGTAGCCGGTCTCCGCCTGCAAATAGCGAACCTCGTTCACTGCTGTCCATATCAGTTTGCGGCCGCTTGTCATCTGCAGGTAGCGCGCAGCGCCTTCTGTTTCGCCGGGCGCATCCGATGTGGGCGGGCGTATGGCCGAGTCACGAAGAATCTGCTCGGTGCGCAGCAGAGCCTGCTCGAGCCGGCTGAGTCGAAGCGGTTTGACCAGGTAGTCGGCGGCACCGATGTCGAATGCAGCAAGTGCATGGGACGGCTCACCTGTGACGAAGATGATCGGGCAGTGGCGAGCGACTTCCTTGGCAATATCGAGGCCCGAACGCGTATCGGCCAAACCGATATCGAGCAGAGCGATGTCTGGTTGATAGCGGTGGAGGACGTCGAGCGTCTGAGACGCTGACGCAGGCGTGGCGACGACGCGCCAGGCTGGACGCAGGCTCTTGATCATGAGCGCCACGGCTTCTGCCTGCGCAGGATCATCCTCCGCAATGACGATGTTTAGCTTTTCCACCTGTGAATCCCTCTGTGGGCCGGAGTTTACGAGCGCTGCGTTGCGCTGGAGTGCACTGGATGCAACGCGTCGAATTACGCGTTGAAGTGGCGAAATCGACCGATGAACTGAATCAAACAGGGATTGACGGCGTCCCTAGTCTCACGGTTTTTCGCCTCTGTATCGGGACTTTCTGTGCGCGAATCGCAACATCTTTGCTTTCGAGGTCGAAAAGAGCGGATTCGTCGAAGATTTCCACTGCTTTGATCTCTTGGTGCGATCCCATCGATGTGGATCGATAGCCTTCATCTCCAAGGTTTGCGCTGGCTCGGCGTGACATCGATTGCATTGGAAGAACGCACATGATTCTCTGGACGGCCCTTTTTCTATGGCTCGGCGCGCTATGCTGGTTTCTGTATATCCGTATGAGCCCCACGGACGCGCGCTTGCGTCGGCGAATCAGATTCAAGCCATGCAATGAATCCGGATCTAGCCAACTGTTCTGCAGCCTGCTGAGCGGCAGTCTGGCGGTACTCGAGCGAGACGACTTCAATAGATTGGAAAGTGCACTGACAGTGCGACAAGCGCGACATCTGCTGGCGAACTATTGGAATATCGATTCGCGTGAGAGCTGGTTAAGAGCCATCGAGGCTCGGCTTCACGGGCTCGGAGAACGCTCGACGCGCGAGCGTGTACTGCTCGATCAGTGGCGCGAAGGCAACTTCTTTGACACGGAAGGGCGTGATCCGTTGCAGGACGTGTGTACCTTTCTATCGATGGAGGCCTGCGTAGTCGGTCCAAGGGAGATTGGCGCCCATCATATGAATCCCATGGCATGGGACATCCAGCAAGCTGCATATGCCGTGCGCCTGGGTCTGGCCGCCGGCTACGCGCCGACGGGAGTCGCCAGGAACGTCATGGACCGATTGCAAGCCGAAGTCCGGTTGCATTACGGTTCATGGTCTGACTACTTCCTCTCGTCGCTGATCGGCATGGGATTGCGACATCACGTCGATATCTTCTCGCCGGGTGATTGGCATCGTATTGCCCAAACCTACACCGTCCTGGTTTCTTCTTCGGAAGGCCTATTGCGACATGCATCGACTTGGTCATCGACCAAAGTTGATGAACCCATTAACCCCACAGCTGTGCTCGATTCTGGACGGCGCATCGGCCACGTCGATGGTGCTAACCAGGCGTCTGTCCATTTTCCTGCTTGATCCAGGGTTGATTGCCAACTTCTCGTTGGACTGTCAAATCAACGCATTGGTTGAAGAAATCGATCGGTTCGTCATCAAGTATCGCGTCCGGAGCAGGGTTGCTGGAGCATGCCGGCTTCAGACATAGCACGGAGGCCTTCCATGAACGTCGATGCTCTGGACAGACCGCTGCGCATCGCAGCAGTCAATGCCCATGAAGCCTCGTTGGAGAACATGCGCAGTACTGTGGACGCATTGGGTTATGAGTTCCAGGGTTTTGAGCGTTCTCAAGAATTTCGCCAAGCGCTTCAACGACAAGCCTTCGACCTCTTGCTCCTCGAATGGCACCTTCCGGACCTTGGTGGCGCAGAACTGATTCATTGGTTGCGCGACGAGATGGGCAATCAAATGCCTGCCATGGTCATCGCCCGGCGGGCGACGAAGAAAGACCTGATCGCGGGCCTTTATGCAGGCGCCGACGTATTTCTCGCCGCGCCGGAGGCGCATGAGGTTTCCGCAAGGCTCGAAGCACTGATCCGGCGCGCCTTTCCGCTGCGCAATGCGGCGACAAAGACTTTCGGACCCTACCGATTTCTGCCAGAAGCGAGAGTCTTGCAATTGCACGACGAGATAATTGATCTGCAGTTTCGCGAATACGATCTGGCACGCTTCATGTTCCAGAACTTGGGCCGCCTCTTGACTCGCAAGCGGATCTGCGATGCTGTGTGGGGCATGAGTCTGGACCCGCGATCGCGCGCTTTGGACACGCGCATGTCCCGTATCCGAACACGGCTTCATATTTGCCCGGCCAACGGCTTCGTTCTCTCAGCCAGCTATGGTCAAGGCTATCGATTGGACGCAGTCGACGCTGGGATGCTGTCTTCAGCAGTGCCGGACTGAGGATGAGCCCATTTCTATCGAAGGCCGCGGGCAGCTCGCTCGATGTGCACTGATACACGCCACCCCCAGGCGAGGATGCTGCAGGCCAGAACTACCACATTAGGGAGGTCGGCCAAGGCCCGCATTATCCCCGCCGAGTTCCCCAGTACCGAATTCAACGTATAGGGTGGAAGTGATGCAAAGAAAATGATAGGCGTAAGCACGCAGATCGATCGCACTGCAACAGGCACACCCAATGTGTAGAAACGCATCCAGAAGTCTCGGCCATCGCCGTGTGTGTTGACGCAATAGCAGACGTAGATGGCGCTCGCCTGGGCCACGAGTATCAGCAATGCGTTGATTGCCGGGTCGAAGTGATCGTCTGTGCTGAGCCAGCACAGGCTGGCGGCGATCAGCATGAGCCCTCCGCATTTGACCTTGTCGACACGACCGATACGGCCCCATCGAAGGTCGCGGATCAGTGCATTGACTTTCCAGATGTACATGGCGGTGAGAGGTGAAGGCGTAGCGTGCGGACTCTATGAATGCGCACAAAGTTATCGCCGAGCCTTGACTCGATAGCCATGATGTAGTGAACCCTCGGAAACACCAGATGAACCGAGGATTTGTGGTGTCGAAAGACGGGATGCCACGTGAGCCGGCATTGCTGCGAGCTGTGGCAGCACCAGCGGCGTGCTTCGATCAGTTTGGCGGTTGTGCGGATGTTCGAAAGAACATCGCGTGATTCATTGAGCCGAATGGCCCGTTGAATCCTGGTTTCGATGAGTTCGGTGCGTTGCCGAAATCCAGAATGATCTCCTCCCTAAGATCGTGATACGCCTTGTGCGTTGATAAAAATACCGAATTTTCCTTTTCAAGAGATCCCAATGGCAACTGCACCCAAGGCCTCGGCCACTTCCCGATCGGCACCGGCTTCCAAGCGCGCGCCCAATTCGGCTTTCTGGAAGCCGCTGACGCCAAGTCCTGTACTTGCAGCCGTGATTGGCGTGACACCATTGCCGCGTACGGATGTGATGAAGAAGCTATGGGAATACATCAAATCCCACAAACTGCAGGATCCGGCCGATGGCCGCACCATCAAAGCAGATGCAAAACTGACTGCGGTTTTCGGAAAACCGCAGGTTTCCATGTTCGAGATGACGTCGCTGATCAGTAAACACCTGAACTGATCGATAAAAGCTCGCGGTGGTAGAGCAGCCGCCGCAGGCTCTGCATGTTGCCGTTGTCGATCAGAGCGGAAGTTCTCCCGCCGGACGGCCGAGCCACTTCTTCGACATCGCGTCAATCTCTCCGCTCTTCTTGGCATCTGCAATGATGCCGTTCACCTTCGCTTTGAGCGTCTCTTCGCCCTTGGCAATCCCGATGTAATTTGGGCTGTCTTTCAACAGCAGCTTGTATTCGGCGCCGATTTGCGGATTCTTCTGCATCATGTTGCCTGCGACCGATGCACTCGTTGCCACCAGTTGCGTCTGTCCGGCAACGAAAGCAGCAATGGTGGCGTTGTTGTCTTCAAAGCGCTTGACGTCGACACCGGCGGGCGCGACCTTCGCGAGCTCCTGGTCTTCCATTGCGCCACGCGTCACACCCACGCTCTTGCCAGCCAGGTCGGCCCACGACTTGATGTTCATGCTCTTGGCGGCGAAAACTGCCTGGAAGAAGGGCGAGTAGGCCGCCGTGAAATCGATCACCTTCTCGCGCTCGGCGTTCTTGCCCAGCGTAGAGATCACGAGGTCAGCCTTCTTGGTCTGCAGATATGGAATGCGGTTGGCGCTGGTCACTGGCACCAATTCGATCTTCACGCCCAGTTTTGCTGCGATGAGTTTGGCCATGTCGACGTCCAGGCCCTGGGGGGCCATGTCGATACCCACGAAGCCGTAGGGTGGGTAATCGGTCGGAATGGCGATTTTGATCGTCTTCGACTTCATGATGTCATCCAACGCGGTTTGGGCGTGGACGGTAGCGGAAGCCAGCAGCGACAGCGCAGCGAGGCCGATGGCGAATTGGCGTTTGGAGACGTTCATGATGCGGATCCTGTAGAGGTTTGAGGCGTGCTTGGGGAAAGCTGGCTTCGCAAGCGTCACGCCAGCTTCTTGCGACGAGTTGCGACTGCGCTTGTATGCAAGACGTGTGCCTCAGCTTGACCATGCAGCAAGCGGGGCTCCGGCGCGTTCCGCCTCGTTGCGGTGCGCGTTGAACCCTCAATCCGACGATGCCGTACCGACCAGATCGCGCGGCCCCGGCCGACGCCATCGAGTTCTCGAATCGGTGAAGACTGGTGTCAAGTGAAAAGTCCACGCAAGCTCCTCTTTCTCTTTGGTTCTCATCGATGAAACGCGCCGTCGCCGAGTGGTTTCGAAGTCGCGACTGGAAGCCTTTTGCGTTCCAGCGCGCCGTGTGGTCGGCAATCGCCTCGGGTGAATCCGGGCTCTTGCATGCAACCACCGGTGCCGGCAAGACCTATGCGGTATGGCTTGGTGCATTGCAGGCCTTCGGCGTCGGGATGACATCCGCCACAGGCACGGCTGCCTCGGCCGCTGCTGGTGCCCGACGAAAAGCATCTGCTACAAAGACCGCACCACCCCTGACAGTTCTCTGGATCACGCCGATGCGGGCGCTCGCCTCCGACACGCTGCGCGCGCTCCAGCAACCGATCGAGGCGTTGGCAGCCGACTGGTCGGCCGGTGCGCGCAGCGGCGATACAGCGTCCACCGAGCGCAGCGCGCAGAACCGGCGACTGCCGACCGCGCTAGTGACGACGCCCGAGAGCCTCTCGGTGTTGCTATCGCGCGCCGATGCGGCCGAAGTGCTCGGAACGGTGCGAATGGTGGTGGTCGATGAATGGCATGAACTGCTCGGTAACAAGCGCGGCGTGCAAGTACAGCTGGCGCTCGCGCGCCTCAGGCGCTGGCAGCCGAAGCTCTGCGTGTGGGGCATGTCGGCGACGCTTGGCAACCTTCAGGAAGCCATGCGCACCTTGCTGGGCAACACCGATGGCACGTTGGTGCAGGGCCAGGTGCCGAAGGATCTGCGCATCGATTCCTTGTTGCCGGGGCGTGCCGAACGCTTTCCGTGGGGCGGACATCTGGGTCTCACGATGCTGCCGCAGGTGGTCGAGGAAATCGCGGCGAGCCGGACCACGCTGGTCTTCACCAACACGCGCTCACAGTCGGAGATCTGGTACCAGGCGATATTGGAGGCGCGGCCGGAGTGGGCCGGACTGATCGCGCTGCACCACGGCTCGCTCGACCGCAGCGTGCGCGAATGGGTCGAGGCGGGCCTCAAGAGCGGTGAATTGCGTGCCGTGGTCTGCACGTCCAGCCTGGACCTCGGGGTCGATTTTCTGCCGGTCGAACGGGTACTGCAGATTGGCTCGGCCAAGGGTGTTGCGCGATTGCTTCAGCGCGCAGGCCGATCGGGTCATGCGCCTGGGCGGCCATCCCGCATCACCTTGGTGCCGACGCACAGCATCGAGATGGTCGAAGGTGCTGCGGCACGCGCCGCGGTGGCTGCCGGTCACATCGAAGCCCGACACACGCCGGCGCAGCCGCTCGACGTGCTGGTGCAGCACCTGGTCACGGTGGCGCTCGGTGGCGGCTTTGTCCCGGAGGATCTGTACGCCGAGGTTCGCGCCACGGCGGCCTATGCCGGACTGTCGCGCGAAAGCTGGGACTGGTGCCTGTCCTTCGTGCGCCAGGGCGGGCCGTCACTAGCAGCGTATCCGGACTACCAGCGCGCCGTACCGGACGCCGACGGCATCTGGCGAGTGCCCGATGCGCGGCTCGCCCGGCGCCATCGCATGAACATCGGCACCATCGTCAGCGACGCGAGCATCGTCGTGCAGTACATCGGCGGCGCAAAGATCGGCAGCGTGGAAGAAAGCTTCGCGGCGCGCATGAAGCCCGGCGATTGCTTCCTGTTCGGCGGCCGGCTGCTCGAGCTCGTGCGCATCCGGGAGATGACGGCGTGGGTGCGGCGCGCGACCGGCAGCCGGCCGGCCGTGCCGCGCTGGAACGGCGGGCGGATGCCGCTGTCGACCACGCTGGCCGATGCCGTCGTCCAGCAGCTGGCGCTCGCGGACCAGGGGCGTTACGACACGCCGGAACTGCAGTGCGTTCGACCGTTGCTCGATATTCAGAAGCAGTGGTCGGCGCTGCCGACACCGCAGACGCTGCTGGCCGAGGTGCTGAAGACGCGCGAGGGCTGGCACTTGTTTCTCTACCCTTTCGCCGGTCGCCACGTGCATTTGGGTCTCGCGAACCTGCTTGCCTGGCGCGTTGCCCAGCATGCGCCGCGCACCTTCTCCATCGCGGTCAACGACTACGGTTTCGAACTGCTCAGCGCGACCGAAGTCGACTGGCCCACGCTGCTGTCGCAGGTGCTTCGGCCTGGCCACGATGCGCAGGCGCAGCAGGCGATGGCAGACATCAAGAATCCGGAAGGCGAGCAGGGCGCGCTGCTGCACGAAGTGCTTGCCAGCCTGAACGCGAGCGAGTTGGCGCAGCGTCGCTTCCGAGAAATTGCGCGCGTGTCCGGGCTGATCTTCCAGGGCTATCCGGGCGAGAAGCGCAGCAACAAGCAACTGCAGGCTTCGTCCTCTCTCTTCTGGGAAGTGTTTCGCAAGTACGACCCGGAGAATCGGCTGCTGCTGCAGGCCGAACAGGAACTGCTGGCGCAGGAGCTGGAGATCGGACGGTTGCGCGATACGCTGCAGCGCATGAATGCGCAGCGGCTGGTCGTGCAGCCGCTCGCGCGTCCGACGCCGTTTGCGTTCCCGCTGATGGTCGAGCGCTTCAGGGAGAAGCTCAGCAACGAGAGCGTGGCGGACCGCATCGCACGCATGGTGGCGCAGCTCGAGAAGGCGGCCGGCGGCGCAGTGCCGGTCGGCGATGTGGCGAACGTGAAGGCCGGCATGGCATTCGGTCAGGATGGCATCGGCGGCGCCTCGGATGGCCAGCCGCGCCGCCGACGCGCGCGCAGGCTGTCGAAGCCGCTGCCACCGCTCTGAGCCGTGCGGCGCTTGCCGTGCCGGCTTGCGCCCGCCGTGTCATACGGAGGCACCTGATGTTCGACGCGGTCGCACACGGCGACAAAGCTCTCGTTTAAGCTGCCGGGCATGAGCAGCCTCAACCCCAAAACCTACGAATCCATTCCCTCCCGCAAGGTCGCCTTCCTCGGCCTCGGCGTGATGGGCTTCCCGATGGCCGGCCACCTTGCGAAGGCCGGCCACAGTGTGGCGGTCTACAACCGCTCGCCGGCCAAGGCCGCAGCCTGGGTCGCCGAGTTCGGCGGCCGCAGCGCGCCGACCCCGCGCGAAGCCGCCGCCGGTGCCGACATCGTGTTCTGTTGTGTCGGCAACGACGACGACCTGCGTTCCGTGGTGCTGGGCGACGACGGCGCGCTGGCCGGCATGGCCAAGGGCGCAGTGTTCGTCGACCACACGACGGCATCGGCCGACGTGGCACGCGAACTGTCGGTCGCGGCGCTGGCACTCGGCGTGCAGTTCATCGATGCGCCTGTGTCCGGCGGTCAGGCTGGCGCCCAGAACGGCGCGCTGACCGTGATGTGCGGCGGCGATGCCGCAAGCTTCGACGACATCAAGCCGGCCGCCCTGGCTTTCGCACGCGCTGTGACGCTGCTGGGCGAGAGCGGCGCTGGCCAGCTCGCGAAGATGGTCAATCAGATCTGCATCGCGGGCCTCGTGCAGGGTTTGAGCGAAGCAGTGGCCTTTGGCCAGCGAGCCGGGCTCGACATGGAGGCGGTGCTGGGCGTGATCAGCAAGGGTGCCGCGCAAAGCTGGCAGATGGAAAACCGCGGCAAGACGATGATCGAAGGCAAGTTCGAATTCGGCTTCGCGGTGGACTGGATGCGCAAGGACCTGGGCCTGGTGCTCGACGAAGCCAAGCGCAATGGTGCCCGGCTGCCGGTCACGGCACTGGTCGACCAGTTCTACGCCGACGTGCAGCAGGCCGGAGGCGCCCGCTGGGACACCTCCAGCCTCATCACCCGGCTGAAATAGGTCTCACCCAGGCTTCGCGCATTCCTGTCGCTTTCGCCAACCCCCTTTCCGGGGGCACACCAGCGGCCCGGCAGAGCCGGCTCCGCGGTGTTTCTGGAATCAAGGGGCGGGGTTAGCGGATGGGAGAGGTCGTCACGCCGTTGCTTGGCGTGGCGGGCGTGGCGGTCGAGGACGATGGCAATGGTGCCATCGGAGGCAGCGGTACGTTGGAGCGCGACGCCGCGGGGGAGGCCGCGTTGTCTGCCGTGCTTGCGTTGACCTGGCGCAGCTGGCCGGCGAGTTCGGCTTCGCTGACCACCTCGATCACGCGAACGACCTTGTCGACGCCGGCCACGCCGCGCGTGATGTCGGCTGCGCGGTCGGCTTCGCGCCGTGTTGCAATGCCCATCAGGTAGACCACGTTGCGTTCGGTCAGCACCTTGAAGGAGTTGGCGAAGATGTCCTTGGCGTCGAGCAGCGATGCCTTGACCTTGCCGGTGATGAAGGTGTCGTTGGAGCGCTGCTGGAACGAGCCGGGCTCGCCCACCGCAACTTCGTTGAAGACCGTGCGCACGTTGTCGACGCGCTTCACGACCTCCTCGGCATGGCGGCGGTCTGCCTCGTTGCCGACCGTGCCGGTCAGCAGCACCTGGCGGTTGAAGCTGGTCACGCTCACATACATCTGGTCGTTCGCGATCTCACGAATGCGGGCGGCGCCGCGCAGTTCGATGCCCTGGTCGTCGAGCTGCGCGCCAGAGGTGCGGCGGTCGGTTGCGACCAGTCCGGCACCGGCGGCCGCACCGCCGACCACCAGCGGGACGCAGCCTGCGAGGCCCGCAACCAGTGCGGCACTGGCGGTGAATGCAAAGGCCAGACGGCGAATCGATGTGCGTGTCATGAGGTGGCTTCCTGTTCTCCGAGTAATTGGGCGTCCACGCCGTCGCACAGGCAATGCAGCGCGACGAGATGGACTTCATGAATGCGGGCGGCGCGTTCGTGCGGCACGCTGACCTGAACGTCGGTCTCGCGCAGCGCGCGGCCGATCGAACCGCCATTGCCGCCCAGCAGAGCGACCACGGTCATGTCACGGCCATGCGCGGCGCGGACTGCGGTCAGCACCGACGCCGACTGGCCGCTGACGCTCAATGCGAGCAGTACATCACCGGCCTGGCCCAGGGCACGTACCTGACGCGCAAAGCGGTCGGGATCTGTGGCCTGCGGCGTGTCGGCGGACGGATCGGTGCTGTCGCCAGGCAGTGCGATCGCACCGAGTTCGGGGCGCTCGCGTTCGAAGCGTCCGACGAAATGGGCCGCGAACTGCGCAGCCAGCAGGCCCGAGACACCCGAACCGCACGCGAGGATCTTGCCGCCGCTGGTCACGCAAGCCAGCAGCGCCTGCATGGCTTGCGAGATCGGCTTGCTGAGAAGGGGGCCCGTCTGGTATTTGAGGTCGGCACTGTCGATGAAGTGCTGCTGAATCCGTTGCTCAAGCATGGGGCGGGATCATAACTGCGGGGTGTGAAACAGAAGGTGTGCGCATGCGGTGTGATTGGGACGATGGCGCAAGGTTCAACCGGCGTCGAATGCACCTTGCAACCATTCGATGCCGTCCTCGATCAGGACGACATCGAAACGGCAAGGCGGCAGTGTCCGCAGGCGGGTCAGGTAGTGTCGCGCAGCGAACACGATGCGGCGCTGCTTCACGTGGGTGATGCTTCCGCCTGCGCCGCCATGCGTGCCGCGCGTGCGTTGCCGCACTTCGACGAACACCAGCGTGCCATCGCGTGGGTCGCGCATGATCAGGTCGATTTCGCCGCCGCCGCGTCCTGGGGTTCGATAATTGCGCGCAACCAGCGTCAGCCCTTCGCGCTGCAGATGCGCGAGTGCCTCTTCCTCACCCGCATCGCCGCGCTGTTTGGTGGTCGCGCTGTTTGCCGCCACGTTCTTCTGGAGATCCGTCATTTGAGTTCCTCCCTCGCTCCCGCCGCTTTCGGCAATGCCTTGCTCGCCGCACGCGAAGCTGCGGGCGCGCAGCATTATCCGCAAGCAACGCTGTACGTCGTCGCCACGCCGATCGGCAACCTGGCCGACATCACGCTGCGCGCGCTCCACGTGCTGCAGACCGTCGACGTGATCGCTTGCGAGGACACCCGCCACACGCAGGGCATGCTGCGCGCCTACGGCATCGATCGGCCAGCCGCTCAATTGCTTGCGCTGCACCAGCACAACGAAGCCGAAGCTGCGCAGTCGGTGGTGGCGCGGCTCGCGGCTGGCGAACGTATCGCCTATGTCAGCGATGCCGGCACGCCAGGCGTGAGCGACCCTGGCGCGCGCCTGGCCGCAGCGGTGCGCGAAGCCGGTCACCGCGTGCTGCCGTTGCCGGGTGCGAGCAGTGTGATCACGCTCATCAGTGCCGCCGGGCTGGTTGCGACTGGGGAGGACAGTGCCTTCGTCTTCGCCGGCTTCCTGCCGAGCAAGGCTGGCGAGCGCGACACGGCCGTCGCCATTCTGGCCAGCGAGCCGCGCAGCGTGGTGGTGCTTGAAGCGCCGCACCGAATCGAGCCGCTGGCGCGCGCACTGGCCGTACTCGGCGCACGCAAGGTCACGGTCGGGCGTGAGTTGACCAAGCAGTTCGAGGAGATCGCGACGGTGCAGGCCTGTGACTTGCCCGCCTGGTTCGCGGCCGGCAAAGACCGCATACGTGGTGAATTCGCGCTGGTGCTGCATCCGGTCGTCGTGGCGGCCGACGACGATGCCGAGGCGCATCGTGTGCTGCGCCTGCTGCTGGCCGAACTGCCGCTGAAGACCGCGGTACGGTTGAGCTCAGAAATCAGCGGCAAGCCGCGCAACGCGCTGTACGACGCTGCGTTGCGCATGAAGGACGAAGGCGGCGATTGAAGTGGGTGTCCCTGGCGTGACGGTCTGCCGCTTCCGCGTTTCTTCAGCCGTCGAGTTCGGGGTAGTGCCGGAAGATGCCGTCCTCGTTGAACGGAATCCGACGAGGGCTGTGAAGATAGTCGTGAATGCGCTGGCGACGGGCCACGTTGGCGTGCAGCCGAGTCACTGCCGGCAGGTCTGCCAAGGCGCGCGCACTGGCCTTCGGAAACGCATACCGCAGACCTGCCACCAGCTGGAACAGAGACAAGTCCGCATACGTCAGAGCATCCCCTACCAGATGCCGGTCGCCTGCTGGATTACGGCGCAGCACCTGTTCGAACCAGCCGAGGAACTTGGGAATGCGCTCGTCACGAAAAGCCTTCGATCGGACTAACGCGGCATCGCGCTGATCTTCGTAGTACATGCCGACCGACAGCGGATGGTGCGCGTCGTGCGCCTCTGCTACCACGTCCGCGATGGTGAGTTGCAGCTGATGCGTCCAGATCGCGTCCGCCTCGCCCACACCGCCAAGACCAAGTCGCGGACCCAGGTACATCAGGATTGCGGCCGTCTGGCCGACAACGACACTGCCATCGACCAAAAAAGGCGGCGCGAAAGCAGCGCGCGGGTCGGGATCTTCGAGCGCGCGACCGAGTGCCGCTTCGCCGCCGCCTTGCGATGGCGGCTTTCGTGCCACGTCCGCATAGGCGGCACCGGCCGCTTCGAGCGCCAGGCGCACGAATTCGCCGCGTCCTTGAATCGTCGGCCAATAGTGGAGCTGGTAGACCTTTGCGGGATTGGGGTCGTTCGCACCGTCGTCGGTACGGCGAAGTCCTTCTGTTGCCACGGCGTTCACAGTTCGGCCTGGCTGTGCTGGCTGTAACCCATATGTTCCCGAACCCAACGCACCGCCTGGCTTTCCGCGCATCGAAGTGCGGCGGTTTCAGTATCGAAGCGCTCTCGCAACGTGGGCAATGTCATGCGCTCCGTGCCATGCATGCGCCAGAAGACCACTGGCCTGAAGCCGCTCTGGGTATCCGCTTCAGCACGCAACGAGAACTGCCAGCCGTGATAGACGAAGGGGATGCCTTCGCCTGAAATTGCTTTCGCCATCGACGCCGTGGGCGGCCAGCCAAAGGAGTCGAAAGACGGTGGCGGCAACGCACCACCGGTGAAACGGCCGGCGTCTTGTGCAGTGGTCAGTGCGGGGTTCATGGCGTCCTCGTCCTTTTTTACGTCTTAGCGTATGGAGAAGCAGATACGAGGATCGCGCAGGCGCTGGATTCAACCTGACGGACGAAATCGCGTCGGATTACGGGCATCTCTCCTACTCCGGCAACCCATCGAGGTCGTGTGGCTCCGTGGCCGGCGTGGGGTTGTGCTCCGAACGGAAGCGCGCCGCCATTTCATAAGCAGCTTTTCGGACCCGCATCACCGAGCCGATCGGCCGGTGCGCGGCCAAGCCGTGCCAGGGGCTGAAAGACATGCCATCGTCCACTGCGATCGAGCGTGCCGCGCTCCACGCAACCTGGGGCAGAGCGTCAATCCGAGCGACCGCCACGTACGGGCTCTCGTCTTCAGGCCACACCACCGATGCGTCCTCGATCGGCATCTTTTCCATGTCCGTGCACAACTGCACCCTGAGCTCCCAGCTACCACCCCGGTTGGCGAAATGCGAAACCACCGCTTCACGCAGCCCGTCCGGATGCTCGCTGTCGATTTGCACAGGCGCGTCGGTCAATGCTGTCAGCTCGGGCGAAACGGGTGCGATCGACAATTTGGCCATGTAGGGGCCATAAAGCATCGGTACCTGCGTGTAGAAGGTTTCGCCGAGCACGTTCGTCTCGGGATGGCCGCCCAGCGACTTCAGGGTGGCACTTTCGACGCCGGCCTTTTCGACCAGTGTCTCCAGGCCGCGAAGCGTGGCAGCCAGGACTTTTTTCAGACCCGGTGCCTTGTCGGTCGTGGCCGCGAGAAGCTTCAGTGTCCGGAGGAACTTCTTTGCCGTGGGCGCGCTGAAAGCGGGGCCGTTGACCATCAGGAAATCTTGCGTCGTATGGCCTTCGCTGCCTTCCAGCCGCTCGCCCTGGATTCCGACCACCTTGATCGCCAGGCCGCGCGGTGTCGACACGCTGTCGTCCAGCAAGTCGCCCGGCAACGTCGAAAAACGCATTGCGACCGGGTATTCGCCTGGTTGCGAGAAGGCGCCTTGTGCAAAGACCAAAGGCAAGCCTGGCAATACCGTCAAACGCGCGTAAAGCAGACCATGGCTCTTGGCGTGCACGCTGCGGTACGCGTGGCCCTCGTCGCGATGCACCGTCTCGCTGATCTTGCGCATGGCTTCGCGCAGTTGACGGCCGGTTTCGGCTTCGTCCTGCTCGAACTGTTCGAAGGCGGGCTCATAGGAAATAGGGACTACGACGAGAGGCGTGGCTTGTGGCATCGCGATTCCTCAGTGCTTGCGAGATTCGCCGCGACCCGAGCCGCTCTTCTTGCCGCCACCGGTCTCCTTGTTCACCGTGGCCCAGGCGCGGCGTTCGGCTTCCGGGGCGGCCACACCGCGGTGTTCGTAGCCTGCCTCGATGTGTTCCGCTTGACGTTTCTGCTTGTCCGTATAGGACGACTTGTCGCCACGTGGCATGTCGGTTCTCCTTGGATTGGATCGGCCGACGTTGTTGTCTTGCTGATGGGCGTGGCGTAGGAGAAACCATCGGACGCCCGTCGGCGTCGGCAGGTGTGCATCTGAATCAGGCTGCGTTCCGCGGCGCGTGCGCCGCTGCTCAGGACGTCGCGCCGAGACGTCGTCCGAGCCCGTGCCGTGGCAACGTGAGCGACAGCGCGAGCACGCCGAGACCGATCGCCAGCAACGCCGTAAAACTCAGGTGCAGCGCCCCGCCGATCGTCGCCCGCATGGCAGCGCCGGCTGCGCTGGTCGACGTGCCCTCCAGCAGTTGGCGCAACTGGTCGTCGCTGACCGTCGTGCCGCCACGCCGCGTCAGCCCGAAATTGAAGACTGCGCCGAAGAACGCCGCGCCCAGGGCGCTGCCCAGGTTGCGCGAGAACACGTTCGATGCGGTTGCACTGCCGCGTTGCGACAGCGCCGTCGCTTCCTGGATCAGGATCAGCGACGACAGGCTGAGCAGCCCGAAACCAAGACCCATGATGAACGAGCCGACCGCCGCCTGCGCCGGCAAGCTGGTGGGCCCGAGCAGTGCAAAGGCCGCCGCGCCGATCGGCACCAGCAATGCGCCGGCGACCACCAGCCGCCAGAGCCCGACGCGCAAAAAGGTGCGCGAGGCCAGCGTGGCACCGAGCGGCCACCCCAGCATCACCATCGTGAGCGCCAGCCCGGCAACCACCGAAGAGCGTTCGAGCACCAACTGGACGAACATCGGCAGGAAGGTCGTGATGCCGATCAACGCCATGCCGCTGAGCAGAGCCGCGCCGTTGACCGTCGCGATGATCCGCGCACCCCAGAGCCGACCGGAGATCATCGGGTCCGCCGCGCGGCGTTCCTGCGCGACAAAGAGCGCGGTCGTGACGACGAACAGCGCCGCCCATCCGATGGCCGCGCCCGTGCGGCCGATGCCGAACTCGGTGAGCGCCACCATCAGCGCCGCGATGCCCAGCGCGAACAGCACCGCGCCGAGGATGTCGACGGAGGCCTGCCGGCGCACCGGCGCCTCGCGCAGGAACAAATGGAAGCCGAGCGCGGCGAGCAGGCCGATCGGTATGTTGATCCAGAAGATCCAGGCCCACGACAACTGCTGCACGATCAGTGCACCGAGCATTGGACCGATCACCGCGGACACGGCCCAAACGCTGGCCAGATAGCCCTGCACCTTGCCTCGTTCCTGCACCGGATACAGGTCGCCAACGATGGTGAGCGACACCGGCTGGATCGCACCGGCGCCCATGCCCTGGATCAGCCGGAAGACGATCATGGCCGGCATCGACCACGCGAAGCCCGCGAGCAGCGATCCCGCCACGAAGATCGCGATGCCGACGAACATCACAGGCTTGCGGCCATAGATATCGGACAGCTTGCCGAACACCACGGTCATCGCCGTCTGCGCGAGCAGGAACGAGGCGAAGACCCAGCTGTAGAGATGCAGGCCGCCCAGCGCCGAGGCGATCTGCGGCATCACGGTGGAGACGATGGTGGCCTCGATCGCCACCATGGCCATCGAGGCCATGACGGCGGCGATGACCATCGGCCGGCGGGTTGTCGCCGTCGCGGCCTTCGTAGTTGTATTGGGTGTCATGTCGGTGGCCGAACGGCCGATGCGGGATGGCGCAGCATAAGACTTTGCCGCCCGCCGGATTCGTTTCCGGCGAGCAAACCATCGAGCAGCCGGTCGTAAGCATCGACGTTGCGGGCATCGCTCGACAGATAGCGCTGCGCGGCAGCGCGCTGGCGGATGCGACAGGCGCCGGGGTCGTCGTCCTGCAACGCATCGATCAACTGGCGGGCGCCATGTTCCACATCGAAACCGTTGTACGGGTGGCCGATGTCGGGGATCAATGGCGCGTTGTGCACCAGCGGATAGCCGAGCCAGGCCGTCTCGAGGTAGGCGTAGTTCAGCGGGTTCTCCCACTGATGCGAGACGACCACGTCGGTGTGATGCGCCAGGAACCAGGCCGTGGGAAAGCGGTCCTCGAAAAAGGCCTTGTGCTGGCGGACCAGGTCGAGGTGCTGCACGACGCCGATGAACTCCGCGTTGTGCCGCAGCCGGGCGGTGTTGGTGACCGACACGAACTCGATCAGGTCGGGTCGCTGGCGCCAGGCCAGCTCGGCAATCATCAGTGGATACAGGCAGAACTTGACGACATCGTGGTTGGGCTCCGAAATGGTCACGCGGCGTGGCCCCTTGCGTGCCTGGCGCAGGCCTTCGCCGGGCAGCGACTGCGCCATGGCCTCGAGCCAGCGCGGGTCCCAGACGAAGGGAACGATCGTCACCGGCACGCGGTGCAGCACCTGCCAGTAGGCGGCGCTGCTGGGCGCCACTTGCGGGATCGCCCAGATCGCGTCGTAGTCGGTCGGGTAGGCCGGCGTACCGCCGATCGGACGATCGAAGATCGCAGCCTGCATCGACATGATGTATTCGACGCCGCATTTGTAGCCGACGACCTTGCCGCCGTGCGCCTGCATGCGCTGGATGGTCGCGGCCGTCAGAGCGCCGCCCAGGGCGATCAGCAGGTCGAGCGAGTCGACGACATCGTCGAGCCGGCAAGTCGGAAACTGCTGCCGATCCCACGCGAGACCGGCGTCGATCGATACCGCCGTGGTGTTGACGATGCACACCGAATGGCCGCGCGCCGAGTTCTGGAACACAGATGCAAGCGACAGCACGTTCTGCTTGATGCCGTTGGTCCAGAGGCCTTCGTTCTCTTCGCGCAGGCCGACCGTGATGCCGATGCGCAGCCCGCGCGCGCTACCTGGCGTGCTCATTGGGAAAGCATCCACTGGGTGCGCTTGACGCGCAGCATTTCGACGAGGCGACCTACGTGCGCATCGACGTTGGCCGGGTTGTCGATCTGCACGCGACGCAGCAGGGCCGCGGCCTTGCGGTCGTAGTCGATCAGTTGCGTGTCGTGTTGATGAACCGCCTCCAGCAGCGCCAGCCCGCCGACCTCGGCCTCGAAGCCTTCGTAGTAGTAGCCGACGTCGCGCAGAAAGGGCGAGTTGTGCACCAGCGGATAACGTCCGTAGAGCGCGTCGTAGTACATGTAGTTGAGCCCGTTCTCCCACTGGTGCGTGACCACGATGTCGGTGTAGGTCGCGAGGAAGTAGGGCAGGTTGTAGCGGGCCTCGAACGACGCGCGCTTGTCGCGCACGATGTCGAGCGCGTTCGCGAAATTCTGGAAGGTCAGGTGAGTCTTCAATTGAACCGAGTTCGTCACGTAGATCTCGCGCAGCGCGTCCTTGTCGGCGCGGTGTGCCGACTCGCACACCAGCATGCCCGGCACGCAGCTCTTCACCACGTTGATGTTGGGCTCGAAGATCGACACCCGCTTGCCGCCGGGCCGTGGCACATAGCCGAAGGGCGGCGCCGTGCCGGCCTGCGCGAGTTCCTCGATGGCGCGCTGCAGGAACATCGGACTCCAGATGTGCGGCATCACGCGCAACGGCGCACGCATGCCGATGCGCCAATAAGAGCCGCAGGTCTTCTCGTGCTGCGCGTGCGTCCACACCTCGTCGAAGCGGGTACCGTTGAAGATCGAGCCTGACGGCTTGCCGAAGGACAGGCGCTCGATGTCCATCACATAGTCGTTGCCGCATCGGTAGGCCACCACGACGCCGCCGCGCGCGTGTACCTGCTCGGCTTCGGCCGGCGCGATCTGGGCGCCGCCTTCGATCAGCACGTCGATGCGGTCGACCACGTCCGCCAGCCTGACGAGCGGCAGTGCCATGTCGCTGACCATCAGTCCGGGCGGGAGCACGTCGCCGTCGCCGCCGTTGACCAGCCAGAGCTCGCCCACTTGCGGCGACGAGCGCAGCAGCGCGAACAGGAAGACGATGTTCTGCACCGCGCCGTTGGACCAGATCGATTGCGTCGCGTCCTTCGACACGAACATGCTCAATCCGATGTTGATCTTGTCCGACATGCGCGTGTTCTTTCTTTGCGTGGTGTCGCGTTCCATCTCACTGCGCGGGCAAGGACCTGTCTGGCGGCACGCGCACCACACGAAACACGTTGCCCGACAGCACGTGCCGGTAGGCGAACGAGTCCTTCTGAAGGTCCTGCACCAGATACGGATTGACGGTCTCCGGGCTCTTGGTGTCGGTGCGGACACCATCGACCTCGGTCGTGACCGTGAAGTAGAGCCCGTTGGAGATGCCCCACAGACCCGCGTTGCGCAACTCCGTCGGCGGCTTGCCTGGCTCGTAGAGCCGGGCCACCAGCGTGAAGCTGCCGTCGGCCTTTCGGTTGTAGAGAAAGCGCTGGACCGGCATGCCCGGCCGGGGTGCGAACTCCCCGTACCAGGTGCCGACCATCAGCGCCTCCTGCTCGGACGGTGTCGCGACCGCCAACCCCACGCACCCGAAGATGCACAGGGCCAGCACCGCGGCGCCGCGCCGCAGCGCTGCGGTCATTCCCATTTCCAGCCCAGCCCGACGCCCATGCCCCAATCCTTGCCAGTCGTGCTCACGCCGACGTTGTAGTGGGTGCCACCGGTCTCGGCTACGCCCTGGAAGCTCAGCGCCACGCCGGTCTGGCCGCGGTAGTAGCCCAGGCCGACGCCCAGCGCCTTCTCGCCGGTGCGGGTCAGGTTCATGCGCGACGACGACATCGCGTAGGCCATCGCCACGCCGGCATATGCGCGATCGCTCAGGACGGCGATGCTGCCCTGGGTCTGCTGCAACTGGCTCAGGTTGACCGCATCGGTGCCCGCGGTGCCTGGCGCCACGCCGGTGATGCGGCGCTCGCTGCCCTGGTTGCCCACCGCCACCGTGTTGGCCTGCGACGCCGTCGTGCCGTTGCCCAGCGCGACCGAGTTGTTGCCCAGTGCCACCGCGTTGTTGCCGAGCGCAGCCGAGTAGTCTCCCGCGGCGCGCGCGTTGTCGCCGACGGCCGTGGTGTTGGTGCCTTCGGCGCGTGCGCCGGTGCCGATGGCCACCGACGAATGCGCATACGCGTTGGCGCCGATCGCCACCGAATTCGACTGGTCCGCCAGCGCCTGGTAGCCGATGGCGATGCCGCCGCCCGACTTGGCCGTGGCCTGCGCGCCCAATGCCACCGACGTGTCGCCCTGCGCCTTGGCTTCGGCACCGACGGCCGTCGCATAGTTGGCCGAAGCGCTGGTCGACTTGTTGCCCGCTTCCGAGCAATAGCCGAGTGCCGTCGCCGCCGCGCCGTTGCTGTACGCGCAGTCGCCGGATGCCGTGGCGCCCTGGCCGATTGCCGTGGCGTTGGCACCGAAGCTCGATGCGCCGACGCCGTTGGCCAAGGAGCCGGCGCCGACGGCCGTCGAGTTGTTGGCGTTGGCGGACGATCCCGCGCCCAGTGCGATGGCGCTGCTGCCCGTCGTCTCGCCCGTGAAGCCGGCGATCTGCACTTCGACGTGGCCCACGCGCGTGTCGAGGCTGCCCACGCTGGAGCTGGTTGCGCCGCTCAGCAGCGTGACGGAACTCGTCACGCCATCGACGCGGGTGTTCAGGCTCGTGCTGTCGGCGCTGACGGCGCTCAGCTGGGAACTGATGCTGCTCGAGAACGCGGTCTGCGTGCTTTCGACCGTGCTCACGCGCGTGTCCATGCTGCCGGCGCGCGTGTTGAGGCTCGACACGCCCGAGCTCGCTGCATTGGCGATGGTCGTCACGTTGTTGATGTTGGTCGAGTAGACCGTCAGCGTGCTGTCGATGCCGGTCACGCGGGTGTCGAGGCTGCCGAAGGAGATCGACATGGACGACGACAGCGCCGAGGTCGTCGATTCGGTGCCGCTGACGCGGGTGTCGAGACTGCCGACCGACACCTGTGTGGACGACGCCAGCGCAGTCGTGCTCGACTCGGCGCCGGTCACGCGGGTGTCGAGGCTGCCGACCGCCGCCGACGTGGCGGACGACACGGCCGTCGTGGTGGATGCAACGCCGCTGATGCGCGTGTCCAGGCTGCTGGCCGAGGCCGCCGCCGTCGTGCTCAGCGTGCTGAGCTGCGCGACGTTGACCGCATCGGTCGGTGCCGAACCGTCGGCCACGTTGATCAATCTGCGCGTCGCCCCGGCGGAGCCGATCGAGACCGGGCCCAGGCTCGGCGCCAGGGCACCGGTCAGGAAGCCCGTGCCGCTGGACAAGGCGTCCACCGTGCTGCCCGCGCCGATCGCCACGCCGCCAGGCACATCGACCGCGACGCTGGCGCCGCGGCCCAGCGCCACGCCGTCCTGCGCGTTCACCGCCGCGCCGTAGCCGATGGCGACCGCGTTCGAGGCGGCCGAATCGATCGTCGCGCTCTCACCGATGGCGATGCCATAGAAGGCCGGCGACGATGCATGGAAGCCGATCGCAATGGCGTTGTCCGTGTCCGCGCTGGCCGCGCCGCCGATCGCGATGGACTCGTAGCCGGCTGTGCTTTCGATACCGATCGCCATGCCTCGCGGGCCTGTGGCCTTTGCGGCACTGCCGATCGCCACGGTGTCGTTGCTGCCGGCTTCGGACGCGATGCCCAGCGCAATCGACCTGTTGCCGGATGCTGCAGCACCGGCGCCGCCTTCGTCGTTGCCGCCGATGGCGATCGCGCTGTTGCCGGATGCCGAGGCGCCGCTGCCACCGTGGCTGACGCCGCCGATCGCTACCGCTGCCTTGCCGCCCGCGTAGGCGCCCTGGCCGGAGGTTCCATCCGTGGCTTGGGCCGCGCCGATGGCGATGCCGCCGTCGCTCGTCACGCTGGCGCCAATCGCCGCCGATGCGCCCATCTCGGCATAGCCGCCGCCGATGGCGATGCCGCCATTGGCGGTGACGGCCGGCGCGCTCGATCCTTCGCCTGACGATCCGCCGAGTGCGAGGGCCGCATAGCCCTGCGCCTGGGCGCCGCTACCCACAGATGTCGCGCCGTCGAACGTGGCGCCCGCGCCTCGACCCATCGCCACCGAGCCTTCTGCGCTCGCCAATGCTGCCGGGCCGATCGCCACGCTGTCGACACCGTTGGCCTGTGCGTCGACGCCAGTGGAGTTGACCCGCAGGTACTTGATGCCGGCGCCGCTGTTGATGCCGTCGATGACCGTTTCGGTATCCGTGACACGCGTATCGAGGCTTGTCACCGAAGTCTCAGTCGACGCGCTCAATGTGCTGAGCTGCGCGACGTTGACGGCATCGGTGAGGTTGGTGCCTGCGGCGACGTTCACGATGCGGCGTTCCGCACCGTTCGTACCCACGGACACCGTATTGGCGACATCGGCGACGGAGCCGGCGCCCAGCGCCACGGCGCCGGAAGCCGTGCTCGCGACGATGGCGCCATTGCCGATGGCCACCGAATCTGCAGCGTTGGTCGTAGTCCAGGAACCGAGCGCGACGGAGTTCGTTGCATTGACATCGACATACGCGCCGGTGCCGATCGCCAGACCGTTGGTGCTCCGTGCGGCCGCGGTGTCGCCGATGGCCGTGGCGTTCTCGCTGTCCGCCAGCGCACCGCTGCCGATCGCGACCGTGCTGGCCGCGGCGACCTGGGCACCCAGGCCCATCGCGATGCTGTTGCTCGCAGCGGCGGTGGCCGTCGCACCGGAGCCGATGGCGACGCTGTCCATCGCGTCGGCCGCCACCAGTGCAAGGCGGCCCAGGGCAACGCCGCCGTATGCAGTGGCGCTGGCACCCTTGCCCACGGCCAGTCCGCCGGCATCCGCGACGGCGAGCGGTCCGATGGCGACGCTGTCCGTTCCAGTGGCTTGTGAATCGGCGGCAACCGAGTTGACGTGGAAATACTTTGCGTTCGTGCTGCCACTGCCCATGCTGCTGATCGCAGTCTCGGTGTCGGTGACACGCGTATCGAGGCTTGTCACCGAAGTCGCAGTCGACGCGCTCAATGTGCTGAGCTGCGCGACGTTGACGGCATCGGTGAGGTTGGTGCCCGCCGCGACGTTCACGATCCGGCGCTCGGCGCCGACGGAACCCACCGAGATCGTGTTGACGGCGTTGGCAACGGAATTGGCACCCAGCGCCACGGAGTTCGACGCGTCGGCGCTGATGGTCGCGCCCGTTCCCAGCGCCACGGAGTCCGCGCTTTCGGCCCCGGCGAACGCACCGATCACCACGCTGTTGGCCGAGTCGACGGATGCATTGGCCGCGGTGCCGATCGCGACGCTATTGGCGGCACGTGCCGACGCGCTGCTGCCGATCGCGTTGGCGTTGTAGCTGCTCACATAGGCGCCTTTGCCGATGGCCACCACCGAGTCCGCGCTGGCTTGGGCACCCGAGCCCAGCGCGATGCTGTCGGGCGACAGCGCGTCGACGAGTGCGGCCGACCCGATGGCGATGCTGTTCGCTGCGGAAGCGGCGACCGATGCGGTCTGGCCCATGGCGACGGAGTTGACGCCCGCGGCGTTCGCTGCGTTGCCGATGGCCAGTGCATTCAGCGCACCGGCCACCGCAGCCGGGCCGATCGCCACGCTGTCCGCTGCCGTGGCTTGCGCGTCGACGCCTGTGGAATCCACCCTGAAGTACTTCATGCCGGTGTTCGTGCTGCCACTGCCCATGCTGCTGATCGCAGTCTCGGTGTCGGTGACGCGGGTGTCCAGGCTGGTCACGGAGGTGGTCGTCAATGCGCTCAGCGTGCTCAGCTGCGCGACGTTGACGGCGTCGTTCGGCTCCGAGCCGTCGGCGACGTTGATCAGCCGGCGCTTGAACGTGCTGCTGCCGATCGAGACGGCACCCATTCCAGGCGCTTCGGTGTTGGTGAGAAAGCCCGCACCGCTCGACAGACTGTCGACGCTGCTGGACGCGCCCAGGGCCACGCCGCCGTTCACGCCGGAGGCCACGGTCGCGCTGTGGCCGAGCGCCACGCCCTCGGCGGTCAGCACATGGGCGCCGTAGCCGACGGCCACGCTGCCCCAGCCCGACGAATCGATGGTGGCGCTCTCGCCCAGCGCAACCCCGTAGGCGGCGGAGGACACCGCGTTCACGCCGATCGCTGTCGCGTTGCTCGTCTCGGCCAGGGCGTTGACGCCGATGGCCAGGGAGTCGACGCCGAGCGCCTGGCTGGTCTTGCCGATGGCGATCGCCCGCATGTCCTGCGCCACGGCACCGTTGCCGATGGCGATGGTGCTTTCGTCCTGCGCGGAAGACGACGTACCGAGCGCAATGGCGTTGTCGCCGCTGGCCTGCGCACCGCTGCCACCGGTTGCGTTGCCACCGATGGCAATGGCGCTCTGACCGCTGGCCGATGCGCCTTCACCGCCCGCCGACACGCCGCCGATCGCCACCGCCGCTGCATTGCTGGCGCTTGCACCGGACGCGTACCCGCTGGTGGGCGATAGGGCGCCGCCGATGGCGACGCTGGATGTGCCGGTCGCGCTGGCGCCTTCACCGCCCGTGGCACCGGCCACGGTATAGACGCCACCGATGGCGACGGAACTGTCGGCCACCGCCCATGCCGCAGTTGCCGATTCGACGCCCGAGTTGCCGCCCAGCGAAAGCGACGATCGGCCTTCCGCATTGGTGCCGGTGCCCATCGCGATGGCGGCTTCCTGCGAAGCGCTTGCATTGCTGCCGAGTGCGAGGGCGTTGGCGCCGGCCGCCGCCGACAGGAAGCCGGCGGCGATCGCGTAGCCGCCCGCTGCGCTGGCGGAAGAACCGATGGCCACCGAAGTGCCGCCCGATGCGTTGGCGCCGACGCCGAGGCTGATGTTGGACGAGGTGGTGATGCCCATGCCGCTGGTCGCGCCGATGGCGATGTTGTAGTCGCCGGTGCCGGTTGCGCCAGCCATGCCGGCCCCGTAGCCGATATAGACCGCCGAGTCGCCGCCCGAGAGGCCAGAAATTCCGACGCCTGCGGCCGGCCCGATGACGACGGCATTCACGCCGTCGAGCCCTGTCGTCGCGCCACTGCCGACGACGACCGAGCCGTTGCCGCTGCCGGACGCACCACCGCCGATGACGGTCGTATTGCCCGCTTGCGCAACTGAGTTGGCACCGATGGCGATCGCGTCAGCCGCGGCAGCGTTGGCGCCGGAGCCCAGGGCGATGCTGCGGGCGCTGGACGCTCCGACGGTGGCGTCCTGTCCGATGGCGATGCCCCGGTCCGCGAGCGTGGCGACCGAGGCGCCGATGCCCAGGGCGATGGCACCGGTGGACTCGGCGCTCGTGGTCCTGCCGATGGCGATCGCATCGGCAGCGGTCGTGTTGGCGTTCAACCCGATGGCGACAGAACTGAGAGCGGCGTTCGTCGTGCTCGCCCCCGCGCCCAGTGCGATGGACTCGCTGCCGAAGGCTTGCGCCGCCGGCCCGATCGCTACTTGTCGGTTTCCGGTATTGGTGCCGGTCGATGCGCCGTTCCCGATGGCAATACCGCCACTGTTGATCGCATCGGAGGGCGTCAGGTCGTCTGCTGCGTTGGCAACCGCGCCGGTTCCAATGGCGATTCCGCCGGCATCGGCGAAAGCCGCTGTGCCGGCGGCCGAAGAAGAGATGGCGATCGAGCCCAGGGACGGGGTCGTCGGCGTGGCGTTGCCGTTGTCCGTCCCGGTGGCATTGGCCAGTGCGTCGCCCGAGAAGAGCGCGGCCCCGATCGCGAGCGCCGCTGTCACGGCGATCACGCTGGCCGAACTTCGCTTGCCCCGGGTCTTCGTGAGTTCCGATGTGGCGACCCACGCGCCGAGGGACTCGTTCCATACGCTGCGGTATGACTTGTTCATGATGTTCTTCCTCTCCGGTGTTGATGGGGTTGTGCGACGCGCGGCCGCGTCATTGCGAGGCGCCGGATGCAGCGGCTGCCGTAGCGAGCGGACGCGGCATGTAGCCGGTGAATCGGAAGCTGCCGTCGCTCTCGATGCGGAACGAGACGCGCTCGATGAGCGAGCGGCCATCGGCGGTGGTGGACGACATCTCGACGTTGGCGTAGAGCCCGGCAGGCACGCCTTGCGGCGTGGAGGGCGTCGCATACCGCAGGCGGCCGATGCCCGACCAGCTGCGTTGCCGCAGCGTGCCGACCGACTGGCGCGTCGACTGCATGTCGGCGATGAACGTGTCCTGCTTGAAGCGCGCCTGCAGTTCTGCCGGCATGTCCTGCCACAACGCGGCGTATGAGCCCGCATCGAGCAGCGCGAGGGTGCGATCGGCGGCGGCGAGCAGGGCGCCCGGGGAGGTGTCGGCGGTGGCGATCTGCGCGGCCTTCGCTGTCTGGGCCTGGGCCGGTGCTTGTGGCTGCGCTTGCGCATCCCGCGCCGGCATTGCCGTGGAAGCGACACCGAGAATCAAACCCGCCAGCGCGAGGACCAGAACGGACTTGGCTGTGCGGCCCGAGGTGTGATGGTGGGCGCGTGGCACGCGGGTCGATCGGAAGTGAGGCATGGTGAGGCCCTGGAAAGATGTGTAAAAGTTCCGCGCAGAAGCAGCGCGAAAGGCATCGTTCCGTGAACAGGCCCGCTAAGGGACCCATCGAATCGAGATGGCGAATCCGCCTGTCGAACCACTGAGAATCGCCATCGAAAATTTGGAGGGCGTAGCCGCTGAACCGTGCGAAAAGCCACATCGCCGGTTACAAAACTCCGCCGAGCGCAAGGAACTTGTCAGCGCCGTGCCGACCGGCGCTTTCCGACACAATTTGCCGGAAAGGTTTCAAAATGTGGATTTTTGGGACCGCCTTGGTTACGCTGCGGGTCATGGAGAAGTGCTCGCACTCTGGCCGGATTCCAATCCGGGCACGCCATGGCTGATGCCGTGGCGATGCTTCGTGCGCTCGCGGAAGCGCTCGACGGCGTGGACATCGCCGCCTGCGTGTTCGACCAGGACGACGCCTCGCTGCTCTGGAACCGCAGCTTTCTCAAGCTCTTTCCCGAACACGCGCCCTACATCTACGTCGGCGAGGCCTACGCGTCCAACCTGCGGCGCTTCTATGGCGGTCGTCTCAGCCAGGACGAACTTCCGCGCCTGGAGCGTTATGTCGAGGAAGGCGTCGCGCGCCATCGCGCTCAGCAACGGCCCTTCCGCTTCGAGCACAACGGCGTCCACCTGACGGTGTCGTCGGCACCGCTGGAGGGCATCGGCAGCATCCGGATGTGGCGCGCCGAAAGCGTGCCGGTTTCAACACCAGCGCTGCCGCTGCTGCCCATCACCACCGGCGAGGCGATGGCCATTGCCGACAGCGCCTGGTTCGACCATGTCGCCGAAGGTGTGATGGTGACTGGCGCCGCGCAGGCGATCACCTGGGTCAACCAGGCGTTCGTCCGTATGTACGGCCTGAGCGAGCGTCCGGCGGTGAACGGCCTGAAGTTCGAGGATGTCTATCGCCTCGCCTGGATCGGCGCTGCCGTGTCCGAGCAGCCGTTGTTCGAGCGTGGCCTGGCGGTGCTGAACGAAAACCTGCGCTTCTCGGGCGCGCCCTTCGAAGTGCCGCTGCCGGGCGCACGCTGGGCGCGTGTCACGGAACAACGGGGCCCCGAAGGCCAGGGCTTCTTCGCGCATGTCGACATCACCATGCTCAAGCGCCAGCAGCAGCAACTGCAGCTGGCCGAGCGGCGTGCCCGCGAGAGCGAGGCACTGCTGAAGCAGAAGTCGCTGCTGCTCGAAACCACGCTCGACCGCATGGAGCAGGGCCTGATGATGGTCAACGCCGACCGCGTGGTCGAGGTGTGCAACCGCCGCGCGATCGAGCTGCTCGAACTGCCGCGCGCACTCATGGAGTCGCGGCCGACCTTCAACGAGGTGCTCGCCTGGCAGTGGGCGCATGACGAGTTCGCAGAAGTGCCCGACGACATACAGCAATTCGTGCGTGCGGGCGGCATCCTCGACCAACCCCATTGCTACGACCGCAAGCGTCCGGACGGTCGGGTGATCGAAGTGCAGAGCGTGCCGATCCAGGGCGGCGGCATCGTGCGCACCTACGAGGACATCACCGAGCGCCGACGCAACGAGGAGCGCATCCGTCACCTCGCACGCCACGATGGCCTGACGTCGCTGGTCAATCGCGGCGTGTTCCTGGAGCAACTGGCCGAGGCGGTGCGCAGCGCGCGACGGCGTGGCGGTGCATTTGCGGTGCACTTCATCGACATCGACGAGTTCAAGCCGGTGAACGACCGCTACGGCCACGCGGTGGGAGACAAGGTGCTGGCGCTGATCGCGCACCGGATGCGCCAGGTCGTCGGTGAGGGCGACGTGGTGGCGCGCATGGGTGGCGACGAATTCGCGATCCTGCAGGCCGGTGCTGGCGGCGCCGACAGCGCGTGTGCATTGGCGCAGCGCATCCTCGATTCGCTGCGCCAGCCGATGCAGATCGAAACTTTCCACCTGCAGCTCGGCGCCTCGCTGGGTGTTGCGCTTTTTCCGACCGGCGGCGACGAGGCCGACCTGCTGCTGCGCAATGCCGACGCCGCGATGTACATCGCCAAGGCCACCGGCAGCGGCAGCCCGCGGATCTATGGCGAGCCGGCGAGCGGGACCGGGGCGGCCGCGGCCTGATCAGCGCCTGCGGGTCACATCTTCAGGCTGCGCGCGTGGGTCGAAACCGCCGCCATGACCAGAGCGATGGCGGCCGCGTCGGGATGCGTGCCGTCGATGGTGGCGTTGTTGAGCGTGACGCGCACGCTGCCGTCGAGCTCGTCTTCGATGACCTCGACCCAATGGCTGGTGGTGGCTTGCCCGGTGCGTGCGGCTTCCACCGGCCGCGCCTCGTAGCTGTCTCCTGCGTGGCTGCGCGTGACCGTCACCGGCTTGTCGCCGATCTGCAGCGTGAAGTGAGCGCCCATCGCCAGCGCCCGCTTGACGGCGATCGACGACTTGAAGGCGCTGGCGTCGAACTGTGCAGCGGTGACCGGCTCGCGCGGTGACACGCCGAACCGGGCGGCCAGCGTGAGTGCGGTTGCGCTTGCGGTTGCGGTTGCCGACTCGGACGCCGGCACGGAGGCGGATGCCGCCGTGGCGACAGCTGCGGGTTCTGTCTCCGTGCGCGTGGCCGGCAGCAGTTTCTTGAAGCGCTCCGTGTCCTGATCACGCACGGCGATCGAGGGTTCGCTGCGCACGTTGAATGCAACCAATGCCTTGTTCTGCCACCGGCGGAAGAACCCCGCCTTGTTCTGCGTGCAGGCGTCGCTGCCAGCCTTCACCTGGTCAGCCCAAGCTGCCATGGCGGGCCAGTCGTGGCCGACCCTGTCCATGTCGATGGTGAACAAGGGCGTGCCTTCGGGGTCTCGCGGATCGCGGGCGATGGAGAGCCCGTTGAATCCACCCGCGAGCCGGTCCGCCTCCGACTGGATGATCACGGCATCGCCAGAGCTCGTCATGCGCAAGACCATGCCGCCTGGCAGCGGCAGGTGGGTTTCTCGCTTGAATATCTCCGGCGCCAGTTTGAGGATCGCGCGCGCGTTGCTGGCGATCGCCGCCGGGTCCGCGTGCGGCGCGTGCTGCACGTTGCCGGTGGCCTGGGCCTGCGCACCTGCGCCAGCGCTCGCCATGACGCGACCGGAAGCGCTGGCATTGGCATTGGCAGCCCCGCTGGAATTGGTATTGGAAGCAGCATTGACCATGGATGACTCTCGCTAGGACAGGAAAAAGGGAAGCGATCCTATGAATGGCCTCTGGCTTGACGCGTTGCCCGCCCGAAGCGCGTGCTGCGCCTGCGAAGCGACCATGCGTTGCAACCTGCCGCGCCCTACACCCTTCGCGCTAGACCGTCTTGCGAATAGCCGCACCGCGCCTCGCTTCCTAGACTGCCCTCACGAGGCCTGACAGGCGCGCACTTCCGCGGCGCCGGTGTCTGCAAGCGCAGAACCGAAGGCCATGTGCGGGGGTCGAATGGAACGGATTTCGAGGTTCGGCAGGGCGCTGTCCGCGCGCACCTGCATTGCCATCGCGATCGGGCTGGGCACGCTGCAGGCGTGTCCGGGGCTGCATGCGCAGGCCCAGGCGCCCGACGCCGAACGTGTCGCCAGCCAGCAGGAGCAGGCGCGGCTGGCCGACAGCGACACGCTGCTTGCGCTGAGCAACGACGGCGCGGTGCTGTATGCGCAGGACAGCGTCAAGCTGTCCGGCTACCAGTACTGCAGCCAGGCCGTCGCGCTGGCCGAGGCCGGCGAGTTTCGCCAGAGCGTGCGGGCCGCGAGCAAGGCGCTGCACCTGGCGAACACGACGCGCGACCCGAACCTGCTCGCGCTCGCCAACCGCGACCTGTCGATCGTCTACAGCTACTCGGGCCAGCTCGACAAGGCCGAAGAATTCGCACGCGAAGCACTGCGTCATCCGGCGCGCGACCCGAAGCTCGTGGTCGGGCCGGCCAACAAGGTGCTCGGCGACGTGCTCACCCGGCGCGGCGACTATGCAGCGGCCATCGCCAGCTACGACACCGCGCTGGCCGGCAGCTCGGCGCGCTATGCGCCGCTGGTGCAGTCCTCGCTGATCAACGTGCTGATCGATTCCGGCGATGCGGCGCGCGCAAGGCAGGTCTTCGCCGCGATGCCGGCGTCGCGCGACCCGCAGCTCGCCGCCCAGATCGACCGCACCCGCGCGCGCCTGCTGCTGGCCGAGAACAAGCCGACCGAAGCACGCGACGCCTACCTGCAGCTCACCGCGCGCAAGGTCGGCACCGACTCGGGCTACTACCAGCTGTGGGCCTGGGACGGCGTCGCGCAGAGCGAACTCGCGCTCGGCCACAAGCAGGCCGCGGCCGATGCGGTCGGCCATGCGCTCGGCAGCATCGACGGCGTCCGCGCGAAGTTCCGCAGCGAAGAATTCAAGATGGGCCTGTTCTCCGACCTGCAGTCGGTGTTCGAGCGCGGCGTCGGCCTCTACAGCGACGTGGGCGACGCGCGCACTGCGTTCGAGGTCAGCGAGCGCAGCCGCTCGCGTGCGCTGCTCGACGCGGTGCGTGGCCGCGCGGCAGTCAGCAGCGAGGCGATGGCCACGGTCGATCTCGCCACGCTGCAACGCACGCTCAAGGCCGACGAGCGCGTGGTGCAGTTCCACAGCCTGCCCGATGCGCTGCAGGCCTGGGTCGTCGGGCCCGACGGCATCCGAGCGACCCGCATCGACATCAAGCGCGACGACCTGACCGAACTGGTCGAAGGCTTCCGCAACTCCGTGGTGCGCGGCCGGCGCGCGGCCATCGCCAATGCCGACAAGCTCGGCGCGGCGCTGCTCGGCCCGCTCGCCCTGCAACCGGGCCAGCGGCTGGTATTCGTGCCGCACGGGCCGCTGCATTACCTGCCGTTCCAGGCGCTGCGTCTCGACGGCCGCTACGTCATCGAGACGCATCCGGTGTCGGTCGCGCCGTCGATGAGCATCGCGGTGCAGCTGGCGCAGCGCTCGCCACGCGTCGAGGCCCGGCTGACTGCCTTCGGCAACCCGCGCATCGAGGACAAGTACGACCTGCCCGGGGCCGAGTCCGAGGTGAAGACGCTGGCCGGCCTGTTCCCGCGCAACGACGTCTACATGGGCGCGGCCGCCACCAAGACGCAGTTCCGCGAAGCCGCTGCGCGCACGCCGCTGATGCACGTGGCCGCGCATGCCGAGGCCGACCAGGTCGACCCGCTCTACTCGCGCATCCTGCTGGCCAACGAGGGCGGCAAGCAGAACTTCCTGGAGGCGCACGAGATCATCGGCATGCCGATGCAGGGCACCGCGCTGGTCACGCTGTCGGCCTGCGAATCGGGGCTCGGACGCATCGCGCAGGGCGACGAGGTGCTGGGCTTCACACGCTCCTTTCTGTCGGCCGGCACGTCGAGCCTGATCTCGTCGCTGTGGCCGGTGTCGGACGACGCCACCGCCATCCTGATGAGCACGCTCTACGCCGAACTGGCCAAGGGCCGCGACATCCAGCAGGCGATGCAGGCCGGCCAGCTCGCCGTGCTGAAGGAACCCAAGATGGCGCACCCGTTCTTCTGGGCGCCCTTCAACCTGATCGGCAACTGGCGCCTCACGATCGG
>JAZKDL010000068.1:33567-52420 GCA_040387575.1 Pseudomonadota bacterium
ATGCAGGGCCTGCCGGCCACGCCGGCGCCCACGCCGTCGTTCCGGCTGAACGACCTGCGGCTCAACGGCGCCGAGGCCTTGAGCAATGAAGACCTGCAGACGCTCACCCGGCCCTACATCGGCCGCGACGTCACGCTGGCCGACCTCGAGTCGCTGGCCGAGGCGATCACCGCGCGCTACAAGGAACGCGGCTTCTTCCTCGCGCAGGCCGTGGTGCCGGTGCAGACCGTACGCGACGGCATCGTCGAGATCAGCATCATCGAAGGCCGCATCGGCAAGATCGACGTGGTGGTCGCGCCCGACGCGCCGATCAGCGAGGCGCGCGTGCGCGGCTTCCTCGCGCCGGTCGAGGTCGGCCAGGCGGTGAACGCGCCGGCCTACGAGCGCGCGATGCTGCTGCTGTCCGACCAGCCCGGCGTGCGTGTGAGTTCGGGCCTGCAGGAAGGCACGCAGACCGGCAGCACCGACCTGTCGGTGGAAGTCGCCGCGGCGCCGCGCTACAGCTTCGCGGCCGAGGCCGACAACCACGGCACCAAGGAGTCCGGCCGCTACCGTTTCGGCGGCACGGTGCGATGGCTCAGCCCCTTCGGCATCGGCGACAACCTCGATGCGCGGCTGATGGTGTCGAACAGCAATGCGCTCCAGTTCGGCCGCGTCGCCTACGAGGCGCCGATCGGCACCAGCGGGCTGCGCGCCGGCCTGGGCCTGGCGCGCGTCAGCTACGAACTCGGCGGCGACTTCGAGGCGCTCGGCGCGCAGGGCCATGCCGACGTGGCCGACGTGTCGCTCAACTACCCGCTGATCCGCCAGCGCGAGCAGAACCTGTTCCTGCGGCTGAGCGCCGATTCGAAGCAGCTCACCGACGAGTTCCGCGCGGTCAATTTCGAATCGGACAAACGGGTGCGCGGCTTCGGCTTCGGCTGGACCTGGGAGCGCCGCGACAGCTTCTTCGGCGGTGGCTACTGGGCCAGCTCGGGCACGCTCTACCGCGGCGACCTGTCGATCCGTGACGCGCAGAGCCGCGACTTCGACCAGAGCCCGGCCGGCCACGCCACCGACGGCGGCTACACCAAGCTGAGCGTGCAGTTCTCGCGGCTGCAGACCGTGCTGCCGCAGCATTCGGTCTATCTGTCGATCGGCGCCCAGCGCGCCAGCGGCAACCTCGACCCGTCTGAAAAGCTCGCGCTCGGCGGCGCCCGCGCGGTGCGTGCCTATGCCTCGGGCGAGGCGCTGGTCGACGAGGGCGAGATCGCCACCGCCGAATGGCGCTGGTCGCTCAACGAGTCGCTCACGCCCTTCGTCTTCTACGACGCGGCGAACGGCCGCCTGGTGCGCGACCCGACGCCTTTCGACGGCCCGAACGGCATCCGCCTGCGTGGCTACGGCCTGGGCCTGGCCTGGTCGCAGCCGGGCAACTTCTCGATCAACGCCACGCTGGCCTGGCGCGACGGCACGCGGCCCGCGCAGACCGATGGTGGTGGCCGCAATCCGCGCCTGTACGTCCAGCTGCAGAAGGTCTTCTGATGACACGCAACGCCCGACAACCAAGCCGCTCCGCCCGGGGCTTCCCGCTGAAGCCGGTGGCCTTTGCGCTGGCCTGCGTCGGCCTGGCGCCGGCATTCGCGCAGATAGTGCCGACCGGTGGCAGCGTGGTGGGCGGCAGCGTCGCCATCGGCACACCCGCCGCGCTGGCCAACGGCGGCCGGTCGATGGGCATCAACCAGACCACGACGCGCGGCATCGTCAACTGGACGAGCTTCTCGATCGGTGCGCTCGACCGGGTCAATGTCGTGCAGCCCAGCACCGCCAGCGTGCTGCTCAACCGCGTGACCGGATCGGATCCGTCGCTGATCGCCGGCGCGCTGAGCACCTCGCTGGCCGGTGCGCCGACCCAGCGCGGCGGCTCGGTGTTTCTGGTCAACCCATCGGGCGTGACCTTCGCCGGAACTTCCTCGGTCAGCGTGGGCGGGCTGGTCGCGTCGACGCTCGACATCAAGGGGCCGGACGAGACCACGCGCAATGCGAGCTTCATGTCGAGCGGGCTGTTCGACCAGGCAACGGTCGGCGGGCTGAGCTTCGCCGGCAGTTCGGCGAACGGGGTCACGGTCCAGACCGGCGCCAGCATCACGGCCGACCCCGGCGGCGGCGCACGCGGCACGGTCGCCCTGATCGGCGCCACGGTCAGCAATGCGGGCAACATCACTGCGCCGGGCGGTTCGATCCACCTGGGCTCGGCCAGCGACGTGACGCTGGTGCTCGACCCGATCGGCGACGGCTTGACCACGTTGCGCATCAACTCGCCATCGGCGATCGGCGCACTGGTGGAGAACACCGGCGCGCTCACCGCCGACGGCGGGCGCATCGCGCTGCGCGCCGCGGCGACGGCGGCTGGCACGGTCGTGCGCCAGGCCGGCGTGGTGCAGGCGAAGTCGATCGCCACGCGCGGCGGCGAGATCGTGCTGGACGCGAGCGCGGGCGCGGCCGGCAACCTGATCAGCATCGAAGGCGGGTCGCTCGACGCGAGCGGCACGGCGGCCGGCGTGGCCGGCGGAACGATCACGGTCACCGCACCGGCGATCCGCATCGGCGTCCCGCCGGTGGAAATACCGCCCATTGCGCCGCTGGCCGTCGCACCGCCGGCCGTGCCCCTGCTCGACGCGAGCGGCACGACCGGTGGCGCGGTGACGCTGGCGAGCACCGGCGCGCTGGGCCTGGCGCCCGAGGCCGCGGTTCGGGCCGACGGCAGCGCTGGCGCGGGCGGCAGCATCAACATCACCGCCATCGACGACGCCACGCTGGCCGGCGCCCTGTCGGCGCGGGGCGCTACCAACGGCGGCCAGATCACCACGAATGCCCGGGTGCTGCAGGTCGCGCGCACCGCGCAGGTCGACGCGGGCGGCGGCAGCGGCGCCAATGGCAGCTGGTCGCTCGGCGCGACCTACAACCTGCATGTCACCGCAGCCGGCACGGGCAACGATCCGGCCTACGACCCCGACGACTTCGGCGGCACCAACCGCGTTTCGGCCGTGGCCGACGCCGCACTGGGCGGCGCGCTCGGCCGTGCGACCGACGTTACGTTGTCGGGCCAGGGCGTGACCGTGCCGACCACCTTCGCGCCCGACGGCGTCCGCTTCGAGGCCGGCGCGCAGGTGTTGAAGACAGAAGGCCGCGCGGCCACCTTCACCGTGAACTCGGACCGCGCGATCACCATGCTCAACGGCAGCGCGATCGGTTCGACCTCGGGCGCGTTGAACGTCGACTTCAACGCCGACGCCAAGGGTGCCGCGCTGGGCGCGACCGTGCCGATCACCGACGACGGCGACACCTCGCAACGCGTCGGCAACATCCTGCTGCAGGGCGCGAGCATCACGACCGCGGGCGGCAACATCCGCTTCTATGGCCAGAGCGATGCCACGGGCGGCCGCGCGATCGGCGGCTACTCGGGCAGCGCCGGCGGTGAGCGCGACGGCATCATCGTCAACGCGAGCACGCTCGACACCTGCGAGGGCGCGAGTTGTGCGGGCGCCGGCAGCATCGCGCTGCGCGGCCAGGGTGCGACCGTCAGCGGCTTCAACGGGCTGACGTCGGGCGCCGGCGTGCTGGCGAGCGGCGGCACGCTGCGCACCGGTGCCGGCGCAATCACCATCGACGGCCGCGGCGGGCTCGGCGCCAGCGGCGTGCAGATCGAAAGCTACACGCCACCGGTCGCGTCCGGCCCGGCGTCGACCACGCCGAGCCGGCTGCTGTCGGCCAGCGGCGATGTCACGCTCACCGGCGTCAGCCGCGGCTGGGCTGCGGGCGACGGCGGCGACACCTACGACGGCGCGGCCGGCAATGCAGGCGTGCGCATCGCCGGCACCGACCTGCAGACCGGCGGCAATGTGCGCATCGACGGCCAGGGCGCCGACGTGAGCCTGCTGCAGCAGGACGCCGACTTCCTCGGCGCTGCGGCGTCGGCCAACAGCGGCGCAGGCAGCAGTTTCGGCGCGTCGTTTGGCGTGCAGATCGTCGGCAGCAACATCACCGCCGGCGCCGGCCGGCAGCTCGACGTGCTGGGCACCGCCGGCTCGCGTGGCTTCACCGTGAACGGCGGCGGCACGCCGGTGCTCACGCCGTCGGCCGTCGACAGCTTCGGCGTGCTGGTGCAGGCCGGCCAGACCAACGGCCTGCAGGCGGAAGGCGGGCAGATCGCCATCGACGGCCGTGGCACCGACGTCGGCCTCGTTCAGTTCGGCGCGGGCGCGTTGGGAGGGCTGCCCTATGCGAGTGCGCCAAGCTATTCGGTCGGCACCACGCCGCGCGAGTTGGTCAGCGCCGCCAGCGGTACGGGCAATGGCGGCAGCGTGGCCATCACCGGACGCAACGTGGTGATCGACGGCAACGGCACCGTCGCGCAGGTCGACGCCAGCGGTGCCACCGGCGGCGGCAGCGTCACGGTGCGCGGTGTGGCGCAGGCCGGCGTGGCGGCCAGCGGCATCGTGTCGGCCGGTGCGGCGTCGCTGGTCGCGGCGAACGCGACCGGCAATGGAAGCGGCGGCAGCGTGCAACTGATCGGCGGCAGCACGCTGCGGGCCTTCGGCCAGCTGCAGGCGCGCGGCGGCAGCGCGGGCGGTAGCGCGGCCAACGGCGGCAACGTCGAAACCTCGGCGCCGTACTTCGACCTGCGCGGGCTGACCATCGATGCCTCAGCCCCGGCCGGCACCGCGGGCGCGTGGCTGATCGACCCGTTCAACGTGAGCATCGTGCCGGGCGCGGCCATCGGCAGCCTGCCGACCAATCCGTTCGTGCCGCTCGCGACTTCGGTGGTGCAGGACGGCGACATCAACCGCGCCCTCAACGCCGGCACCAGCGTCACCATCACGACCGGCACCGGCGGCTCGCCGCTCGACGGCGACATCGTGTTCGCCGACGGCGCGAACATCAACTACACCGCGGCCAACGGGCCGCTGACCTTCCGGCTCGACGCGAACCGCAGCATCCGCAGCGCATCGCCGAACGTGACGGTCCAGTCGTCCGGCGCGGGCGACGCGCTCAATGTGGTGTTCAACGCCGACGCCAACAACAGCGGGCCTTCGGTCGGCGGCGGCCAGGTCAGCTTCGACGGCGCGATCTACACCAACGGCGGCGACGTCACGATGAACGCCAACTGGTCGGCCACCGGCGGTGCCGACGGCGCCATCGGGCTGCGCGGCGTGACCATTGACACGCGCGTCGGCCGCAGCGACGCGGGCGCGGGCGGCAACGTGGTGCTCAACGGCCAGACCACCACGCCGGGCGCCAACGACCTGTCCACGCTGCCCGCGATATTGATCAACGACACCACCATCGCGACATCGACCGGCAACGTGACGATCGACGGCAGCGCCACCAACAACACCGGCGTGCGCATCGATGCTGGCTCGGCCATCACGACCACCACCGGCAACGTGAGCGTGACCGGGCGCGGCACCGACAAGCCGGCCGGCGCCGGCAGCAGCCTGCTGGTGCCATCGGCCGGCGTGCTGGTGAGCCGCGCGAGCATCGGCACGGTGGCCGGCGGCATCACGCTGCGTGGCTATGTCAACGACACGCCGAAGGCGGCCGCATCCGACAGCGCCGGCGTGCGCGTGCAGGACGGTGCGCAGATCGCGACCAGCGGCGGTGGCGACATCGAGATCAGCGGCAGCGCACAGGCTGGCGGCGTCGGCGTGGTGCTGCAGCCCGGACTGACGCCGGCCTTCGCGACCGGCGCAACGCCGGGCGTGAGCGGCAGCCGCCACGTGCTGCTGCGCGCGCGCAACGACGGCAGCACCGATGCCATCGTGATCGAGGCGCCGGTGGCGGCGGCCGGCGTGCTGAACCTGCGGCCCGGCAACGTCGATGCGACCGGTGCGGCGTCGGACGGCACCGCCACGCCGATCGTGCTCGGCGGCGGCGCGGCCAACGGCTTCGCGGTGTCGTCGGCGGAGTTCGCGCAATTGCAGGCGCCGACCATCGTGGTCGGCAGCGACGCGCAGGCGGCGGACATCCGCGTGGCCGGTGCCATCGCCACGCCGAACGCGCTCACGCTGCAGAACGGCGGCGGCGGCAACATCGCGCTCGAAGGTGCGGTGTCGGCCGCCACGCTCGGACTGCTGTCGACCGGCAACGTCACGCAGACCGCCGCGGCGCCGATCACGGCGGGCACGCTGCTCGCGCGCTCGACGAACGGTGCGGTCGACCTGTCGAGCGCGGCCAACGATGTCGGCACGCTGGGCGGCAGCGCCGCGGGCGGCTTCCGCCATGTCGATGCGAACGCGCTCACCGTCGGCCCGGTGTCGGTGCTGGGTGTCGACGCAGCGACCAACCTGCCGCAGGCCGAGAGCGCAGGCGCGCTCACCGCGGGCAACGTGCTGGTGCGCACGCTGACGGGCGACCTGTCGCTGGGCACCGACGTCAATGGCGGCAGCGGCACCGACCTGGTGGCCGGCGCGCGCTTCCAGAACCTCGGCGCCTACGCGATCGGCGGCGGCAACTGGCGCATCTGGGCCGACACCTGGGTCGGCGAGACGCGCGGCGGCCTGGCGGGCTCCGGCCCATTGCCCAACCTGTACCACTGCGCCTACCTGGGTCTGTGCACGGTCACGGTTCCGGCCACGGACAACCACTTCATCTACGCGCAACAGCCGATCGCGACCGTGGTCGTCGGCAACGCCACGCGCAACTTCGGCACGGTCAACCCGCCTTTCGTCTACAGCGTGACCGGCCTGATCCTGGGCGACGGCGCGGGCAGCGTGACGGGCACGCCGCAGACCGCCGCCGGCCCCGGCAGCCTGCCCGGCAGCTATGCGATCGGCGGCAGCTTCAGCTCCGCGGCCGGCTATGCGATCAACGTGGTGGCCGGAACGCTCGACGTGACCGCCGCGGCGAGCAGCCTGCCGCTGCAACTGCTCGCGTTGCCGAAGGTCGACCTGATCCGCGACCTGCCGCTGACCTACACCTTCGACCGCAACATCGGGCCGCCGCCGATCTGCTTCGCGACCGGTCCGCTGGAAGGCGACCGTGCCTCGCAGGGCGGCGACGTGCTGGCGCGCGAATGGTCGCGCGTGCGCTCGCGTCCCAACCTGCTGAGCTGCGTGAGCACCGACCGCCGCAACGGCTGCGCCGACTTCTGACGGCGCGGGCCACGCGGTGTTCGACCACGTCGTCAGCGTCGGCGGCGACTGCCAGCCGGCGCACCAGATCCGGCGCATCACCGGGCGCGACGAGGCGCACGTATTCGACTGGCTGCTGATCCGCGCGGCCGGCGTCGCGCGGCTGGTCGCATCCGATTTCGACGGCTTCCTGGACGACGATGCAGCGCTGTCGCTGCACGTGTCGCCTTACGCGCACGTGGCGGACGCGCATTCGGGCGCGCACCTGCTGCACGACTTTCCGCTGGTGCCCGGCTTTCTTTTGCACGCCGACGCGGTGCGGCGGAAGTACGCCTTTCTGGTCGCGCGCTGGCGCCTGCTGGTGGCGGCACCGGGGCCGGTGCTTTTCGTGTGGCTGGGTTCGGAGGGCCGCGATGCGGTCGCACCGCTCGCGGAAGCGTTGCGGCAGCAGCGCGCTGGCCGGCCGTTTCATCTGCTGGCGTTGCGCTCCGATGCCGCCGAGCCCGACTGGCGCTTGCCCGACGTCAGCAACCGCTTCCTGCGTCAGCCCGCACCGTATGTCTGGACCGGCGACGACGCAGCCTGGGACGGGCACTTCGGCGTCGGTGGCGATGCGACGCAGGCCGAGCCGGCATCGCGGGCCACGGCATGACGTCGCGCTCAGCCGTGGTCGCTGCCGTTGCCGTCGGCGTTGCGCACCGCGGCCACCACGAAGTCGTTGGCCGCCATCTCGCCGACCATCTCGGCCAGCAGCTGCAGCGTGCGCTCGCCCGCGCGCAGCTGGCGCAGGTGCGGCCGCACATAAGCCTCGAGCGCGTCGATGTCGTCGTCGGCGAAGAAGACCGCACGCGCAGCGGTCTGCAGCGCGATCGGCAACGCGAGCGGGTCGCGGTCGGCCATCGTGCTGTGCGCGTGGTTCTCCAGGTGCGGCGCCGCGAGGAAGGGCGCGAGCACGCTCGCGACGATGCGCTGCTCGCGCACCAGCCGGTTGAGCCACATGTCGAAGGCCAGCGACGGACCGGCCTGCAGCTCGGCGGCCACCAGCGCCGGCAGCTCGCGCTGGCCGCGGGGCGTGAGCAGATAGGCGTTCGCGCCCCAGTAGTACAGCGCCTGCGCGTCGTAGATGCCGATGCGGCCCGGCTGGCCGGCGGCCCGGTCCTCGCGGTAGGTCCGCAGGCTGCCGTACAGCGCCTGCAGCGCCGCGATCGACATGTAGGGCTGGCAGTCGAGGAACACGATGTGCGCATCGCCGAAATCGGCGGGCGACAGGCTGCGCAGCACGCCAGGCAGGTCGCGGCTCAGGCGCGTGTCGTCTTCCAGCACCAGCCGCAGGACGGCGTTTTCCGCATGGACGGCATCGCGTGCAACGGCGGCATGTGCGGCGGCGTCGATCGCCTGCGCATGCGACAGGAAGCAACCCAGCTCGCTCTGGCTGATCGCGCAGCGCGCGGGCCGTGCGAGCGTCTGGCCGTCGACGGCAGGCAGCCGCTCGATGCCATCGAAGCCCAGTTGTTGCAACTGCAGCGTCATCGCCGCGCGGCGATCGGCACTGCGGTCCAGGTTGATGTAGTGGCCCTGCATGGTGGCTTCGTCCTTGATGTTTCAGTGGGCTGAGCCGCGATGCACGCCGACTTCGTCTCTTGCCTCTGCGTCACGCGGCATCGCGTGCCGCTGCTGCGCCGCGCGGTCGACTGCTTTCTGGCGCAGACGCATGCGGCGCGCGAGCTGCTGATCGTGTGCGAATCCGACGATGAAGCGACGCGCGATTTCGCGGTGGCGCTCGACCATCCGCTGATCCGCGTGATCGTCGTTCCGGCCGAGCCGAAGCGCTCGCTCGGCGCGCTGCGCAACCTGGCGATCGCCGCCGCGCCCGGCCCGCTGGTCGCGCAGTGGGACGACGACGACTGGCACAGCCCGGCGCGTCTCGAAGCGCAGATCGCGGCCATGCACGAACACGGGCGCCCGGCCTGCGTGCTGTACCGCTGGACGCTGTACGACGCGGTCGCACGCCGCAGCTACGTGTCGCATGAGCGCCCGTGGGAAGGCAGCCTGGTCGCGCGGCGCGAGGCGGTGCCGGCCTATCCGGAGTGGGTGCGCGGCGAGGACGTGCCGGTGATCCAGGCGATGCTCGACGCGCAGCAACTGGTCTGCCTCGACGCGCCCGAGCTGTACGTCTACATCCACCACGGCGCCAACACCTGGGACTCGACGCACTTCACCGACGGCGTGTTTCCGGCCTCGCAGCCGCTGCCCGACGCGGCCACGCGCCACATCGAGGAGGTGCTCGGCGTCGTGCAACCGCTGCATCGCTGAAGCCGCGCCCGTTCAGCCGCGACCGATCGCCAGCGCGCGGCCCAGGTGACCGCCGTACGCCCGTGCACCGTGGTGCACCAGCGCCGACTGCGTGTCGACGAACACCTCGCCGCCGATGCCGCGCCAGCGCTCGCAGAAGGCGAAGTCCTCGCTCAGGTAGCGGCCGTTGCCGGGCTCGGCCAGCACGTCGAAGAAGCGGTGGTGCGGCCAGTCGATCTCGGCCGCGCCGCCGGCCACGCCTTCGGGCGAATAGCGCAGTTCGGGCATCGCTCGTGCGAGCCGCTCGAAGGCGCCGCGCGCGATCAGCATGAAGCCCGCGGGCGCATGCGCCACCGGCAGGAAGCCGTCGGCATCGATCTGCTCGGCCGCTCCGAGCCGGGATGTACCGGGCAACAGGTTGATCGGAAAGTTCGCGTGGCGCGCCTCGAAGTCGGCGCGGGTGCTGCCGGCCGGCAACGGCGCCGCAAGGCCTGCTTCGGGCCAGCCGTCGGTCTTCAGCGGATAGGCACCGGCCACCACGTCGCGGCCGGCGAGCAGCAGCCGCAGCGCGGCCTCGGGCTCGAAGCCGATGTCGGCGTCGATGAAGAACAGATGCGTCCAGCGGTCGTCGGCCATGAACTCCGCGACCAGCCGATTGCGCGCCCGCGGGATCAGGCTGTCGCCGTCCAGAAAGCGCGTCTGCATCGGGAAGCCGTGCGTCCACGCGGCGTTGACCAGGCCGAGCAGGCTGCGCACGTACGCGCTGTGCATCGTGCCGCCGTGGCTGGGCGTGGCGACGAAGGGGCGCAGGTTGCGCAGGGCGTCGAGGTCGAGCATGGGCGGGATGGTGGTGGGATGGTGGTCGTGGCGGCGGTCGATGCAAGGCACTTCAGGCAGATGGCCGCCGCGTGGACAGCAGCGCGCGCAGCCGGGCCGGCGCGACCGGCTTGGTCAGCAGCATCGCGCCGTGCTGGTCGAGCCGCTGCAGCGCGTCGGGGCCGGTCGCGCCCGACACCAGCACCGCCAGCGCCTGCGGGTGAAGCCGGCGTGCCGCGTCGATCACGTTCATGCCGTCGCCGCCGCGGCCCATCTGCAGGTCGGACAGCACCACGTCGAACTGCGCACCGGGCGCGGCCAGACGCTGCAACGCGCCGGCAATGGTGTCTTCGCAGTCCACGTGGCAACCCCACTGCTGCAGCAGCGCGCGGCTGCCTTCGAGCGTGCCCAGGTCGTCGTCGACCACCAGGCAGCGCAGGCCGGCGAGCGACATCGGCAGCGCTTCGTCCGGCCGCTGACACGGTGTTGCCGGCGCATGGGATTCGGGCAGCACCAGCGAGAAGGTGCTGCCGCAGCGCAGCGCCGATCGCACGCCGATGCGCGTGCCCAGCAGCGTCGCGATGCGCGCGCAGATCGCCAGCCCGAGGCCGAAACCCTGACGCTGGTCGCGCCCCGTGTTGGCCACCTGATAGAACTCTTCGAAGATCCGCGCGTGGTGGATGGGCGCGATGCCGACGCCGTTGTCGCGCACCTCGATGCGCACGCCGCCAGCACGGCGACGCGCCGTCACCAGCACGGTGCCGCCAGCCGGCGCATGGCGGATCGCATTGCCGACCAGGTTGCCGACCACCCGCTGCAGCAGACCGGCGTCGCTGCGCACCGCGAGCCCGCGATCGCGCCAGCGCAGCCGCACGCCGGCGGCCTCGGCGGGTGCCGCGTGCTGCGCGGCGAGCGCGTCGAACAGCCCGGCCAGCGGCAGCGCGGCAAGCGTGGGCTTGAGCACCTGCGCGTCGAGCCGCGAGATTTCCAGCAGGTCGTCGAGCAGCACGCCCATGAAGCCGGCGCTCTCCTGCAGACGCAGCACGGCCGGCCGTTGCACCTGGCTGGCGGTGGCGAGCAGGCCGTCGAGAAACAGACCCATCGCATGCAGCGGCTGGCGCAGGTCGTGGCTGGCGGCGGCCAGGAAGCGGGTGCGCGACAGTGCCGACTGTTCGGCCTCGGCCATGCGCTGCAGGGCCACGGCGGTGGCTTCGCGCACGCGCTCTTCGCTGATCTGCTGGTTGCTCTGCAGCCGCTCGGCCAGGCGATTCACGTCGTGCGCGAGTGCGACCAGCTCGTGCGGCGGGCCGCCGGTGTCGATCGCGCGCGGCGCGGCGCGCACCACCTCGCAGCGCGCATCGAAGTGGCCGGCCTCGAGCGCTGCGACCGTGGCCGACACCCGCCGCAACGGCCGCGCCACCTTGCGCGCCATCTGCCGCACCGCGAACCAGGCGGCCAGCATCGCGAGCAGCCCGACCGCCACGCCGGCCAGCATCGAGCGCGCGCGTTCGCGCACGTAGGCCGCGGTGTCGCGGAAGGCCTGCACCTGGCCGATCGGCGCCTCGCCCGCGGTCGAGCCGGCCGGCGCGAAGGCGCTCGCGCGTGAAGCCTCGCGCAGCGTGACCGGTGCGGCAAAGGTGCGCCAGCGGTGGCGCGCGCTCGGCTCGGGTCCGGCCACCACATGCACGCCGGCGCTGTTGCCGATCTCGATGCGCGTGGCCTGGCCGCCGCGCAGTGCCGCGTTGGCCACGTTCTGCAGCGCCGGCAGGTCGCCCGCATAAAGGCTCAGGTCGGACATCGCCGCGACCTGCCGCGCCACTGCCTGGCCTTCGGCGTCGAAGGCGGTGGCGAGCGCGTCGAGCCGGCTGCGGGTGAACCAGCCGGTCAGCGCGATGGCGACCACCGCGCAGGGCAGGATGCCCAGGCCGAGCAGGTCGCGCTGCAGGCTGCCGCGTACCGCGAGGGGGCTGTTGGTGATGGGAAGGTCCGTCATCGGAGGGCCGAAATCCGTCGGCCCAGCTCGCGTTCGTCGGGCAGCCGCAGGCCCAGTCCGCGCGCCACCTGCTGGTTGACGCGCACCGTGGCGGGCGATGCCGTCTCGATCAGTGTGGCACTGCCGGCACCGCCCGATGCCAGCCGCTCGCACAGCGCGCGCGCCTGCAGTGCCAACTGGGCCGGTGTCGACACCGTGGCCGCCAGGCCGCCCGAGCGCACCAGGCCGTCGCTGCTGCCGAACACCGGCAGGCCGGCAGCGGCGGCGGCGCGCAGCACGGCCAGCGTGGCGGCCTGGTTGTCGCCGACCGCGTCGGGCAGCACCAGCAGCGCGTCGCTCACCAGCACCACCGTCCGCAGCGCGGTCGCGAGCGCGCTGGCGTCCGGCGCGTACTGGATCTGCAACTCCCAGCCGACGGCAGCGCGCTGCAGCTCGCGCAGCAGCGGCTCGGCCTCGACCGTCGTGACCACGCCGAGCCGACGCTTCTGCGGCAGCACCGCGTCGATCAGCGCGAGCGTGTCGGCCACCGCCGGGTCGCGCAGCAGCACGCCGACCCGGCGGTCACCACGACGCAGGGCCGGATGGCTGCGCAGGCTTTCGTAGTCGAGCCGGCTCAGCATCGCCAGCAGCAGCGGCTCGTGGCCAGCGCGTTCGATCGCGCTGCGCGATGCGGCGGCGCCCACGGCCACCGTGACGGGTGCATCGCCTGGACTTGCCGCATTCCGCAGGCTGCGCGTGCGCACGCCGGCGACCACGCTGCGGTCGTCGTCGTTGGCCGTCCCACCGGGCTCGGCGCCCTCGCGCAACGCCCGCGCGAACTCGGCATGCGCGGGCAGCGCATCGCCGAGCAGCACCGTCACGGCGCCGGCCGCGCTGCCCGCGGCCAGCCCCGCGCACAGGCCCATGCAGACGGCCGCGGACCAGCGGCGCGCGGCGGCACGCAGCGTCGGCAGGTGCATGGAGGAGGGTGTCGCGGGCATGGACTGCGTGCGCAGTGGCTGTGGGTGAGAAGCCAATGTACGGACGCGATTGCCTTCTTGCGATAAGGCGGAGGGATTAGGGCACGACGCACGGCGGCCTATGACGGAGGGTGTAGGCGCCGGAACCCGAGCCGGAACCGCGACAAAGGCGCCTGCGCGCTGCGCTAGGTGGCGGGCGCCACGCTGGCCGCCACCGCCAGCTGCGCATGGATCGCCTGCCGCAGCACGCGCGGAGACACCGGCTTGTAGAGCACCGCGATGCCCGCGCTCGCGACCTCGCGCAGCCGGTCGGGCTTGGTCTCGCCGGTGACCAGCAGGCGCGCGGTGCCGGGGCCGATGCCGTTGGGGTGGCGCTCCAGCGCGGCGATCACGTCGATGCCGTTGTCACCGCCGCGCAGCAGCAGGTCGCTCAGGACCGCGTCGGGCGGCTGCGTCCAGGCGTCGGCCAGCGCCAGCGCTTCGGCGCGGCTCTGCGCTGCGATCACGTCGGCCCCCCAGCTGGACAGCACCACCTGGAGGCCTTCGAGGATGGTGCGCTCGTCGTCGATCACGAGGATGCGCACGCCATCGAGCCGGCCGTCGTTTTCCGCGGGCGGCGGCGGTGGCAGCGGTGCCGTGCGCGCCGGCGCCGGCACCGCGGCGCGCACCATGAAGCGCACGCCCGTGCCCTTCTGCGGCCGCGAACTCAACTCGACCCGCGTGTTCAGCAGCGTCGCGAGCCGTTGCACCGTGGCGAGGCCCAGCCCCATGCCGCGCGCCTCGCGCCGCTGTGGGTGGGGCGCGTGCGTGGACTCGATCTGGAAGAACTCCTCGAACACCCGTGCCTGGTGCTGCGGCGCGATGCCGACGCCGGTGTCCCAGACGTCGATGCGCACGCCCTTGCCGCGCCGTCGCGCGCCGACCAGCACGCCGCCCTCGACCGTGTGGCGCAGCGCGTTCGACACCAGGTTGTTCAGGATGCGCGACAGCATCACGTAGTCGCAGCGCACCCAGAGCTCGGTCTTGCGCACCACCAGCCGGAGTTCCTGCTGTTCGGCGACCGGCCGGAAGTTGCGGCTGATCTCGTCGAACAGCTGGTCGAGCGGGAAGTCGACCCACTGCGGCTGCAGCACGCCGGCATCGAGCTGCGACAGGTTCAGCAGTTCCGAGAACAGCCGGTCGAGCGAATCCACGCACTCGCGGATGAGCGCGATGCGCTGCAGCCGCACCGGGTCGGTTTCGCCGTTGGAGAGCCCGTCCGAGAACAGCGTGAGCGCATGCAGCGGCTGGCGCAGGTCGTGGCTGGCCGCGGCCAGCAGCCGTGTCTTGGCCTGGCTCGCGACCTCGAGCTGCCGGTTCTTGCTGCCCAGCTCGGCGGTCGCGTCGGCAATGCGGCTCTCCAGCAGGCGCCGGCTCTCGGCCAGCGCGGTGGCCGCGTGGTTGAAGCCGCGCTGCAGCCGGCGCACTTCGGTCGTGCCTTCGACATCGACCCGCGCTTCTTCGCCCGCGCCGAGCCGGTCGACCGCGTCGCCCAATGCACGGATCGGCGCGCTGATCCGGCGCGCCGCCCACCAGCCGGCCAGCCCGACACCGACCAGGCTCGCCGCCAGCACCGCCAGCACGTTGAGCCAGACCGACTTGCGCGCGCGCAGCACGTCGTCCAGCCCGATCTCGACCATCACGCTGCCGGCATGGTGGCCGTCGTCGCTGACGATCGGCACGACCATCTGCAGCCCTTCTTCGCGGCGGCGGTCCATGGTCTCGGCGTTGGCGACGATCTCGCCTTCGTCCGACCAGATCTGCACCTGCTGGACATGCGGCTGCGACAGGCCCGATTGCGCGGTGCGCAGCAGCGCGCGACGGTCCAATCGGCTCAGCGGCGCCTGGGCGACGGTGGCGACCTGCAGCGCCACGGTCTGGGCGTTGGCGCGCAGCAGATCGGTCACGTTGGCGAGATGTTGGCGCGTCAGCACGGTGATCGCGCCCAGCGTGGCGACGGTGGCCGGCAGCACGGCCAGCAGCACCAGTTGCTGCGCCAGCGACACGCGACGCATCGGCCGCATGAACAGCAGGAGCCGGGCCACAGAGGGTGAGATGATCACAAGGCTGCAGGAGTTTGTTATCTAATTGTCACCTTCGCTCGAACGGCTGACCAGTCGGCCGTTCGGGCGGCCTTGCTGTCGATTGCTCGACGCACCCTCGCACGGACGCCTTTCCAGAGAGCCTCTCCCGAATGCCGGTTGCCGATTCCTTTCGCCTTCCTTTGATCGGCAGGCCATGCGCACGCAGCGGCCGTGCCGTGCTGGCCCTGCTGCGCCGCGCCGCCGCCGTCATGCTGGGGCTCGGCTGCATGGCCGGTGGCGCGATGGCGCAGGGCAGCGCTGCCGCGGAGCCATCGCCCGCGGCGGTCTCGGCGGTTCCGGTGACCACGACGCCCGCAGCCGGCACGCCGGTGCGCTTCGGCATCCTGCCGCTCGGCGGCGCCTTCGAATCGCGCAACGACTGGGAACCGGTGCTGGCCGATCTGAGCCGCGCGATCGGGCAACCGGTGAGCGTGCTGTCCGTCACGTCGTACGACGCGCTGGAACAGGCGATCCAGCGCGGCGAGGTCGACATGGCTTTCCTGTCCGGCCAGATGGCGCTCGACGCGGTGACCTTGCGGCGCATGAAGGTGGTGGCGCAGGTCACGCGGCACGACGGCCTGCCGGGCTACCGCGCGTTGCTGCTGGCGCGCAAGGCCGGGCCGTTCGACAGCCTGAAGGGCTTGCTGGCCGAACCGGATCGCTGGCGGATGGCGCGTGGCGAGAACCGCTCGGTGTCGGGCTTCATCGTGCCGCAGCTGCAGCTCTTCCTGCCGAACAACATCCAGATGGAAACGCGCTTTCGCAGCGAGCTGGTGGGCACCCATCAGTTCACCGCGCTGGCGGTCGCCAATGGCGAGGCCGACGTGGCGACCAACAACACCGCGGATTTCGAGCGCTTCAAGCTGCAGTTCCCGGTCGAGGCCGATCGGCTGCAGGTGATCTGGGAGTCCGAACTGATCCCGCATGCGCAGATCGTGGTGCGGCGCGACTACCCGCCGGCCTTCCAGGCGCAGGTGCAGGCCTTCCTGGTCGACTATGGGCGCAACAAGGGGCCGCGCGGCGACGCCGAACGCACCAACCTGAAGGCGCTGCATGACCTGGCCGGCTTCCTGGCGGCCGACAACGCGTCGCTGCTGCCGGCGGCCAAGCTGGCCTATCAACTGTCACGCCAGAGCGCGCTGACCTCGCAATGGGTCAGCGAGACGGCGCGCCAGACGCGGCTGCAGCGCATCGAGACGACCTATGCGCAGCAGGTGTCGGCGCTACGGCCGGCTGTGGTGTCGGGCAAGCCGTAGGCCGCGTTCAGTTGCCGTTCGACGTTTGACGTTGGGTGTTGGGTATACGTCTGGTCGTCGACGTTGGGGGCACGCGCCCGGTACGCGGTGTGGGCCAGGCGCCCCGCTGCGCCGGCCCTTCGGGCTTCCCTGCGGTGCTCGCCTTCCGCGGGGTCCCGCCCAAACTCGCTTCGCTCAAACAAGGGCGAGCCCTGATCCGCGGAAGGCTGCGCTCCTCGGCGGCGCAGAAGGGAATCGCCTGGCCCACACCGCATACCGGGCGCTTGGGGGTGTTCGACGGGCGCGTGCACCTCATCGAACCGCAGGAGCAAGCCATCGGCTTGGCGACCACTGCGTGTGAATGCGGCGACCGTGAGCGCCGATCCACGGGGTAGCTTCATCAAGAATCTCCGCCGCATTCTCAATGCGGCCAGCAAGAACTCGCGTGTATATCTGAACGCGTTCGTTGCTATGGCAGCTTGGCCACGGTGTCTTGGGTCGAGTAGAAATAACACGCCACATAAGATTTATTTCACGGAAATTTGGCGCGCAGGCGGTCAATCAGTGTGGGAGGCAACAATATTACGTCCCCCGTCGAGTTGCGATAAAGCAATTCAGTAGGCGTCCAAACCACCAATGCGACGTTCTCCTCAAAATAAATTCTTTCTGCCAACAGATTTTCTTCTTTGGCGTCATAAAGCCTCAGAACCACGGTGTCTTTGGTCAGTTGGCAATAGCGTGCCACGTAGGGTGAATTTTTAGGATTCTCAACGAGGTCCCATCTACAGGCGTGTTGATTCGATAAACGTTTACTAACATCGAAGCTGTAGTCGAGCAGGGTAAAGGCCATGGCCAATGCACAGCACCACACGGCAAAACGCTCCAGCGATTTTTTGATTTTTTTTATGCGCCCCGACTCCATCACAGCATGACCCTGATCGGCGGATCGAGCCGTATGCTCAACCGGTCGGTGTAAATGATGAAGTCACCGCCTTGTCGATGGGACTGACGCCAATCGCGGTAGTCTGCATTCGTGACGGGGTAGAAAAAGTCACCCTCCTTGCCGTCCTTGATGGGCTGCCGAAGCCATTCGCTATGCCCTCCTCCTCCGACCGCCTGATGTGCTGGAACTATTGCGATATGCCTTGCGTTCCAGTGCCCCAGATACTGGTCGCCGGAGAACTCATAGGCGTCGCGTACATAAACCGAGATATGAGTCACGACAGCGACGACCGAGCCCCTTGCAGAGCGGTCGAACCACGCACATCGAACTGCGGCATAGAAATTGAAAGCGCCCAGGGCGCCTGTCAGGTCGTCAGGAATACCCAGCCCGGTTGCCTCTTGCCTCATAAATTCTGAAAATTTTTGTCCTATGGACGAGTTGACTGGTTGAAACTGGAACTGAAATTTCTTGTGGTACTGCAAGAAATCCGATCCTGCAGCGTTCCAGGCCACGATATCTTTGCTGTCTTGATGCGGCGTCAGACTGACTTTTAAATTTCTAAGCGCGTTCGGAGTCTGCAATTGCTTTTGCACCAGTTCATCCAATGCCTTCTTGGCTCGCACAAAGGACAATACCCATTTCATATCCACCGTTGTAGAGTCCGCGAAGGCCGGAGCGTACCGCGCACCGTTCTGGTCGATCTCGTTCGATAGATCTTGCGCGGACCGCGAATAATTCTCCTGCCCCGCAAACCATCGCTCCTGCAATTTCGCAGCCACTGGCATGCCGACCTTGCGCATCGCGTCCGGGATCTTCTGCAGATCGAACAACGGCACCAGTGGCGGTGGTGGCGGCGGAGGCGGCGGCGGTGCCTTGGGCGGAGCCGGTGGCGCTGCGGCGAAAGGCCGCCACTGGATCGGGGGCGGCTTGTTCAGCCAGGCCTCCACCGCCTCGCCAGCCTTCACTAAGTTCTTGGCGAACTTCAGGTAAGGGTCGATTGGCGCATTGCTCGGGCGCGGCGCGACTTCCTTGTGTACACGCTCGGGCACGACTTCGACCCGCCGATGCGCGACCTTCGGCGCCGCACGCGCAAAGGACAACTGCGCACCCTCCACATCGCAGGCCGTGTACTCCCTCGGCCGCCAGATCCAGACGCCCAGGACACTGCTGGACTTGAGATAGACAAATTTTGTTTCGCTGGCTTTGGCCATGCTGGGACTCCCTGTAGAAGCCGCCCAGTCTGGCGACGCGGTGCGCGCCCGACAAGGCTGCACGGGCGATCAGCAAAGCCCTTCACGATGCGATTGTTACCGCCAGCTTGATCGCAGAGGCAAAACGCGGAATCAACTGTCCGCGGAAGGTGTCTCATCCTGTTGCACC
>JAZKDL010000069.1:0-12503 GCA_040387575.1 Pseudomonadota bacterium
GCAGAGCCACACGCATCAGTTCGGCCCTGGCAAGAACTTTCCGCTCACCGGCGCCTTCGGGCCTGCGCTCGTCACGCCCGACGAACTGCCAGCCGCCCGCGTGCTGCAGCTGCACACGCGCGTCAACGGCCGCGTGGTGCAGCAGGCGCGCACCGACCAGATGATCTTTCCGGTGCCGCGGCTGGTCGCCTACGTGTCGACCTTCATGACGCTGCGACCCGGCGACGTGATCGTGACCGGCACGCCCGGCGGTGTCGGCGCCAAGCGCCAGCCGCCGCTGTGGCTGGCCGACGGCGACGAGGTCGAGGTGGAAATCAGCCACGTCGGTTTGCTGCGCAACCGCTGCGTGAAGGAAGGGGAAGCGGCATGAAGGAGCCCCGCCGCCTCGAAGCCATCGCACCGCTGCCGGCCACGCAGCGGCTGGAAGTGGACCTCTGCGTGGTCGGCGCGGGCGCGGCAGGCGTGTCAGCTGCCGTCGAGGGCGGTCGTCTCGGCCTGAAAGTGGCGCTGGTCGACGGCCTGACGCAGATCGGCGGCCAGTCGGTCAACGGGCTGATCGGCACGCTGTGCGGCTTCTTCTCCACGGGCGATGCGCCCTTCCAGCTCAGCTACGGCTTTGCGGGCGACGTGCTGGCCGACCTGCAGGCAGCCGACGCGCTGGCCTGGCGACCGGGACGGCGCAGCCTGGTCGGCCTGTATGACGAGCACGCGCTGGCCGGCAGCTATGCGCGGCATCTGCGCGATGCGGGCGTGACCGTCGTGCTGGGTGCGATGCTGGTCGGTACGCAGCGCGACGGCGACCGGCTGCGCGAGGTGTCGGTCCAGACCCGCTACGGCCCGCTGGCCGTGTCGGCCACGACCTTCGTCGATGCCAGCGGCGACGCGATGCTTGCGACGCTGGCCGGCGCGGCGGTGCAGCAGCCGGACGCGCCGGTGTACGGCACCAGCATGTTCTCGATCACGCAGCTCGGCCAGCCCATCCCGCCGCGGGCGGCCGTGATCGAGCGGCTCGAAGCCGTCGCTGCGCAGTACGGCCTCGAGCGGCGCGACGGCTTCGTCTTCGAATTCCCGGGCCGCGACCTGTGCCTGGTGAACCTCACGCATTTCCAGACGCCGCTCGATGCGATCGCGATGTCGCGCGTGGCCCTGGAATCGCGCACGACCATCGACCGCGTGATGGCCTTCCTGCGCGCCGAGTTCCCGCAGGCCTTCGGCCACGCGCGCATCCAGTCGATCGGCCAGCCCGGCGTGCGCCAGACGCGCGGCATCGCTGCGCTGCGCACGCTGACGACGGCGGAGGTCCGCAGTGGCCAGCGACCGGCCGACGCCATCGGCCGCTGCGCCTGGCCGATCGAGTTCCACGGCAGCGCAGAAGGCGTGTATTGGGAGACTTTCGACGACGGCCACATCACCTGGATTCCGCTCGGCGCGATGATCTCGCGCGACCTGCGCAACCTGATCGCAGCCGGCCGCTGCGTCGACGCCGAACCTTTCGCGCTGGGCGCCATCCGCGTGATCGGTCCGTGCATGGCGATGGGCGCTGCGGCTGCGGCCGCCGCGGCTGCGGCGCAAACGACGGATGGCGATCTGCATGCGCTGGACGTCGAACAGGTCCGGCTGCGCGTTGCGGACAACACCGACCGCCGCGACCCGGCGCCGTTCGGCTGAGACGCCAATGCCCGCGCAGGACGCCCTGTCAGCGGGTCCCCGGATGCGCGGAAAAACGCCATTCGGTCGGCCAGCCGCTCAGCGGATCCGCCCGAACCACAGCAGCGACAACGCCGCCGCGGTCATCGCCAAGACTGCCGAAACCAGCGCCAGCAAACCTGCCAACTCGGTTTCACGCGTCTGCACCTGCACGCGGGAGCCAAGCGTCTCGTAGACGCTGCGCAGCTTTTCCGCCGTGCCGGCATGGTGGTACTCGCCGCCGGTCATGCGCGCCACTTCGCGCAGCGTCGGCTCGTCCAGCTTCATGTAGATGGCCATGCCATCCGGCGTGGAAGCGTCGCCGTCCACCGTTCCCAACCCGACCACGTAGATGCGCACGCCGCGGTCCGCGGCCATCTTCGCAGCTGCCAGCGTGTCGACGCCCGCCGTGCGGCGGCCATCGCTCAGCAGGATGATCGCGGCGGACTCATACGAGCCCGGCGCCGCCGGCGTGATCTGCACCGGCGGTGGCCTGGCCTTGTCGTCCAGGCTGCGCCCCTTCTGCTGGCGGCCGAAGGTCATCTCGCCGAGATCGATGTGCTGCTCGGGGAACAGCTCGGCCAGGCAGATCACGATCGCGTCTCCCACCGCGGTGCCGAGCTGCATCTGGAAGGCGTCGATGCTGGTCACCAGCGCCGCGCGGTCGAGCGTCGCGCGCTGGACGACCTGGGTGCTGCCTGCAAAAGTGACGAGCCCGACCTCGATGTGCCGCGGCAGCTCCTGAAGGAACAGCTTTGCCGCTTCCTGGGCGGCCGCAAGCCGGGTCGGCCGGACATCGCTGACGCGCATGCTGAGCGACACGTCCATGGCCAGCAGGATCGACGACCGTGCCCCGGGCAGTGCGATCCGCGCCACCGGCCGTGCCGCCGCGACCAGCAACACCGCGCAGGCCAGCAACAGCAGCACCGGCGGCAGGTGCCGACGCCATTGCCGGCCGGCCACCGCTGCACGGACAGTGCCAAGGCCGCTGTAGCGCAAGGCCGCCCGGTTTCGCCGGCGCAGCAACCAGACGTAGGCGGCAGGCAGCAGTGCAAGCACCAGAAGAAACCAGAGGTACTGAGGCCAGAGGAAGGACATGGGCGGCGCCTTGCGGTTCTCGTGAAACTCGGCAGCCACGTCCCCGCGCCGACAGGCGAGCGCCGGGGGTTTTTCGCAGTGCAGCAATATCGTGCCTGCGAAGGGTTCATCGCGCAACAGCCGCGTGCTGCGCGCCACTCGCTACGGCTCGCCCACCCGCCTCAATCCGCTGCGAGCGCCCGGTTCACGAACCGGTCCACGTCCGGCACCTGCGCGAACATGCCGTTGTCGCGCATCAGTTCGGCGGTCTTGCGGATCTGCGCAACCTCGATCTGCGTGGGCATCGGCGGCAGCGTGATCGCCTTGAGCACGGCGACCGGCAGCTTGGTGAAGTCGGACACGATCTGCTGGGCCGCTGCGGTCTGTAGGTTGGCGTTGTACCACTCGACCCCGCGCCGCAACGCCCGCGCGAACTTGCGAACGTTCTCCGGATTCTGCGCCGCATATTTGCCGGTCGTGAGGTACTGGCCCGCGTCCGTGCCGGGCTGAACTTCGTTGAACGGCGAGCCGACCACGGCCAGGTCGGCGCCCTTCAGCGCGGCGCTCTTGAAGGGCTCGACCATGAAGGCGACATCGACATTGCGGCGCTTCACCGCGTCTTCCATCTGCGGAAACGGCACCTCGCGGAAGCTCACCCTGGACGGATCGCCCCCGCGTGCCTTGACCCAGGCGCGCGCGTACAGCCAGACGATGCCGTTGCGATTGTTCACGCCGATCGACTTGCCTTCGAGGTCGGCGGCGGTCTTGAACACCTCGCCCTTGCGGCCGACCATCTCGGTGGTAGGCGCCTGCGGCTGCATCTTCGCGCCGGGCGCGATCGCCTGCACGTCGAGCCCCTGGTTGAACGCGAGCAGGCCCGACACGGTGTTGCTCTGCGCGATGTCGTAGGCGCCGCCGATCAGGCCCGGAATGCCCACGGCCCCGCCAGCCGAGGTGCTGGTGTCGACTTCCAGCCCCTCCTGTGCAAAGTAGCCCTGCCGGATCGCGACGATGACCGGCACGCAGTCGATGATGGTCTGCACGTTCACGCGCAGTTTCACGAGTTCGGCGGCCTGCCCCAGGCTGCCGGCGAGCAGCGCACAGGCCACCGCCAGGGTCTTGAATACGAGGACGGATTTCATGGAGTGACTCCGGGAAGGTGAAGGGATGAAGAAGTGAGGCTCAGGCCGCGCCATGCCACGGCAGCGCGCGCTTTTCAAGCCGCAGCACGGCGCGGTTGAGCGCGTAGCCGACGACCGACAGGCAGACGACCGCCGCATACATCGGCGCGGGTTGCATCGCGTACTGCGCCTGCACGATGAAGTAGCCGACGCCGCTCGCCCCGGCGACCATCTCCGCGATGATCGCGACCACGAGCGCGATGCCGAGGCTGGTGCGCAGCCCCGCGAAAATCGACGGCAGCGCGCCGGGCAGCACGATCTTCCAGACCGTGGCGCTGCGCGACAGCCGCAGCGTCCGTGCGGTCTGCCGCAGCACCTCGCTGCCGTCGCGCACGCCGGCCACGGTGTTGATCAGCACCGGGAAGAAGCTGCTGAAGGCGACGATGAAGATCTTCAGCGCGTCGCCGACGCCCAGAAAAAGAATCAGCGGCGGCACGATCGCAGAGATCGGTATCGGACGCAGCGTTTCGACCAGCGGGCTGAAGAAGCGCTGCAGCCAGGGCGACGAACCGAGCGCCAGCCCCAGCCCGACCGCGGCCAGGCTGCCGGCCGCGTAGCCGACCAGCATGAAGCCCACCGTGTTGCCGACGAGCGCCGGAAATTCCGCCGAGGCAATGCCGTCGCGCAACGCGAGCAGCACCTGCGAGAACGGCGGCCAGTTGCGGCTCTCGACCCAGCCGAAGCGCGCGGATGCCTCCCAGAGCGCCAGCAGTGCGAGCACCAGCAGCAGGCCGGACATCGGCGGCAATCTTCGGTGCGGCGCATTGAACTCCGTGCCCCGAGACGCGGCGACCGTGTTGACCGTGGCGGCGTTGGTTGTCTGCATGGCGTGCCTCATGTCTGGTGTCCGCGCCACGGCAGCGCGCGCCGTTCGATCCGCTCGAAGGCCGTGTTGAGCAGCAGGCCGATCACGGCGAGCACCACCAGCCAGGCGTACATCTTCTGGATCTGGAAGGCGCGTTGCATGTCCAGGATCAGGAAGCCGACGCCGTTCTCGCCGGCCAGCATCTCGGCCACGACCACCAGCGTGAGCGCCAGGCCCAGGCTCACGCGCATGCCGGTCGCCACCATCGGCAAGGCGGCCGGCAGCACGACCTTGAACACCGTCGCAGCCGCGGAAAGCCGCAGCGTGCGCGCCGTGTTCAGCAGCACCGGGTCGACCCCGCGCACGCCCTGCACGGTGTTGATGAGCACTGGAAAGAAGGCCGCGAGCGCGACGATGAACAGCATCGTGTTCAGGCCGATGCCGAGAAACAGGAACAGCGGTGGAATCAGCGCCGGCTTGGGGATCGGGCGAACCAGTTCGACCAGCGGCTCCAGCAGGCGGTAGGCCGCGTCGCTGCGGCCCATCGCGACGCCGACCGCGATGCCGCAGACGCAGGCGATCGCATAGCCCGCGGCCGTCAGGCCGAGCGTGTACAGCAGCGGTTGGACGAAGGGCTCGTTGCGCACGATCTGCACCAGCGTGGCGAGCACCGCCGACGGCGCCGGCAACAGCGCCGGGTCGAACGCGCCGGCGCGGCCCAGCAGCTCCCAGGCCAGCAGCGTCGACGCCACGGCCAGCGTGCCCGGCAGCCAGCGGGATGACGACAACCCGCTCATGACCGCGCTCCCCGGTTGAGCAGCCGTTCCATCAGCGTGTGACGCAGCGCCAGAAAGCGCGGATGCTCGCGTGTGGCGACGGCGTCGCGCGGATGGGCGATGCCGGTCTCTACGATCTCTTCGACCACGGTCGGCCGCCGCGACAGGATCGCGATGCGGTCGGACAGGAAGACGGCCTCGTCCACGTCGTGCGTCACCAGCACCACCGTCAGTCCGTGCTTCTGCCGGAGGTCGAGCATCAGCGCCTGCAGTTCCACGCGGGTCAGCGCGTCGACTGCGCTGAACGGCTCGTCGAGCAGCAGCACGCGTGGCCGGGCCGCGAGCGCCCGCGCAATCGCCACGCGTTGCTGCATGCCGCCCGACAGCTGCCAGGGATAGCGTTGCTCGAAGCCGGCCAGCCCGACCCAACCGAGGTATTCAGTAGCCCGCGCCCGCGCATCGGCGCGGCTGCAACCGGTGTCGCTTTCGAAGGCAAGCGCGACGTTGCCGGCAACGGTGCGCCACGGCAGCAGCGACTTCGCGTACTGCTGGAACAGATAGACCATGCCTTCGGGCGGCGCCTGCACCACGTGGCCGCGAAAGCGAACCTCGCCGCTGCTCGGCGCCATCAGCCCGGCCATGATCTGCAGCAAGGTCGACTTGCCGCAGCCGGAGGGGCCGAGGATGGCCAGGAACTCGCCGGCGCGCACCTCGAGATCGATGTCGCCCAGCGCCAGCAGGCCCGTCTCGCCGCTGCCGAAGCGCTTGACGATGTGCGACAGCCGGATGCTGTCGCCATCCGGTGCGTCGATGTGCGCAGCGGCAACTGTTGCGGCACGCGGCGCCCTGACCGCAACGGACGTCAGTTGATGGGTCTTCATGGAATGGCCTGTAAGGAGATGTCGAGAAACGATCTGGTCGGTGCATCGGACGCGAGCGCGCTTTCAAGTGCGTGGCCGAGTGCCAGCAGCCGTGCGTCGCTCCCGTGCGGTGCGTCAAAGGCGATGCCGACCGGCAAGCGCTGCGGTGTCAGCCCGCCACGCAGCACGAGGCTGGGGAGCGCCGCGATGCTGGCGGGCGAAACGTTCTGGCCGAAGGCTTCGCGCGCGGTCATGCGCGAGCCATCCGCCAGTTGCACATCCGGCGCCGGCGACACGGCCTCGCCCGCCGCAGCGGCCATCGGCGCCACCGTCCGGGTCACAGGATGCATCAGCGCCTGCACGCGGTGTTCGGCGAAGTAGCGATGCATCGCGTCGCTCAACGCCGCGCGCCGGCGCAGCGCCTGGTGATAGGCCTGCCGCGCGGCGTTGGTGGCGACGCCGTGCCGGCCGGCCTGCAACGCTGCCACGAGGTCGGGCCCGGCCTGCGCGATGAGTGCGTCCATCGACACGCCATCGGTGCGCGCGGCCAGCCAGTCGGGCAAGCCCGTCGCGGACTCGTGGCCGATCAGGATCGGTGCGATGCCTTCCGACAGCGCTTGCAACTGCGGCAGATCGGCTTCGACGCAGATGGCGCCTCGGGCGATCAGGCGCCGCCGGGTCGCTTCGAAGACTGCCGCCACCTCGGGCGTCAGCCGCGACAGGTAGTAGCGCGGCGAGATGGCGATGCGGACGCCTTCGAGGTTGGTCATCGGCGCGTCGGCCGGCTGGCCGGCCATGATCGAGTCCAGCAGTGCGAGATCGGCCACGCTGCGTGCCATCGGGCCTACCGTGTCCAGCGTGTGCGACAGCGGCACCACGCCCTCTGTCGGATAGCGGCCGACCGACGGTCGGAAGCCCGCGATGCCGCACAGCGCGGCGGGAATGCGGATCGACCCGTTGGTGTCGCTGCCGATGGCCGCCGGCACCAGCATCGCCGCGACGGCAGCCGCGCTGCCGCCGCTGCTGCCGCCGGCGATGCGTTCGGGCGCATGCGGATTGGCGGGGCGGCCGAAGTGCGCGTTGTCGCTGGTCCAGCCCATCGCCAGCTCATGCATCGTGTTCTTGCCGAACACCAGCGCACCTTCGGCACAGAGGCGTTCGACCACGCCGGCATTGCGTGCGCTGCGCGCCGCCGCCAATGCAGCAGTGCCGGCCGTGGTCGGCAAGCCATCGGCGGCGATGTTGTCCTTCAGCGCGATCGGCACGCCATGCAGGCGGCCGAGCCTGTCACCCGCGACGCGCGAGCGATCGGCCTGGCGAGCCGCCTCCAGCAGCACGGCAGCATCGACCTGGACGAATGCGCGCAGTGCTGCGTGGTCGCGATGGCGCTGCAGCAAGGCGGACGCGTAGTCCTCGGCACCGAGCGCGCCGGTCCGCAGCGCGTCGGCGGCCTCGCCAAGCGTGAGCATGTGCAGCCGGACGGTCGGCGCATTGCCGTTCGCGGCCACATGGGGCATGGCAACGTGATTCATCAGCGATTCATCAGTGATTGGTCAGCCCCAGACCACCGCGCCGGTCGCATCGACGCCGCGTTCGCGCGGCGCAGCGCCGTCCGGGGTGCCGGCATCGATCGCGCTGGTTGAAATGCCCTGGATGGCGATGGCTCGTGCAGGCTTGCCGGCGGTGCCCGCCAGGCGCTTGCGCTTCAGCGTCTGGTTGGGTTCGGAGTGGTAATAGCGCTCGACCGCCTCGACATCCGGGAACTCGATGATGATGATCCGCTTGGGATGCCAGTCGCCTTCGATCGGCCGATAGTCGTTGCCGCGAACCAGAAAGCGGCCGCCAGCGGCGACCACGTGCTCGGTGACCTCCCGCTCGTATTCGGCCAGGCTGGGGCCATCTTCCACGTCGAGTTCGATTACGAAATATGCTGTCATGGGTGCGTCCTTGAAGGGAAGCACTCAGTGTCAGCGTCGTGAAATCGAGCGTCAAACCAGCGGCGCGATAGGCCGAATCGGGATTCGCAATACATCGACGTTCATGCGTGCTCTGCACGCCGCGCCAGTGCATTGCAGCGTGTCCAGGTCGAACGGATGCAGATGCCGCTTCTACAATCCTTCGACACCGTCTGCACTCGGGCAAGCGGTCGTCAACGAGGTCCGTCCATGAAGTGTCGTGCGTCCTGCGGCGCCTGCTGCACGGCTCCCTCCATCTCCAGTCCCATTCCGGGCATGCCCGACGGAAAGCCCGCCGGTGTACGCTGCGTGCAACTGGGCGACGACGAACGCTGCAGGATCTTTGGCGACGTCCGGCGCCCGGCGGTGTGCGGTTCGCTGAAACCCAGCGAATCCATGTGCGGCGACAACCGTGCGCAGGCCATGCACTGGCTCGGCCAACTGGAGATGCAGACCCGGCCTGGCTGAGCGGTCTGCATGACGGTCTGCACCGCGGCCCGCGTCAGCCGCAGCACCAGTGAGATCTTGAACAGCGCCAGATTGAAGGCCGGCAGCTGCCAGAAACCGTGGACCATGCCGGGATTGCCGATGCCCTTGCCCTTGTTGACGCGCGGCAGGCGGGCCGGCGGATCAGCAGGTCGACGCGCGCAGCACCGGCTCGAGTGCGGTGGCAGCCGCGTCCATCGCAGAGGCACCACCACCGACGACGACCACCCGTCGGCCTTCGAGCCGTGCGGCATCCCAGCGATCGGACGAGTGTGCCCAGCGGTCGCGCGGCAGTGCGTGCGCCCATACGGGCACCCAGGCGCCGCCGAGACCGTCGCGGCCGGTCGCGAGCACCACATGGCGGGTCTGGACGGCATAGCGCTTGCCACTTGCCGCCTGGTCGACCAGATCGAGCTGCACCACGCCGTCCGCGCGCGGCAGCACCGCTGTCACATGCTGCTCGTTGCGCACGTCCAGCGTCAGCACGCGCCGGTACCAGCGCAGGTAGTCCGCCCACTGCAGGCCCAGGTGCGTCAGCGTCGCGAGCAGCGCCAGACCGGCCATGCCGCCGCCGACGACGGCGACGTCGAGCGGCGCGTCGCCGGTCGCCTGCACCGCGGGCACCCAGCGCCTGGCGGGCAGACCGAGCCAGGCGAGATCCTGGCGCAGGCGGGCTTCGAGCACGGACAGACCGGTGGGAGGGCTGGCGAGCGCGGGATTTGAAAGGGGTTCATCGCAGAGGACTTTCGGAAGAGGTGCCGGCGTCCTCGCCGGTCTGCGCGTCGTCGCCGTACACGGACTGCAGCAGTGCCGCATGGGCCGACGGGTCATGCCGCACGAAGTGCGGCAGCGCGCTCGCCGCATCGAGCAACGCATCGATCAGTGCCTTCACCGGCGGCGTGACAGGCCGCGCGTGCGGTGTGACCACGCCGAAGACGAAGGGAATGTCGGTGTCGAGCGGCCGCACGACCAGGCCATCGAAGGGCGCGCCATAGGCGGTCAGCGGCTCCAGAACAGCCACGCCGAGCCCGGCGCGCGCCAGTGCCTGCGCATTGATGGAGGAGTTGGTCTCGATCAGCGCGTCGCTGCGTGTCGGCCGGTGGCCGGCGCGCGCCAGGGTCGCATCGAGCCGGCGGCGCAAGCGGAACGGATTGCTCATCGTGATGAGGCGGCGTTGCGCCAGCGCCTCCAGCGGCACCACCGCTTGCGCGGCGAGCGGATCGTCCTGCGGCAGCACCGCGACGCAGGGCATCTGTCCGATCCAATGCACCTCAAGGCCGCGATGCTCCAGCGGCAGGCTGCTCGCACCCAGTTGAACCGAGCCGCTGAGCACCGCGTGTACCACCTGCTCGGGGGATGCGCTACGCGGTTGGATCGGTACGGCACCGTTCTGGCCTGCACGCGCTGCAGCGCCTGCGGCAGCAACCCGACAGCTAGCGCCGAGGTCGCAGCCAGCAGCAGTGGCTGAACACGGCCCTTCGCGATATCTGCCGCACGCAAGTGGATCTGCTGCAGGCTGCCCAGTGCACGCTCGACATCCTCATAGAGCAGAAAGCCCTGCTCGGTCGGTGTGACGCGCGGGCCGTGGCGGGTAAACAGTGCATAGCCGATCTCGCTTCCGAGTTCCTGCACGAGGCGCGACACCGCCGGCTGCGAGCGCGCCAACAGTCGTGCTGCGCCGGTCACGCTGCCGGTCGACATGACGGCAGCAAAAGCTTCAAGCTACCGAAGTTCCATCGTTTTGATTATCCATTTTGATAAAAATCAAGCGTTCATCATGCCCAGGACAAATACTTCATCCTCATAAGCTCAAGCATCGGACGTCTAACGGCCGTGTTTGGCTCCAGATACGCGCCGCGGCGACTGCACCGCAACACCCGTGCGCACACTGAACGCCGCGCCAATGAGATCGCGCTCTACATATCACCAGCAGTTCTGCGTCTTGTTTTTTCCGATCTCGGAACAGCTGGAATCTGTTGGCAGCATGTTCGACCAGCGGTTGCGCGCCTCGATCAATGTCCAGTTCTGTACAGATCCAGCTCCCTGCTGTCGATCCGCCGGCAGTGCATTCCGGTGCAAGCCGCATCAGCGTTCATGTATTTGCGCTGCCGGCGACAGGCATGTGCACGCCTAGCAGATCAGCGATCAGCGGCAGAGCCTGTTGTGCCGCGCGATCGCCTTCCGCGATCGCAACCGTCGCACGATGGAAGTCCATCGCGGCAATGCTGGACAGTCTTGGACGGATCATCACATCCGCTGGTTCGCCTGCCAGTCGGCTCTGCGTGATCCGCACCTGCATGATGTTGAGACTGGTCATCAAAACGTCGAGTAGCGACGGCATCTCGGGCGCGGGCTCGGTATCGTCGGACGCTCGCGGCGCTGGCCGTAGCTTGGCGAGTAGCGACGCCATCATGCCGGTCTGCTGGACCGGCAGTTGCGGCGCCTCTGCCGCAACCGACGACCGGCTGCGTCGACCCACCAAATCCCAATTCAGGTCGACGCCAATGACGATGTCTGCGCCCATCGCCCGGCAAAGCGAAACCGGAATCGGATTCACCAAGCCGCCATCCACCAGCAACCTGCCATCCTGCTGAGCAGGTGTGAAAAGGCCGGGCAACGCCATGGATGCACGTACCGCATCGATCACGGGCCCTTCGCGCAGCCAGATCTCGCGTCCCGTTGCGAGTTCGGTTGCCACGCAGGCAAATGGCTTCGGCAACCGCTCGATTCCGTTGTCGTCGAAATTCGAACGAAAGAAACCAGTCAACCGGCTTCCCTCTATCAAACCGCCTCCCATCTTTAGATCGAGCAACGAAACGACGCCCTGCCAGCTAAGCTTCGAAACCCATCCTTGCAACCAATCGAGTCGATCTGCAGCGTAGATGGCACCGACGAGCGCCCCAATCGACGTGCCACAAACCACATCGGGAACAATTCCCGCTCTTTCCAGAGCGCGGATCGCGCCGATGTGAGACCAACCACGGGCTGAGCCGCTGCCGAGGGCGAGACCAATTCTGGGACGACGATGCTTCATTGGCTTTTCGGCTTGTGAGTCAAGAACTCCGAACATAGCATCGGGTTGCGATTGGCGATGGGCTCTGTGGTCTCATCTGAGTGAGCAAAGCAACGCTCGGCTGGCATCCATCGCATCGTTGAATTTAGACCTAGATCATTCAACTATTTGGGCCTCGCAAAAGGTAGTGCGGACCTCAGCACCCCGGGAAATCGTACGTATCCCGATGATCTGTTCGGAGAACCGAATGGCTCGTACTAGTTGCACTGGGGCGCCAGAGCGGCCGTAGCGGCTCTCAACGACTCTGCACAAGCGTTCAACACTGCGAAGGCGGGTGACTCTGCAGATCCGGGGCTGGAACGATCGGGCATGACCCTCCTCTTTCGCTCGTGCAGGCAAGCGGTTGGCCGAACGGACGTGTCCATCAACCATTTGCGCCCACATCGAACGTGTATTGCTTGAAAGTCATGACCTGCCGCAGCCAGGTCAGAAATTTGATTCAGAAGGACGGCGAGCTGTGAGTGGCTGCAATCCACTTGCAAGCGCTGCTAAACGCTATCGCTGAAAGTTTTTGGGGGCTGATGCCGAACGCAACTGAGTCTGCGACGTCGCTCTCAAGAGCGATGTTGAGTTATCGAATCGAAGTGGTTGCAAGGTACCTCGT
>JAZKDL010000070.1:0-3544 GCA_040387575.1 Pseudomonadota bacterium
CGCGCGCATAGGCACCGACCTCGATGTGGAAATGCTCGCCCTGGTCGCCGACCTCGCCCATGTCGCCGAGCACCAGCAGGCGCGGACCCGGCAGGCCGGCGAGCACGTCGATCGCGGCGCGCACCGAATCCGGATTGGCGTTGTAGGTGTCGTCGACCAGCGTGATCGCGTGGCCGTCCGGCAGTTGCAGCGCGCTGGCCTTCGAGCGGCCTTTGACGGGCTCGAAGGCCGACAGTCCGTCGGCGATGTGCGCGAGCGACACGCCGGCGGCCAGCGCACAGGCGGTCGCCGCCAGCGCGTTGATCACGTTGTGCCGGCCGGCGATGCCGAGCGCGAAGCGCAACGGGCCGAATTCGGTGCGCGCCTCGACCTGCCAGGCGCTGCCTTGCCACTCCGCGCGGACCAGCGACACGTCGGCATCGGCCGATTCGCCGAAGCTGATACAGCGCCGGGTCGGTTGCGCCTTTGCGAGGCTCGTCCAGAGCGCGGTGAAGGCATCGCCATGCGGGAACACGGCCGTGCCGTCGGCCGGGAGCGCGTCGAACACCGCGGCGTTCTCGCGCGCCACCGCTTCGACGGTCGCCATGAATTCCTGATGCTCGCGCTGGGCGTTGTTGACCAGCGCGACGGTCGGCTGCGCCATCGCGGCGAGCCGTGCGATCTCACCCGGATGGTTCATGCCCAGCTCGACGACTGCGAGCTCGTGCGACGCACGCAGGCGCAGCAGCGTCAGCGGCACGCCGATCTCGTTGTTGAAGTTGCCGACGGTCGCCAGCGACCGGTCGCCGCGCGCGGCAGCGAGGATCGACGCGATCATCTGCGTCACCGTGGTCTTGCCATTGCTGCCGGTGACCGCGATCAGCGGCAGCGTGAACTGCGCGCGCCAGCCGGCGGCGATGGCGCCAAAAGCAGCCAGCGTGTCCGGCACTTCGAGGCCCGCCAGCTGCGCGGCTTCGAGGCCGCCATGCGCCAGCGCGGCGACGGCGCCCTGCGCGCGCGCCTCGGCGAGGAAGTCGTTGGCGTCGAAACGCTCACCCTTGAGAGCGACAAAAAGATCGCCTGGCGCCAAGGTGCGTGTGTCGGTGTGGAGCCGGGCGATCGGCGTCGCGGGGTCGCCGATCAGCCTTGCGCCGGGCAGCCAGGCTGCAGCCTGGCCGAGTGTCATCATCATTGAAGCCCTGGAATTCATGGCGCCCCCCTGCGCGCCAGCGCGTCGTGCGCATGCGCACGATCGGAGAAAGCGATGCGTTCGCCCGCAATGTCCTGCCAGGCTTCGTGGCCCTTGCCGGCCAGCAGCACGACGTCCTCGGGTGCGGCCTGGGCGATCGCGTCGGCGATCGCGCGGGCGCGGTCGGGTTCGACCTGCACCGTCGCCGGGTTGGCGAAGCCGAGCAGGATCTGGCTGATGATCGCGGACGGCACTTCGCTGCGCGGGTTGTCGCTGGTGACCACGACGACGTCTGCGCACTTCTCGGCGACGGCCGCCATCATCGGGCGCTTGGTCGCATCGCGATCGCCGCCGCAGCCGAACAGGCACCAGAGCCGGCCACCGCGCTGGGCGGCCAACGGCCGCAGGCCAGCCAGCGCCTTGTCGAGCGCGTCGGGCGTGTGGGCGTAATCGACCACCGCCAGCGGCTTACCCGGCACGCTCACACGTTCCATGCGGCCCGGCACGCTGCTCAGCCCACCGCACGCGGCAACGGCCGCATCGAGCGGCATGCCCAGCGCACGCAGGGCGCCGATCACGCCGAGCAGGTTGGCCACGTTGTACTGGCCGATCAGCGGCGTCGCGAGGCGCACCGGCGCGGCGCCCTCCTCGACCACGCCGAAGGTCAGGCCCTGCGCGTCGTAGCCGATGTCGACCGCCGACAGCCGCGCGGGCGCCCCGTTGGCGGACAGCGTCCAGACGTCGAGCGCGCCGGTGCCGGTGTCGAGCAGATTCGCCACCAGCGTCGCACCGTGCACGTCGTCGATGTTGACGACCGCGGCATGCAGGCCGGGCCAGCGGAACAGCTCGGCCTTGGCCTGCCAGTAGGCGTCCATGCTGGCGTGGTAGTCCAGATGGTCCTGCGTGAAATTGGTGAACACCGCGACTTCGATGCGCGTGCCGTCGAGCCGGCGTTCGGCGATGCCGATCGACGATGCCTCGATCGCGCAGGCGCTGAAGCCGCGCGCCACGAAGCCGCGCAACTCGCGCTGCAGCATCACGGGGTCGGGCGTCGTGAGCCCGGTGTAGCGCAGCTCGGATGACGTGCCGATGCCGAGCGTGCCGATCAGCGCGCACGGACCTTGTCCCGGCCGCTGCGACAGCGCCTCGGCCAGCCACCAGGCGGTCGATGTCTTGCCGTTGGTGCCGGTCACGGCGATCACCGACAGCTGGGTCGACGGCTGACCGTAGAACGACGACGCGATCGGGCCGGTCGCCGCCTTGAGACCGCCGTAGCTGGCGATCGCCTCGTCGTCGAAGGCGAAGGCCTCGACGCCCTCGCGTTCGACCAGGCAGACCGCCGCGCCTTGCGCGAGCGCCGAAGCCACGTGCGCGCGGCCGTCGGTCGCGGCGCCGGGCCAGGCGATGAAGGCATCGCCGTCGCCGATGCGACGGCTGTCGGCGTGCAGGTCGCCGGGCACGCAGGAACGCAGCCAGTGCGCGGCTTCGTTCGCGGAGGAGAACTGGATGTCGTTCATCAGAAGCTCTCTTCCACGCCCTGCGTGATCACCAGCGGCTTGACCGCGAGGTCGGGCGGCACGTTCATCATGCGCAACGTCTGCTGCACGACTTCGCTGAACACGGGCGCGGCCGCGACGCCGCCGAAATACTGGCCGTCGCTCGGCTCGTCGATCATCACGCCGACGATGATGCGGGGCTTCTCGATCGGCGCCATGCCGGTGAACCAGGCGCGGTACTTGTTGCTGGCGTAACCCTTGCCGACCTGCTTGTGCGCGGTGCCGGACTTGCCGCCGACCGAATAGCCGACGGTCTGGGCAAGCTGGCCGGTGCCGCCCGGGCCCGCCGCCATTTGCAGCATCTTGCGTACCGCGTGCGCGTTCTCGGCCGAGAACACGCGCACGCCGACGGCGGGCTCGGCGTTCTTCAGGATCGTCAGCGGGATGATGCTGCCGTCGTGCGCGAACGAGGTGTACGAATGCGCCATCTGCAGCAGCGACGCCGACAGGCCGTAGCCGTAGGCCATCGTGGCCTGCTCGACCGGCTTCCAGTTCTTCCAGGGCCGCAGCCGGCCAGTGACCGCACCAGGGAACTGGATCTGTGGCTTCTGGCCATAACCCAGCGCCGTGTAGGTGTCCCACATCTCTTGCGGCGACATGCGTTGCGCGATCTTCAGCGCACCGACGTTGCTCGACTTCTGGATCACGCCCTCGACGGTCAGCGAGCCGTAGTTGTGGGTGTCGCTGATGGTGAAGCCGCCGATCTGGAAGCGGCCGGGCGAAGTTTCGATGATGGTCGACGGCTTCACGCGGCCGGCCTCGAGCGCCATGCCGACCGTGATCGGCTTCATCGTCGAACCGGGCTCGAAGGTGTCGGTCA
>JAZKDL010000071.1:0-14374 GCA_040387575.1 Pseudomonadota bacterium
TTTTTCCCTCGTCCATGTTATTCCATTCCTCTTTACGCAAGGAGCTGTCGCGCAGCTTCGGTGCCACGCTGGTGGTGCTGGTCACCATCGTGATGACCATGATGCTGATTCGCACGCTCGGCCTTGCATCCAAGGGCAGCGTCAATCCGTCCGACGTGATGCTTGTCATGGCTTACACGGTGCTGGGCTACATGCCCACCATCCTGAGCCTGAGCCTGTTCATCTCGATCGTCGGCACGCTGTCGCGCATGTACCGGGACAGCGAAATGGTCATCTGGTTCGCCAGCGGCCGCGGGTTGGTCGATTTCGTCCAGCCGTTGTTCCGCTTCGCATGGCCGGTGCTTATCCTGATCGCGGTGCTGTCGCTGGTCGGCTGGCCCTGGGCCAACTCGCAGACTCAGGGGATGCGCGAACAGTACGAGCGCCGCAGCGACCTCGAACGCATAGCGCCGGGCGAATTCCGCGAATCCTCCAGCCGCAACCGGGTCTTCTTCATCGACAAGGACACGCCGGACGGCGCCACCGCCACCAACGTGTTCATCTCCTCGATCGAGCGCAACCTGCAGATCATCACCTCGGCACGCAGCGGTCGCCTCGAGACGATCGACGATGCGCGCTACCTGATGCTGACCAACGGACAGCGGCTGGAACGGCCGCTCGACCCGAAAGCCGGCATGAAGATCAGCGAGTTCGACACCTATGGCGCCAAGGTTGGCAGCAATAGCTCCGGCGCCGCGAGCGACGCGCCGCTGCGCGCGCGCCCGACGCTCAGGCTGATCGCGGAACCGACGCCACAGAACCGGGGTGAACTCGGCTGGCGCATCGGCATGCTGTTTGCGGGCATCAACTTCGTGTTGCTCGCGCTGACGCTGTCGAGCGTCAATCCGCGCGTGGGCCGCAGCGGCAACCTGCTGTTCGCACTTTTTGCCTTTCTCGTCTACTACAACATGCTGAACCTCGGGCAGAGCTGGATCGGTTCGGGGCGCTTCAGCATGGGCGGCTATCTGCTGGCGTTGCATGGCGGCGTCTTCGTCTTTGCCGTGGCCTGGCTGGCCAAACGCAACAACAACTGGATCCGCCGCGGGCGCCGCGCCGCGCCGCCGTCCAAAACCACATTGCCCCACGCGTGAAAACCATTCGCCGTTTGATCTACAGCGAGGTGCTGAAGGCCGTTGCCTTCGTCACGCTTGGCTTCCTTAGCCTTTTCTTCTTCTTCGACTTCGTGGACGAGCTCGGCGACATCGGCAAGCCGAGTTCGCTGGGTTACGGCGCGCCGCAGGCGCTCGCCTATGTCGCTCTGCTGGTGCCAAGCCACCTTTATGAGCTGATGCCGATCGCGGTGCTGATCGGGACCATCTTCGTGATGGCGAGACTCGCGCAGAGTTCCGAATACACCATCCTGCGAACCAGCGGTCTCGGTCCATGGCGTGCGCTGGGTTCGCTGCTGGTGCTTGGTGCGGGTTTCGTGGTTCTGACCTTCGTCGTCGGCGACTATGTTGCACCGGTTGCCGATCGTGGCGCGCAGTTGTTGAAGGCACGTTTCCAAGGCGACGTGTTCGCCACCACGGGCGCAACAGGCGCGTGGCTCAAGGAAAAACGTGGCGACATGTCCTATGCCGTCAACGTCAGCTCGATGAATCGCGACGGCACGCTGCGATCGCCGCGCATTTTCGAGTTCGATGCGCAGGGTTTCGTTGCAACGCAGACCACCGCGACCTATGCAGTCGCTGTCGACGGTGCCTGGGTTCTGCATGAGGCACAGCGCCAGCACTACGACACACGGGCCGCGGGCGACAAGGCGCGCGTCAATACCGTTGCAACGCCCGAACTGCGCTGGCCCACGACGCTCACCAATGAAATGGTCTCGGTCGCGCTCCTCAAGCCCGAACGCATGCGCACGCTCGACCTGTTCGAATACATCCGCCACCTGGACGCCAATGGCCAGACCGCGCAGCGCTACGAGATCCAGTTCTGGCGCAAGGTGTTTTATCCGCTGTCATGCCTGGTGATGGTGGTGCTCGCCCTGCCCTTTGCCTACCTGCATTTCCGGCAATCCGGTATCACCAGCTATGTGTTCGGTGGCGTGCTGATCGGCATCAGCTTCTTTCTGCTCAACAACGTGTTCGGCTATATCGGCAACCTGAGCAGCTGGGTCCCGTGGATCACGGCCGCGGCGCCGGGACTGATTTATTCAGTGGTCTCGCTGGCCGCGTTCGGCTGGCTGGTGCTCAGGCGGTAGCGGTGGCCGAATCGGCTCGCGGCATCCTCCTCTTTGCGCACGGTTCGCGCGATGCGCGCTGGCGCGAGCCGGTCGAGGCGGTGATGCGGCGCGTCCAGGCGCAGGACACCACCGTCCATGTTGCCTGCGCGTACCTCGAGCTCGTCGCACCGGACTTGCCGACGGCTGCGTGCACGCTTGTCGAAAGCGGCGCGCGCCGCATACGCGTCGTACCGCTTTTCCTGGGTATGGGCAAGCACGTTCGTGAAGATTTGCCACAGCTGCTCGACGACTTGCGCAACACACATCCGTCGATCGACTTTTCTTTGGCGTCTGCAGTCGGCGAAGAACCCGCTGTCATCGAGCTGCTGGCAAACATCGCTCTCAAAGAGTGAAAACAGGCAATTTTGCGATTTCGATAGACATCGAATGCATAATGAAGTCCGTTATGAGACGGAATTCGTTATGAATCTTCATCAGTTCAAGTTTGTTCAAGAAGCGGTGCGACGCAATCTGAACCTGACCGAGGCGGCCAAGGCGCTCCATACCTCCCAGCCGGGCGTGTCGAAGGCGATCATCGAACTCGAGGAAGAGTTGGGTGTCGAGATCTTCGCGCGCCACGGCAAGCGGCTGAAGCGCGTGACCGAACCGGGCCAGCACGTGATCGCCAGCATCGAACTCATCATGCGCGAGGTCGGCAACCTGAAGCGCATCGGCGAGCAGTTCAGCGCACAGGACAGCGGCACGCTGTCGATCGCCACCACCCACACGCAGGCGCGTTACGTCCTGCCAATGCCGGTCGCCAAATTGCGCGAGGCCTATCCGAAGGTCAACGTGAGCCTGCACCAGGGTTCGCCGGACCAGGTCGCGCGGATGGTGATCGACGAAATCGCGGAGATCGGTATCGCAACCGAATCGCTGGCCGACTATCCCGACCTCGTCACGCTGCCCTGCTACGAATGGCAGCACGTGCTGGTGTTACCCAAGGACCATCCGCTGGCCAACAAGGAGCGCGTATCGCTCGAGGATCTGGCGAACGAGCCGATCATCACGTACCACCCCTCCTTCACCGGCCGAACGCGCATCGATCATGCGTTCGCGCAAAAGAAGCTGACGCCGCGCATCGCCCTCGAAGCGATCGACTCCGACGTGATCAAGACGTACGTGCGCCTCGGTCTGGGTGTCGGCATCGTCGCCGAGATGGCGGTCCGCGACGACACCAATGCCGACCTGGTCGTGAAGCCGATGGGGCACATCTTCGGCCAGAACATCGCACGCGTCGCCTTCAAGCGCAGCGCCTACCTGCGCAACTTCGTCTTCAAGTTCGCTGAGTTGCTGAGCGACCGGCTCGACCGCAACCTCATCGCCAAGGCCCTCAGCGGCCATCAGCAGGATTACGAGCTGTAGACCGTCAGGCCGCAGCGACAGCCCTTCCGAAAACCACGACCATCATGAGCCCCGCCACGTTTTCTCCCCGCACCCCCGACATCGTCACCAAGCTTCCCGCCGTCGGCACGACCATTTTCACTGTGATGTCGGCGCTGGCCGCCGAGAAGAACGCGGTGAACCTCGGCCAGGGCTTCCCGGACTTCCATTGCGATCCGAAGCTGCTCGACGCCGTCACGGTCGCGATGGCAGCCGGCCACAACCAGTACCCGCCGATGCCAGGCATCCCCGCTTTGCGGGACGCCGTTGCGGCCAAGATCAACGCGCTCTACGGCCACAGCTACAGCGCTGCGTCGGAGATCACCATCACGGCCGGGGCCACGCAGGCCATCATCACGGCGATCCTCGCGGTGGTGCGCGCGGGCGACGAGGTGATCGTGCTCGAGCCCTGCTATGACAGCTACGTGCCGAACATCGAACTGGCGGGTGGCACCGTCGTGCGCGTTCCGCTGACGCCCGGTACCTTCCGGCCCGATTTCGGCAAGATCGCCGCCGCGCTGACGCCGCGCACCCGCGCGATCATCGTCAACAGCCCGCACAACCCGAGCGCCACCGTCTGGACCGAAGCAGAAATGCGCACGCTCGAAGAGTTGCTCGCACCGACGGATGTGTTCGTGATCAGCGACGAGGTCTACGAGCACATGGTGTTCGACGGCCAACGCCACGAGAGCGCGGCGCGCTTTCCGGGCCTCGCGGCACGCAGCTTCATCGTGAGCAGCTTCGGCAAGACGTACCACGTGACCGGCTGGAAGGTCGCCTATGTTGCGGCGCCCGCTCCGCTCACGGCGGAGTTCCGCAAGGTGCACCAGTTCAATGTGTTCACGGTGAACACACCGATGCAGCACGCACTCGCGAGCTACATGGCCGACTCGGCGCCGTACCTCGAGTTGCCCGCCTTCTACCAGCGCAAGCGCGACCTGTTTGCCGCAGGGCTCGCGAAGACACGCTTCAAGCTGCTGCCGTCGGCCGGCACGTACTTCCAGTGCGTCGACATCACCGCCGTCAGCGACCTCGGCGAGTCCGACTTCTGCCTCTGGCTCACCGAAGAGATCGGCGTGGCGGCCATTCCGCTATCCGCCTTCTATGGCGACGGCTTCGACCAGCGGGTGGTGCGCTTCTGCTTCGCCAAGAAGGACGAAACGCTGCAGACCGCGCTCGACCGGCTGGCGAAGCTCTGACACCCGGCGTCGGTTTGGCCTGACCGGCGCAGGCGTTTCCGTCCCCCGAGCCTGGATGCACGGAGCAGCCAACATGAGTCTTCATCCAAGCCTTTAGGAGAAGTTCATGTCGTTGATTCTGCTGGTCATCCTGGTTCTGTTGCTGATCGGCGTCCTGCCGACATGGGGCCACAGCCGGAGCTGGGGCTATGGTCCTAGCGGCGGTCTGGGTCTGGTCCTGGTGATCGTGATCGTGCTGCTCGTCATGGGACGCATATGACGTTGCAGATGGCCTGATGGCCGATGAAAAAGCCCGCTTCGGCGGGCTTTTTCACGTCCATCGGATTTGCAGGCTCCCGCTCAGGCCTGCAACTGCGCCCAGGCCTTGTCGAGCCGCTTCACGCTCACTGGCTGCGGCGTGCGCAACTCCTGCGCAAAGAAGCTCACGCGAAGTTCTTCAAGGAGCCAGCGAAACTCCAGCATCCGGTCGTCGACCCCGCCCTTGCGTTCGGCCACCAGCCGCCAATAGCGCTGGTCCTGCGGACGCAACTCGGCCAGCTTTGCCGCGTCGCGCGCCGGGTCGGCACGCAGCTTGTCCAGCCGCGCAGTGATCGCTTTCAGGTAGCGCGAGAAGTGCTGCAGCTGCGTCCACGGGGCGTCGGCGATGAAGCGCTTGCCGATCAGGCGGTGCAGTTGCTGCGCCGCATCGGCGGTCGCGTCGGGCTGAATCTTCGTGTCCTTGATCTTGCGCGCGGCCACCGCATAGTCCGTGAGGATCACGCCCGCCAACCGCGCCACCTCGTTGGCGATCAGCGTGAGCCGGCCACGGCCCTCGTCCACGCGGCGCTTGAAGGCGAACTCGTCGGCCGGCAACGGCTCCTGCAAGAAAGCGCGGTCGAGCGCCACGTCGACGATCTGCGCGCGCAGTTCGTCGGCCGTGCCCAGCGGCATGTAGGCCACGGCCATCTTCTGCAGATCGGGGATGTTCTTCTCGAGGTACTTCAGCGCGTCCTTGAGTTGCAGCGCAAACAGGCGGCGCAGGCCCGCGCGATGCTTTGCTGCGGCGACCGCCGGCTCGTCGAAAACCTCGATGGTGACCGCGTCGCCCTGATCGATGAGCGCCGGGAAGCCGATCAGCGACTGCGCGCCACGGCGCACTTCCATCAATTCGGGCAGCTCGCCGAAGGTCCACGCGGTGTACCGCTGGCCTGCCGGCAGCGACGGTGTCTCGGGCACGGGCGCAGCGGCGGCTTGGCGGCCGGTGCCGCTGGGTGGGACGGACGTCTCCCGCGGGCTGCCGGCAGGTGCCGCAGCCTTGAGATTCAGGCCCGCCAGCGCCTGGAATGCACCGCGCGCCTGCGAACCCAGTTCAGCCTTCAGCGCACCCAGGTTCCGGCCGATGCCGAGTTGACGCCCGTGTTCGTCGACCACCAGCAAATTCATGAACAGATGCGGCGGCAGCATGTCGAGCTTGAAGTCGGCACGCTTCACGTCGATGCTGGTCTGGTCGCGCACGCGCTTGAGCAGCACGTCGGTCAGCGACCCGGCACCGAAGACTTCGGGCTCCGCCAACGCTTCGGCAAACTTCGACGCCGACTCGGGCAATGGCACCAGCCGCGAACGCGGCCGCTGCGGCAGGCTCTTGAGCAACGCCTGGATCTTGTCCTTCAGCATGCCCTGCACCAGCCATTCGCAGCGCTCCTCGTTGACCTGGTTGAGCACGAACAGCGGCACCGTGACGGTCAGGCCATCGCGAGCGTCGCCGGGTTCGTGCAGGTAGGTCGCAGCACAGTCGACGCCACCAAGCCGCACGGTTGCGGGGAAGGACTGGGTGGTGATGCCCGCGGCCTGGTGCCGCATCAGCTCATCGCGCGACAGGAAAAGCAGCCGAGGCTGACCGCGCGACGTTTCCTTGTACCAATGCTCGAACGACGCACCGCTGGCCACATCGGCCGGCAGTTGCGCGTCGTAGAACGCATAGATCAGCTCGTCGTCGACCAGCACGTCCTGCCGGCGCGACTTGTGCTCGAGGCCTTCGACTTCCTTGATCAGCTTGCGGTTCGCTGCCAGGAACGGCAGCTTGCTTTCCCACTGATTGCCGACCAGCGCCTCGCGGATGAAGATTTCGCGTGCGGCGACCGGGTCGACCCGTGTGAAGTCGACGCGCCGACCGCTGTAGACCACCAATCCGTAGAGCGTTGCACGCTCCAGTGCCGTGACCTGCGCGCCCTTCTTCTCCCAATGCGGGTCGAGCAACTGCTTCTTCAACAGGTGACCGCCGAGGTCCTCGAGCCACTGCGGCTCGATGTTCGCGATGCCGCGGCCGAACAGGCGCGTGGTCTCGACCAGTTCTGCCGCCACGATCCAGCGGGCCGGCTTCTTCTTCAGATGGGCGCCTGGATGCGGGAAGAACTTGATGCCGCGCGCGCCCAGGTATTCGGAATTGCGCCCGCCGCCGCCCTGCGCGCCACCCGCACCCGGCCCGGTGGACGGATCTTCCATCTTCCAGCCGATGTTGCCCAGCAGCCCGGCCAGCATCGACAGGTGCAGCGGCTCGTAGCCCGCGGGCTCGCTGTTGATGCGCCACTTGTGCTCGTTGACGACGGTGAGCAGCTGCGAATGGATGTCGCGCCACTCGCGCACGCGGCGCATGTTGATGAAGTTCTGGCGCAGCAGCTGCTCGTGCTGCCGGTTCGTGAGCTTGTGCGTGTTGTCGTGCCCGCCGCGCGAGTCCTGCACCCACTTCCACAGCCGAAGGTAGCCGGTGAATTCGCTCTTCTCGTCGTCGAACTTCGCGTGCGCCTGGTCGGCCTGCTGCTGCAGATCCATCGGCCGGTCGCGCACGTCCTGCACGCTCAGCGCGCTCGCGATCACCAGCACCTCGTCCAGCGCACCGCGGGCGCGGGCTTCAAGAATCATCCGGCCGACGCGCGGGTCGAGCGGCAGGCGCGCGAGTTCGGCGCCGGTAGCGGTAAGTTCGTTGTTGTCGTCGACCGCACCCAGCTCGTTGAGCAACTGGTAGCCATCGGCGATCGCACGGCGCTGCGGCGGCTCGAGGAACGGGAACTGCTCGACGTCGCCCAGATGCAGTGACTTCATCCGCAGGATCACGCCGGCCAGCGACGAGCGCAGGATTTCCGGATCGGTGAAGCGCGGGCGACCTTGAAAGTCCTTCTCGTCGTAGAGCCGGATGCAGATGCCGTTGGCCACTCGGCCGCAACGGCCGGCGCGCTGGTTGGCCGCCGCCTGGCTGATCGGCTCGACCAGCAACTGCTCGACCTTGCTGCGGAACGAATAGCGCTTGACGCGCGCCGTGCCGGTGTCGATCACGTAGCGCGTACCGGGCACCGTGAGCGACGTCTCCGCCACGTTGGTGGCGAGCACCACGCGCCGGCCGGTGTGGCCTTCGAAGATGCGGTCCTGCTCGGCCGGCGACAGCCGCGCGAACAGTGGCAGCACTTCGGCGTTGCGGTAGATCGGCTGCTGCGACAGATGCTTGCGCAGATGGTCGGCTGCCTCGCGGATTTCGCGCTCACCGGGCAAAAAGACCAGGATGTCGCCCGCGTTGTGCGGGTCGCGCCAGAGCTCGTCGACACCGTCGGCGATCGCGTCGTTCAGGTCATAGTCGCGTGATTCCTCGAAGGGCCGGTAACGCTGTTCGACCGGAAATGTGCGGCCGGAAACATAGATGATCGGCGCCGGCCCGCTGCGCGAGGCGAAATGCTTGGCGAAACGGTCGGCATCGATCGTCGCGGACGTCACGATGACTTTCAGGTCGGGCCGGCGCGGCAATATCTCGCGCAGGTAGCCCAGCAGGAAGTCGATGTTCAGCGAGCGCTCGTGCGCCTCGTCGATGATGATCGTGTCGTAGGCCTTGAGCAGCGGATCGGTCTGCGTTTCGGCCAGCAGGATGCCGTCGGTCATCAGCTTGACCGAGGCGTCGCGGCTCAGCCGGTCCTGGAATCGGACCTTGTAGCCGACCACGTCGCCCAACGTCGTCTTGAGTTCTTCCGCGATGCGCTTGGCAACCGAACTCGCGGCGATCCGCCGCGGCTGCGTGTGGCCGATCAGCCGGCCCTTGCCCGGCGGCGCATTGAGCTTGCCGCGGCCGAGCTGCAAGGCGATCTTGGGAAGCTGCGTCGTCTTGCCGGAGCCGGTTTCGCCGCAGACGATCACCACCTGGTTCGCCTCGATGGCCGCGGCGATTTCGTCGCGCCGCGCGGAGACGGGCAGCGACTCGGGGAATTCGATGATCAGCGGCGGGCTGACCGGAGCGGCCGGAGCCGGGGCCGCGCGAACCGGCGACGTGGGGGGAAGAGATGCACTCATGAACCTGTCGATTATCCCAGTCGCCTCGCAGGCGCCCCGCAGCGAGGGACATCGGCGGGCGCGGACACCGCCGCAGACGGCGGGGCGTTCCAGGATCCATCGACGGACGGACACGGTTTTCGTCGAGAATCCGGCGTTTCCGGCATGGCGCCGGTCCCATTCAAACGCCTCCACGCCCGCATGTCCGCCGTCTTCAACTTCACCTTCGTCCCCTGGTTCCGCTCGGTCGCACCCTACATCCACACGCACCGTGGCAAGACCTTCGTGGTTGGCCTGGCCGGCGAGGCGATCGCGGCGGGCAAGCTGCAGAACATCGCGCAGGACCTGGCGCTGATCCAGTCGATGGGCGTGAAGGTCGTGCTGGTGCATGGCTTTCGTCCGCAGGTGAATGAACAACTGCGCGCCAAGGGCCATGAGGCGAAGTATTCGCACGGCATGCGGATCACCGACGCGGTGGCGCTCGATTCGGCGCAGGAGGCCGCGGGCCAGCTGCGCTACGAAATCGAAGCAGCCTTCAGCCAGGGCTTGCCGAACACGCCCATGGCCGGCTCGACGGTGCGCATGATCTCGGGCAACTTCATCACGGCGCGGCCGGTGGGCGTCATCGACGGCGTCGACTTCAAGCACTCGGGGCTGGTGCGCAAGGTGGACGCCGCCGGCATCCGGCAGACGCTGGACTTCGGCGCGATGGTGCTGATGTCGCCGTTCGGCTTTTCGCCGACTGGCGAGGCTTTCAATCTGACGATGGAAGAAGTCGCGACGAGCGTGGCGATCTCGATCCAGGCCGACAAACTGATCTTCCTGACCGAGACGCCGGGCATCCGCATCGACAGCGAGCTGCCCGAGAGCGAGGACAACCCAATCGACACAGAATTGCCGCTCGCCGCCGCCAAGAAGCTGCTCGCGACGTTGCCTCCGGCGCAGCGGCCGACCGACACCGCTTTCTATCTGCAGCATTGCGTGAAGGCCTGCGAGGCCGGCGTCGAGCGCAACCACATCCTGCCGTTCGCGGTGGATGGCGCGCTATTGCTCGAGGTCTACGTGCACGACGGCATCGGCACGATGGTGATCGACGAAAAGCTCGAGTCGCTGCGCGAGGCGACGGCCGACGACATCGGCGGCATCCTGCAGCTGATCGAGCCCTTCGAGCGCGACGGCACGCTGGTCAAGCGCGACCGCACCGAGATCGAGCGCGACGTCGACCACTACACGGTGATCGAGCATGACGGCGTGATCTTCGGCTGTGCAGCGCTCTATCCGTACCCGGAAGCGCGCACCGCCGAGATGGCGGCGCTGACCGTGTCGCCGCACTCCCAGTCGCAGGGCGACGGCGAGCGCATGCTCAAGCGCATCGAGCAGCGGGCCCGCGCCATGGGGTTGCAAAGCATCTTCGTCCTGACGACACGCACGATGCACTGGTTCATCAAGCGCGGCTTCGTTCCGGTCGACCCGGATTGGTTGCCCGATGCACGCAAGAAGAAATACAACTGGGACCGCAAGAGCCAGGTGCTGGTCAAGAAGCTGAGCTGACCCGCGTCCTGGAAAGGGCCGGCGTTCCGGCCGGCCGCGCATCCGCCTGTCTCACGGATAATCCTGCGCCATGAATCCCCTGCTCGCCCGGCTGCAGCCCTATCCTTTCGAACGGCTGCGTCAACTCTTCGCGGGCATCACGCCCAGCACCGATCACCGGCCCATCAGCCTCGGTATCGGTGAACCCAAACATCCGACGCCGCCCTTCATCAAGGAAGCGCTGAACGCCGGGCTCGGCGCCCTGGCTGCCTACCCGGCCACGGCGGGCGAACCGAGGCTCCGCGCCGCCTTCACCGACTGGCTGCAGACGCGCTACGGCCTTGCGGTCGACCCGGCCACGCAGGTGTTGCCGGTCAACGGCTCGCGCGAGGCGCTGTTCGCGCTGGCACAGACCTTGATCGACCCCAGCGTGGCGCCCACGCCGATCGTCGTGTCGCCCAATCCGTTCTATCAAATCTACGAAGGCGCGGCGCTGCTGGCTGGCGCGGACGTGTACTACGCGCCGAGCGTGGCGTCGCGCAACTTCGCGGTCGACTGGGACAGCGTTCCGGAAGAGATCTGGGCGCGCACGCAGCTGGTGTTCGTCTGCTCGCCAGGCAACCCGACCGGCGCGGTGATGCCGCTGGACGAATGGCAGAAGCTGTTCGCGCTGTCGGACCGCCACGGCTTCGTGATCGCATCCGACGAGTGCTACAGCGAGATCTATTTCCGTGAAGAGCCGCCGCTCAGCGGGCTCGAGGCCGCAGCCAAGCTCGGCCGCAGCGACTTCCGCAACCTGATCTCGCTGACCTCGCTGTCCAAGCGCAGCAATGTGCCGGGCTTGCGGAGCGGCTTCGTGGCCGGCGATGCCCGCATCATCAAGAACTTCCTGCTGTACCGCACCTACCACGGCAGCGCGATGAGCGGTGCCGTGGCGGCCGCGAGCATCGCTGCGTGGGGCGACGAAAAGCACGTCGCCGACAACCGCGCCCAGTACCGCGCGAAGTTCGCCGCGGTGACGCCGCTGCTCGAGGAAGTGCTCGATGTCCGGTTGCCGGATGCCAGTTTCTACCTTTGGGCCGGCATCCCCGAAGCCTGGCAGGGCGATGACCCCGCCTTCGCCCGCGCGCTCTACGCTCAATACAATGTGACCGTGTTGCCGGGCAGCTATCTGGCCCGCGACGCACAGGGCGGCAACCCCGGCCGCGGCCGCATCCGGATGGCCCTGGTGGCCGAGACGGACGAATGCCTCGAAGCCGCACAGCGCATCGTGCGGTTCGTCCGGCAGGGCCACTGAGCCTGCCCGCTTCCGCCCGCCCTTCGCACCCCTTTTCATCCAGAGACCGATCCAATGACCCAACAACTCCAGCAGATCATCGACGCCGCGTGGGAAGACCGCGCCAACATCTCGCCCGCCAAGGCACCCGCCGAAGTCCGCGAAGCCGTCGACCACGTCATCACCGAACTCAACAACGGCAAGCTGCGTGTCGCGACCCGCGAATCGGTCGGCCAGTGGACCGTGCACCAGTGGATCAAGAAAGCCGTGCTGCTGTCTTTCCGCCTGAAGGACAACGAGCAGATCCAGGCCGGCGCGCTGGGCTTCTACGACAAGGTGCCGACCAAGTTCTCGCACCTGTCGGCCGACGAGCTCAAGGAATCCGGCGTTCGCATCGTGCCGCCAGCGGTCGCGCGCCGCGGCAGCTACATCGCCAAGGGCGCGATCCTGATGCCTTCGTACGTGAACATCGGCGCCTACGTCGGCGAAGGCACCATGGTCGACACCTGGGCCACCGTCGGCTCCTGCGCGCAGATCGGCGCCAACGTCCACCTGTCGGGCGGCGTCGGCATCGGCGGCGTGCTCGAGCCGCTGCAGGCCGGCCCGACCATCATCGAGGACAACTGCTTCATCGGCGCACGCTCCGAAGTGGTCGAAGGCGTGGTGATCGAAGAGAACTCGGTGCTGTCGATGGGCGTGTTCATCGGCCAGAGCACGCCGATCTACGACCGCGCGACCGGTGAAACGCTGTACGGCCGCGTGCCGGCCGGCTCCGTCGTGGTGGCCGGCAGCCTGCCGAAGGACAACGGCCGCTACAGCATGTACGCCGCCATCATCGTGAAGAAGGTCGACGCCAAGACGCGCTCGACCACCAGCCTGAACGACCTGCTGCGCGACTGAGCGGAGCGCGCAGATGGGCACGATGGAACGCATCCTTCGCCTGATGGCGGAGCGTGATGCGTCCGACATCTACCTGTCTGCGAACTCACCTGTGCTGATCCGGATCGACGGCGATTGCCGGCCGGTCAACGCTCAGGTGCTGCCGGCCGAAGCGCCGCTCGCGCTGCTCGCTGAAGTGGTCGATGCCGGCCATATCGCCGAGCTGCAGAGAAGCGGCGAGCTCAACATGGCGATCCGCCTCGACGGCGCCGGCAATTTCCGCATCAGCGCGATGCGCCAGCGCGGCAGCTATGCCGTGGTCGTGCGCCATATCGCAGCGGTCATTCCGCCCTTCGACACGCTCGGCCTGCCCGAGGTACTGAAGACGCTCGTCATGGAAAAGCGCGGACTGATCCTGATGGTCGGCGGGACAGGCGCTGGCAAGACCACCACGCTGGCATCGATGCTGGACCATCGCAACGCCAACGCGAGCGGGCACATTCTCACGATCGAGGAACCGATCGAGTTCACCTTCACCAACAGGAAGTCGGTGGTGAACCAGCGAGACGTCGGCAGCGACACGGCGTCGCTGGACGTCGCCCTGAAGAATGCGCTGCGCCAGGCGCCGGACGTGATCCACATCGGTGAAATTCGCGATTGCGACACCATGAGTGCAGCCATCGCGTACGCGCAATCCGGCCACCTGTGCGTGGCCACGCTGCACGCCAGCAACAGCCATCGCGCGCTCAACCGCATCCTTGGCTTCTATCCGGCCGAAGTGCGGGGCGCGCTGTTGAGCGACTTGAGTGGCGCATTGCGCGCCATCGTCGCGCAACGGCTTCTGCGCACACAGGACAGGGGTCGGTTGCCGGCAATCGAGATCCTGCTGAATACCGCGCTGGTCGCCGAGCTGCTGGAGAAAGGCGACTTTGCCGCCATCAAAGATGCGATGGAACAATCGATGGCCGAGGGCTCGCAGACCTTCGAGGAATCGATCGCCCGGCTGGTCGTGGACGGACGGGTCACGCGCGACGAGGGCCTGGCACAGGCCGACTCCCCCACCAACCTTCTCTGGCGCCTGCAGAACCGCAACGCCAAGGTGATCACCGAGGAGCGCAGCGTGTTTGCGCCGATCGAGGCACCGACCTTCACCGATATCACGCTCGACGTGCATTTCTAGGCTTTCCCATGTCCCGCACCCTGCTGCTTGCCGAACAACTGATGTCGCGCCCATCCGTGACGCCCGACGACGCGGGCTGCCAGACGCTGCTCGGCGAACGCCTCGCGCCACTCGGCTTCACGCTCGAGACCATTGAAAGCGGCCCGGCCGACTTCCGCGTGACCAACCTCTGGGCCGTGCGCCCGGGTCACCCCGGCGGCAAGACCATCGCCTTCGCCGGCCACACCGACGTGGTGCCGACCGGCCCGATCGAACAATGGACCAGCCACCCGTTCGTGCCGACCCACCGCGACGGCCGGCTCTACGGCCGGGGGGCCTGCGACATGAAGACCTCGCTGGCCGCCTTCGTCGTCGCTATCGAAGAATTCCTGGCGCAGCAT
>JAZKDL010000072.1:0-1238 GCA_040387575.1 Pseudomonadota bacterium
TGGACGAGCCTTCCATGCGCGCCGAGAAGCGCACGTCCGGATGGGTCGCGGTGAACAGCGCGTTGAGGTCGCGCACGAGCTCGTCCATGCCGTCGTTGCCGACGATGGCGATGCGGCCGTCGGGCAGCAGGTACGGCGCGTCGGCGGGCACGTGCACGGGACGCGGCACATAGGGCTGGCCGGCGAATGCGGGCAAGGCGTCGGTTGCAGCGTCGCCGGCCGCCTGCGCGCGCAGCCCTGCCAGCGCCGACAGCGTGGCTGCGCCGACGCGCAGCGCAGCGCGGCGGCTGAGCATCGCGCCGGGTGGAATGGAAGTCAGGTCGTGGGTCATGAAGAGATGGATGACGTGCGCCGCTCAGCGCAGCCGCGCGAGTTCGGCGCGGGCCTGCGCGGCCGTCAGCGGCACATAGCCCTGCGGCTGCGCCGCGATGATTCGCTGGCCTTCGGCCGAAAGCACGAGCCGCAGGTATTCGATCGCCATCGGGTCCGGCGGCTGGCCGGGCGTGCGGCGCAGCGCGAACACGATCGGCCGCGCGTAGGGATAACGGCCCTCGGCGATCTCCTCGCGCGTGCCGGCACCGATGCTGCCGTCCGCGGCCACGATCGGCAGTTGCCGGACGCCGGGGCCGGCCAGCCCGATCGGCGCGAGCGCGATCGCCGACGCGTCTTCGGCCACGCGGCGCAGCACCGCGGCATCGGTGTCCAGCGCCTCGTAGCCGGCCGCGAACGGACGGCCCTGCAGATGGTGCCGGTCGAGATAGTCGCCCGCATCGGTGTGCTCCGGCGCGCCGACCGGATGGACGGGGCGCATCGCCCAGTCACCATGCAGGCCGAGCTGGCCCCAGTGCGACGCATCGCCCTGCGGATGGCCGAGCGTGAAGGCCTGCGCCACCTGCTGCGGCGACAGGTGCAGGACCGGATTGCTGCGGTTCACGTAGACGGCGAGCGACGCGATCACGTCGCCGGAAGCCCGTGCGGCGCTGTGCGCGATGCGGATGCCGAGCGGCGCCTCGCCGGCGATCTTGCGCAGCGGCACCGCCTCGATCGCATCGATGCCGGCGCCGACGGTGCCGAACAGCGTGCGGTCGAACATCAACGCCGGCACCGCGCTCGCGGCGCCGAGCGGCTCGATGCGCAGGCGCGTGCCCGGATGGGTCTTGATGTACAGCGCGTTGAAGCGCTCGACGATGTGGCGCGCGTGGTCGGCCACGGCAATGCGGACCGTGCCGTCGGGCGCG
>JAZKDL010000072.1:1248-3460 GCA_040387575.1 Pseudomonadota bacterium
CAGCGGGCTGCGGTGCGTAGGCCGGCAGCGCCGGATCGACCGCGACGCGCGCGCCATGAACCTGAGCTGCGGCCGGTCCGGCCGTCGCGATGAACGCGACGAGCACCGCCATCGCCGCGCCGTGCGCCCGCAAGGAAAGTCGCATCGCCATCGTCTCAGTACTTCGCGCGCAGCGTCAGCATCGCCATGCGCGGATTGCCCAGGAAGTTGTGGTCGGCCGGCGTCTGGATCGACTGGTAGTACGTGCGATCGAACAGGTTCGTGACGTTCAGCGACAGCGACAGCTTGGGCGTGAAGTCGTAGGTGGCGCCGATGTCGACGGTCGCATAGCCCGACTGGCGCACCTGCACGCCGCTGGTGACCGCGCTGTATGCGGCGGTCGCGTAGATGCTGCCGTTTAGGCTGAGCTGCTGCAGGGCGCCCGGCAGCCGGTACTGCGACCACAGCTTGAACAGGTGGCGCGGCGTGTACGCCGAGAACGCCGCGCGGCCCGTATCGGCGCTGCTGTCGAAGTACTTCGTCGACGTGTAGGTGTAGCCGGCCGAAACGTCCCAGCCCTCCTGGATGCGGCCCGAAGCCTGCAGCTCGAAGCCCTGGCTGCGCGACTTGCCCTGCGCCAGGTAGTAGGTGTTGACGGTGTCGCTCGGGTCGCGGACCGCGCGGTTCTGCTGCGTCAGCTGGAACACGGCGAGCGAGCCGTCGACCCGGCCGCCCAGGTACGACGCCTTCATGCCGGCCTCGTACTGCGTGCCCTCCAGCGGATCGATCAGCGCGCCCGACTTCTCGCGCACCGACTGCGGCTGGAAGATCTTCGTCACGCTGCCATACGCGGTGTAGGTGTCGTCGATGTCGTAGACCAGCCCGGCGTAGGGCGTGATCTGGCCATTCAGCGAATCGGACTGCGCGCGCGTGGCGTTGGCGTTGTAGACCGCATCCGGCGTGACCTTCGAGGTCCACCAGGTCGCGCGCCCACCCACCACCAGGCTCAGCGGATCGGTCAGGCTGAAGCGCGCGTTGCCGTACAGGCTGGACTGGCTGGTCTCGGTGGTCGCGATCGAGGTCTGCGAGGCGAGCAGCCGGATCGGTGCCACCACGGCCGGCGGGTTGTTCAGGTTGACCGCGATCGTGCGCGGCGTGCCGGGCACGCCGTAGGCCACCGTGTGGTCGTCGAGGTAGCTCGCGCCGACCGTCAGCTGGTGCCTGCGGCCGAACAGCTGGAACGGCCCGGATGCATAGGCGTCCAGCACCGTCTGCTCGTTCTCGTTGGAGCCGGCGCTGGTCTGGTACTGCGTGGTGTTGAGCGCAGGATTGACCGCGTTGCGCAGCCCGCCGAACAGCGAGTAGCGGTCGGACTCGACACGCGTCAGCGACACCTTGCCGGTCCAGCCGTTGTCGAAGCGATGCGCGACCTCGGCGAAGCTGGTGACCGCCGCGTAGGTCTCGTGGTTCCAGTCGGGGCCGTAGTAGACGCTCGGGTCGATCCGCAGGAAGCTGCCGTCGGTGTACGTCGGGTAGCCGTACTGCATCGACTTCGACTTCAGGCTCTGCCGGCTGATGCCCGCGGTGGCGGTCGTGCCCGGCGCCAGGTCGGCCTCGAGCACGGCGTAGAACTGGTTGGTGCGGCGGTGCGTGCCGTCCTGGCGATAGTCCTGGTTCTCGACCTCGCCGACGACACGGCCGCGCAGCGTGCCGGCCGCGTTCAGCGGACCGCCGATGTCGACGCGCTCGATGAAGGCGTCCTGGCTGCCGACCGTCATCTCGGCCGAAGCCTCGAAGCTTCGGGTCGGGCGCTTGCGCACCAGGTTCACCGTGCCGCCCGCACCGCCCGCGCCGTTGAACAGGCCGGCCGGGCCGCGCAGCACTTCGACGCGGTCGTACATCACCAGGCTCGGCGGCGTGATGTAGTTGAGCAGCGTCGACACGCCGTCGACCTGCAGCGTGTCCATCTCGAAACCGCGTGCGTAGATTCGATAGCGCGAGGTGTCGACGTTGGTCAGCGTCACGCCGGTCACCGTGCGCAGCGCCTGCTGCAGGTCGACCAGGTTCTGCGACTTGATCTGCTCCTGCGACACCACGCTGACCGATTGCGGTATCTCGCGCTGGCTCAGCGCGGTCTTGGAGCCGATCGAGGTCGGCGGGTTGACGGGGCTGGAACCATCGTCCTTGCCGGTGACCGTCACTTCGGACAGCTGGCCGGCCGCCGCAGTGGTGG
>JAZKDL010000072.1:3470-7912 GCA_040387575.1 Pseudomonadota bacterium
CTGCGCGACGAACGGCGCGCAGGCGAGGACGAGAACGGCGCGCCGGATGGCGCTCGGGAAGAATGCAGGGGAGATCACGCGTTGCCTTTGGGAGTCTTTCAACTCCCCTGCCGGACGAACCCCGAAAAGGGGAACCGGTCGCGCGAAAAAATTTCAGTAGTGCGCGCGCAGTACCAGCACGACCCGTCGCGGATTGCCCGGGTAGTTGTGGTCGGCCGTGCTGCTGATGCTCTGGTAGTAGCGCCGGTCGAACAGGTTCTCGACGTGCAGGCTGAGGCTGGTCTTCGCGTCGATCGCGTAGCGAACCAGGCCGTCGACCGTGGCGTAGCCGGGCTGCCGCACCTCGGCCACGCTGTCGCGCGCCGAGAACGCGCTGCTCGCGTGCAGGCCGGCGCCCAGAGTCCACGCGGCCCAGCCGCCGCCGAGCCGCGCCTCGGTCCAGAGCTTCAGCAGGTGCCGGGGCGTGAAGGCCGAGAACGCGGCGCGGCCGGTGTCGGCGCTGTCGTCCAGGTAGCGCGTGTGCGTGAAGGTGTAGCCGGCGGACACGTCCCAGCCGCGCGCCAGCTCGGCCGACAGCTGCAGCTCCAGGCCTTGCGAGCGCGCCCGGCCCTGCGCGACGAACAGCGTGCCGGTGGTGTCGCCAGGCGCGGTCATCGCGCGGTTCGACTGCAGCAGGCGGAACAGCGCCGCCGAAGCCGCCCAGCGGCCGTCCTCGCCGTCGCGCTTCCAGCCGACTTCCTGCTGGCGCGCCTTCATCGGCGGCAGCAATTCGCCCGCGACGTCGCGCCTGGATTGCGGCGTGAACACCTGCGCATCGCTCGCGTAGATCGTCTGCCGCGCGTCCAGCGCGTGCAGCAGCGCGACGGTCGGGCTGAAGTGCGGCGCCAGCCCGTCGTCGTGATCGGCGACGCCGCTCGCGTTGGCCAGCGGGTCGGCGCGCAGCCGGCTGCGCCAGCGCACCACGCGGCCATCGGCGACCAGCGTCCAGGCGTCCGTGAGCTTCAGGTTCGCATGCGCGAACAGGCTGAGCTGCGCGGTGTCGGTCACCTGGCGCGACACCTGGCTGTCGAAGCGCGCGACCGGCACGACGCCCGGGTCGGCCAGCGACACCGCCACCAGCCGCGGCGAGCCCGGCGCGCCGCTCTGCGGCGTGTGCTGCCAGAGTTGGTTCAGGCCGAACGCCAGGTCGTGCACGCGACCAAAGGCCTCGACCGGCCCCGACAGGTAGGCGTCGACGATGCGCTGCCGGTCGTCGATGGACGAGGTGCTGGTCTGGTACCAGGTGGTGTCCCGCGTGGGGTCGACGGCGCTGCGCAACCCGGCGAAGGCCGTGCTGCGCCGGGCGTCCAGCGACAGCGCTGACACCCGCGCCCGCCATCCGCCGCCGAGCTGCCGTGTGACGTCGGCGAAGGCGGTCGCGAGGCTGTAGCCCTCGTGGTTCCAGTCGGCGCCGTAATAGGTCGAGAGCGGCACCCGCAGGAAGCTGCCGTCGGTGTACGTCGGATAGCCGTACTGCATGGAGCGCGCATCGAGCTGCTGCCGGCTCGCGCCCAGGCGCCAGGTGGTCTGCGCAGACACGTCGGCCTCGATCACGCCGTAGAGCTGGCGGTCGTGGCGATAAGTGCCGTCCTGCGGCAGCGCGTTGCGATCTTCGGCGGCGACCAGCAGTCCGCGCACGTGGCCGTCGTCGCTCAGCGGGCCACCGATGTCGAAGCCTGCGCGGCGCGTGTCCTGGCTGCCGGCGCCCAGCAGTGCCGAGGCCTCGAAGCTGCGCGGCGCCTTCTTGCGCACCAGGTTCATCGTGCCGCCGGCGCCGGCGATGCCGGCCACCAGGCTGGCCGGGCCGCGCAGCACCTCGACCTGCTGGTACATCGCGAGGTTCGGCGGCGTGAGGTAGCCGACCGCGGTCGACACGCCGTCGTACTGCAGCGTGTCGATCTGGAAGCCACGCGAATAGACGCGGTAGCGCGAGGTGTCGACGTTGGTGGTGGTCACGCCCGGCGTGTTCTGCAGCGCCTCCTGCAGCGTGGTCAGCGCCTGCGACTGGATGCGCTCCTGCGACACCACGCTGAGCGACTGCGGGACGTCGCGCTGCGCCGTGGCCGGACCCCCGCCGAGCGTGGTCGGCGCCAGCAGGCCCGGCGCGGGACGCTCGGCGCGCGCGGTGACGGTCACCGTCGGAAGCACCTCGACGCTGGTTGCGGACGCCGCTGCGATGGGCGGCGGCGCGGGCTGGATCAGGTAGCTGCCGTCGGGCCGCGGCACTGCCGCCAGACCGGTGCCGGCGAGCAACGCCGAGAACGCCTCGGCGACGCTGCGCGTTCCCTGGACGCCGGCGCTGCGCAGGCTGTCAGTGAGTGCGCCATCGGCCGACACGAACACGCCGGCCAGGGCGGCGAATGCGTTGAGTGCGGGCGCCAAAGGTCCGGGCGGCACGGCGTACATCCTGGCCGTAGCCGTGGCCGTGACGGTTGCGGCCGTCGATGAAGCCGCGGTCGTGGCCGCCTGCGCGCCGACCATCGGAGACGCGCCCCACGCCGCACACGCGATCACCAGCGGCAGCAACGGAATGCCACTCACTCTGCGCAGCGTCATCGCTTCACGACTTCATGGCCGCGAGCCGCGCGCCTCGATGCTCACCCACCATGGCAGCACGGTGCGCACCCGCACCGGCAATGCGGCCTCGAGCATCGCCAGCGCACGGTCGGGATCGTTCAACGGATAGGCGCCCACCACGCGCAACGCCGCAACTTCCGGCGCCACCGCCAGATGGCCGTGGCGGTAGCGCGAGAGTTCGGCCGCGAAGTCGGCGAGCGGCAGGTCGTTGGCCAGCAGCACGCCCTGCACCCAGGCTTCGCGCGCCGGGTCCGACGGCAGCGGTGCGGTGGGAAAGCCGTTCCCGAAATGCAGGCTCCGCCCGGCCGCGACGACGGTGGTCTCGTACGTGGCACCTGCCGGCCGCACTGCAACCGCGCCCTCGAAGACGTCGAGCCGAACGCCTTCGTCCGCCAGCGCGCGGACGTTGAAGCGGGTGCCCAGCGCACGCAGCGCGCCATCGGTGGTCTCGACGATGAAGGGCCGCTCGTCGTGCGCGGTCTCGATGAACACCTCGCCTGCGTGCAGCAGCAGCCGGCGCTGCGCCGTGTCGTAGCGGGTGTCGAGCGCGGTCCGGTTGTTGAGCCAGACGCGCGTGCCATCGGCCAGCGCGACGGCGCGCGTGTCGCCGGAGCCGGTCCGGTAGTCGGCACGCCAGCCGGCCAGCAGCGCCGATTCCGGCAACTGGCGTGCGGCGATCCATGCCACCACCGAGCCAGCGCCGACCAGCGTCAGCAGCTTGAGGGACTGGCGCCTGCTGCGCAGTCGCGCGGCCGAAGCCAGCGCGACATCGGCCGCACGCCGCTCGCCGTCGGACGCCAACGGCGCGAATTGCCGCCGCACGGCCTCGACGCGTTGCCAGGCGCCGCGCTGCGCCGGGCCGGCGTCGCACCAGGCGCGCCAGCGTGCGCGGTCGTGCTCGGTCGCACCGCCGGACTCCAGCAGCGCGAACCACTCCGCCGCCTGTTGCAGCACCTGGAAGTCGGCGCTCGCAGCGGAGGGGCTCGCGATGGAATCGGAACGTCGGGTCAAAACCCCTCGCTGACGTTTCCGGGGTTGCCGGGGCTGCAGGGGTTGCAGGGGTTGCCGAGGTCACCAAGGCCCACGATGTCCAACGCGATGCAGTGGAGCATCGCCTGCGCCATGTACTTCTTGACCATGCGCTCCGACACGCCGAGTTGCAGCGCGATCTCGCCGTAGGTGTGGCCGTGGACCTGCGCCAGGATGAAGGCGCTGCGTGCGCGCGCCGACAGCCGCGCCAGCATCGCGTCGACCTGGCACAGCGCCTCGAGCACCAGCGCCTTGTGTTCTTCCGACGGCGCCGTGGCTTCAGGCTGCAGCGCCAGCGTTTCGAGCCAGGCGCGTTCGATCTCGCGGCGACGCCAGTGGTCGACCACCAGGCCGCGCGCCACGGTCGTCAGGTAGGCGCGGGCCTCGCGCAGGCCATGCACGTCGGCCGGGCGCGCGACCAGGCGCAGGAAGGTGTCGTGGGCCAGATCTGCGGCGTGGTCGGCATTGCCGAGCTTGCCGCGCAGCCAGGTGGTCAGCCAGCCGTGGTGCTGGCCGTAGAGGCCGGCCACTTTGTCCATTGCGTCGCCATGCGACATGTCGTCGTTCCTTTTGGGGACATGTGGAAAGTGGCTGACGCGGCGCCGCGCAATGTGCGCGCGGGCTGACGCTGGCTGGAAGTGAGGGTGTCCGCCGATTTTAGAGGGCGGCCTTTGTCCGCAGCCCGTCGAAGGTCTGCGTGAACGCATGCCGCCAATTGGCGCGCGTGCCGTCGTCGACCCAGGCCGCGTCGATGCCGTTCAGCATGAAGCCGCGCAGGTCGTCGATCGAGAAGCCGA
>JAZKDL010000073.1:0-9783 GCA_040387575.1 Pseudomonadota bacterium
CGCCAGCCGCCGAGCTCCGCGACGACACCGGCAACCGTGCGTGCGAGAAGGCTGCCCAACAGCAGGCCGCTCATTACCGTCTGACCGTGCGACCCCGGCGTTCGGGCGCTGCGAGATGCGCCGACAGCGGCACGATGATCTGCGCGGTGACGCTGGTCAGGCCCGCCAGCGTCGCCATGACGATCAGTACGTGGAAGGTGGGCGACAAGGCCATGCCCAGCAGCGCGAGTGCCGTCAGGCTGCTGGTCACGGTCAGCAGTCCGCGTCGTTCGAGCCGGTCGCCCAGCGGTACCAGGAAGATCAGGCCGAGGATGTAGCCGATCTGCGAGATCGTCACGATGAGCCCGGCCTGGACCGTGCTCACGCCAAAATGCTGAGCGAACAGCGGCAGAAGCGGCTGCGCGTAATAGTTGCTGGCAACGGCAAGGCCGCTGCCGGTGGCCATGAAGGCCACCAGGCTCGAACCCTGCACCGATTTTCCATTCATCTTCAATACCTTTTTGCCTGGTCTTCCAGCCCGACACCATGAGCGACGACATTGGCGACCTGAGATTTCTTTGCCACTTGGTGGCGGCGGGCAGCCTGTCGGAGGCGGCGCGCCGCCACGAGAGTTCGCCGCCTGCGATGAGCCGGCGTCTCGCGGCGATGGAGACGCGTCTGGGCGTCCGCCTGATCGATCGGTCCTCGCGCCGCTTCGCGCTCACGCAGGAAGGCGCGGTGCTGCACGAGCGTGCATTGCCGATCCTGCAGGCGGTGGAGGCCGCGCAGGCCGAGATCTCCGCGGCCAACGTGAAGCCGCAAGGACTGCTGCGCGTCGGCGCGCCGATGCAGCTGGGCCGCCGGCGCATCGCTCCACTCATCGGCGAATTCAGCGAGCGCCATCCCGAGGTCACGGTGCAGTTCACCCTGTCGGACATCGGGCTCGACGTGATCGACGACGGTCTCGACATCGCGATCCGCGCGGGCATGCCCGACGACCCCGGCATCGTCGTGCGGCGCCTGCTGTCGAGCCGGCGCGTCGTGTGCGCCACGCCCGCCTATCTCGCCCGCCATGGCGCGCCCGAAACCCCCGACGACCTGCTCCGTCACAACTGCATCCGCTTGATGCGGCGCCAGCGCACCTTCGATGAATGGCGCTTCCAGACCGCCGACGGCGCGCTGCGCAATGTCCAGGTCAGCGGCACGCTGCTCACCTCGAGCGGCGAAGTCATGCACCAGTGGACGCTCGAGGGCCGCGGCATCGGCATGAAGGCGCTCTGGGACGTCGCGGACGACCTGGCCGACGGCCGGCTGGTCGAATGCCTGGCGCCGTTTGCTGCCAACGACATCGCGCTGTACGCCACGTTTCCCAAGCAGCCCTACATGCCACCGCGCATGCGTGTCTTCCTGGACTTCCTGACCGATGCGATGAAGAGCGACTGAGGACCCCGTCACAGCGCTAGATGGCAATGCCCGCATCGCGCAGCAGACGCGCGCCCGAGGCGCGCAATTGCTCGCTGCGGGGGCCGACCGCGCCGAACGCGAGCCGGCCGTGTTGCTTCACGAGCCGGCCCGCGATCATCACGGTGTCGACATCGGCCGGCTCGGCATACGACACCACCGTCTGCACTGCATCCTGCGCCGACAGTGCATGCAGGCCGTCGCGGCGCAGCATGACCACGTCCGCCTGCTTGCCCGGGGTCAGCGAGCCGATGCGATGGCCCAGACCCAGTGCATGCGCGTTGTTGACCGTCGCCCATTCCAGCATCTCGCGCACCTCGTAGGCGACCTTCTTGATCGGCGAGCCTCCGGTGCCGATCGGCTTGGGCGCTTCTGCGACGCCGCTGGCGGCGCGCTCGGCGTCCAGGCGCCGGACCGTTTCCTGGTTCGCGCACAGTCGCTCCAGCAGCAAGGTCGCGCGCATCAGGTCGAACATGTCTCCCTTGCCGCCGACCTCGCTGTCGACGCCGATCGACGGCCGGCCGCCCATGTCCCGCACACGCCCGCTCAATGGCCGGCGCACATGGCCGCGCATCTCGATCGGCGGCGTGGCGGTGACGGACGCACCGTTGTCGATCAATACGCGAAGCTCGTCGTCCTCGATGTAATTGGCATGCACCACGTTGTGCTTCGGCGTGAGCAAGCCCTCGGCCGCGATGGTGCGGTAGCCGCCCGGTACGAGCCGGTTGGCATGTCCCCAAACATGCGCGCTCGACAGCAGGTCGAACTCGATCGCGGCACGGAAGTCGTGGCGGCAGACATCCAGCGTCGAGTAGTCGGGCCCGAGGATCGCCATCGCGAGCGTCACCAGCGCGTCGTCGTTCGACAGCCGCCCTGTGCGCAGGCGCCGGATCTCGCCGAGCGGATGCGGTATCTGCGAGAAGTGCGGTTGACCGGGCTTCGGATGCGGCTTGACGGTGCCATGGCCGAACACCGCCCGGATGCCGGACTCGAACAGCGCATCGACGGCTGCATCCGAATGCGCTGGCGTGGCGTTGTTGTGGCACCAGTCGAAGATCGTCGTCACGCCGGCATCGATCTGGCTCAAGGCGCCCATGAGCGTGCCGATGAAGGTGTCCTCGGCCGTGTAGAGCGGCGCCAGGCGCGCATGGAAGAACGTGAAGTAGTCCGACCCGGCCCAGTTGCCGCCCATGCCGCGCAACGCGGTTTCCCACGTGTGGATATGGGCGTTGACGAGTCCCGGAATCAGGATGTGGCCGGTGGCGTCGATGGTGGTCTCCGCCTGCGCATCGAGTGCGTGGCCGATGTCGGCGATGCGGTCGTCGACCACCAGCAGGTCGCCTTGCGGCAGGTCGCCGATGGCAGGGTCCATCGAGAGGATGTGGGCGTTCTTGAAGAGGATTCGGGGCATGGTGTGCTTGGTCGTGAGATGGCGCCGACGGTCGTCGCGCGCGCCTATTTGGCCTTCAGGCCGGTCTTGTCCATGAGCTGCGCAATGAGGGCGTCTTCGGTCGCCATGTACTGCACCAGTTGCGGGCCCGTCGCGAACGACGGCACGAAGCCCATGAGCTGGCCGCGCTGTTGGAACGCGGGGCTCTGGACCGCGGCGCGCACGGCCTGCTCGAGGCGTGCGATCACGGCGGGGGGCGTGCCCTTCGGCACGGCGATCCCGCGCCAGAGGTCGCCTTCGAACGGGAGTCCCTGCTCCGTCGCCGATGGCACGTCGGGGAACAGGGGCTCCCGCGACTTGGCCAGCACGCCCAGCACCCGCAGGCCGCCGGACTTCACGTTGGCCGAGACCGTGCCGGGCAAGGCCACCACGGCGTCGATGTGCCCGCCGAGCAGTGCGCCGATGTGGCCGGTGGTCGCGAATGGCACCTGGTTCACTTCGACGTTCTGCCCCGTGAAGAAGCCGACGGCCATCAGGTGCATGTGGCTGCCGACGCCCGGATTGCCTACCTTGAAGGCGCCCGGGTTGGCCTTGGCATAGGCCACCACGTCCTTCAGGTTGGCAAATGGCGAGTCGGCCTTCACCGCGAGCACGGGCAGTTCGACCGATACGCGCGCGACCGTGTCGAGGCCGCGGTAGTCGAAGGGGAGCATGCCGGCGTGGTGGGCGGTCGACAGGGAGTTGGACGTCAGCACCATCGTGTAGCCGTCGGGCTTCTGGGCATGCACGTACTTGTAGCCGATGGCGCCGCCAGCGCCTGGCTGGTTGACTACGAGTACGGGCTGGCCCAGATCCCGGCCCATCACCTCGGCGAGCGTGCGCGCGACGGCATCGGGCGCGGTGCCGGCCACGTAGGGGACGCGGAGTTCGAGCGGCTTGGTGGGGAATGCCTGGGCCTGTGCGTGTGCCAGGCCGGTCGCGAAGGCAAGCGACGCCATGACGCCGACGCATCGGCGCAGCGTGCCGGTGCACTTCCGGATCACGTGGCGCGTGAGGCGTGTGTTCATTTGGCCAGGCCCGCCTTGGTCATGGCTTCACCGATCACGACGTCGTCGCCGGCGATCCGCTTGCCGAAGACAGCGGCCGGCTGGTACACGGGCAGGAAGCCCTGCAACGCGCCCTGCGCCTTGTACTCCGGACTTTCCACGGTCTTGCGCACGGCATCCTCCAGGCGTGCCATCACGGCCGGTGGCATGCCCTTGGGCGCCGCGATGCCGCGCCACATGTCGAACTGCGAATTGAAGCCCTGTTCGGTTGCCGTCTTCACCTCGGGAAAGGAGGGCTCGCGCTGGGTTCCAAAGACGCCAAGGACCTTGAGCTTGCCCGCCTTGACCATGGCCGAGACCGACCCCGGCAAGGTCACGGACGCATCCAGATGGCCACCGAGCAGGCTCGTGACCGAGAACGCCGAGGCGAAGGGCACATGGGTGACCGGCGCCTTCTGGTCGGCGAAGAACGATTCCGCGACGATATGGATGTGGCTGCCGACGCCCGAATTGCCGATGCGCAGTTCCTCGGGATGCGCCTTGGCGAAGGCCACCATCTCCTTCAGGTCATTGAACGGCGAGTCGGCCCGCACCACGAGGATCGGCAGTTCCACGCTGACCTGCGCCACCGGATCGAAGGCCGTGTAGTTGAACGGCAGGGTGCCGCCGTGGAAGGTGGTGGAAATCGAGTTCGAGTTCAGGACCAGTGAATAGCCGTCGGGCTTCTGTTGCTGCACATAGCGATAGGCCACTGCGCCGCCTGCGCCCGGCTTGTTGATGACCAGCACAGGCTGGCCCAGTTGCTGCGACATGCCTTGTGCGAGCGCACGCGCGACCACGTCGGGGGCGGTGCCTGCCGGCCAGAGAATCGTGAGTTCGACCGGCCGGCTGGGGTAGGCCGTTTGTGCCACGGCCAGGCCGGCCACCAGGCACAGTGCCAGCGAAGAAATAGCGCCTTGGACACAGCGCATCAGGGTCATCAGACCGATGTTCATTTGCAGATCTCTTGGAGGGGATGGAGGTATGGAAAACCGCCGCGCGGGTCGCGCGGCAGGTGTGATCCGGCTCGCAAAAGATAGGCCCGAGAGGGGCGCTGAACAATGATGCTCAGCTCAAACAATCGTTCCGGAAAGTGGAAAGATGCGCATAGAGATCCGGCCCGTCCAATCAGGTGTCCACCGTGCGGGCACGCCTGTGTCCGGTCGTAGCCCTGCGCCTCCATGAGCGCGATCATGCGGGCGTATTCGGTCAGTTAGTCATTGATGCGGCCGCAATTCCCGATACGGCTTTGGGCCGCATTGGCAGGAACAGGGCTATTCACCCCGGCCCGGGTCAATCTCAAAGACATCCCCGTTCGTGGGCGTCGCAGCCTCATGGTAGATGTCGTAGAGGTACTGTGCCAACTCGGCGTGCGGCACATCAGAGGGAATTGCCAGTCCCGCCGGGCGACGCTTCCCCTCGTTCCCGGACAGGTGAGCAGTCCAGGCATCACCGGCCCGCTCGATGTCGATAATTCGTCCGAAAACATTGAAGCGGTAACGCATGGCATTTCTTTTCTTGAATGCAAAGGCCACGCGACGGTCGCTTGGCCGCTCTCTGTCTCGCACGCCAGGTTCTGGCTCACGCAGAACGGCGCGCCTTCGCAAAGCCCGTGGCGCTCAACGCGTCGCACTCCGACGCCAGGCTCGCGAAGTACGGTGCGAGCCGCTGTTCCATCTGTCCGACGACGTCGTTCAACTGACGCGCGATCTCGGGCCCACGCGAATGCGGCATGCGGTGGTTCGGCCCGACCACGGTGACCGAGCCTATCGGGCGGCCGTCGGCGGTCAGCGCAACGGCAACGGCCGAATCGCCGAGCGCCACGCGATTGCGCAGAAACGCATAACCGGACTGCGACGCTTCTTCGATCGCGGCGACGAAGTCGTCCTTGCTCACGTTGTACGGGCCACGCAGCCGCGGCAGCGACAGCGACACGATGTGATCGCGCTCCTCGCGCGGCATGCGGGCCAGCATGGCGACGCTGCCCGAACCGGCGCCCAGCGGCCAGCGCGTTCCCATCACCAGCAGCACGCGCGCGTCCGCCGTGGTGCTGTTGCAGCAATCGATGCAGACGGCCTCGTCGCCGCTGCGGATGGTCAGGTAGACGGTCTCTCCCGTGCTCTCGGCCAGCTGCAGCAGGTAAGGCTTGCAATGCGGGCGTATCTCGAAGTGCGGCGCCGCCGCCAGACCCAGCTCGAACAGCATGGGGCCGAGGATGTAGCGGCGCGATGTCTCGACCCGCCGGGCCAGGCCCTCGTCGATCAACTGGCCGAGCAGCCGATGCACCGTGGGATGCGGCAAGCCCACATAGGTCGAGAGTTCGGAGAGCCCGAGCCCGTGTCCGCCCGCGACGGCCAGCATGCGCAGCAGGTGCGCGGCCCGACCGATCGTGCTGTCGTTGTTGGAGCCGGTTCGCGGTTTGCGAGTTGGGGGGCTGGGCGCATCCATGGCGCGGAGTCTAGCCCGGTCGATGGGGGTGAAAGACCCCGGTACGAACAGCCGCTCGGGCATCGGTTCAGGGTCGCGCGGCCTGCGCGTGGCTGACCGCGGCGTGGGCGAAAGTGATCGCGGGGCCGAGCGTGATGCCGCCGCCCGGGTAGGCGCCGCGCATCATCGACGCGAGCTCGTTGCCGCAGGCATACAGGCCCGGGATCGGCGCGCCGCTCGCGTCCACGACGCGGGCTTGCGCGTCGGTCTTGAGCCCGATCGCGGTGCCCAGCGTGGCGGGCACGATGGCGAGCGCGTAGAACGGGCCGCGCGCGATCGGCGCCAGGTTGGGGTTCGGCTTGACGGCCGGGTCGCCCCACGAATGGTTGTAGGCCGTGTCGCCCTTGCCGAAATCGGTGTCGATGCCCGTCGTGCAGAACGCGTTGTGCCGACGCACTTCGTCTTCGAGCCCAGCGGCGTCGATGCCGGCGCGCGATGCCAGTTCGGCCAGCGTGTCGGCGCGCAGCAGGTAGCCGTCGCGCAGCATCTTCGGCATCTGCACCAGGTTCCAGGGCCAGGGACGGACGGCACCCAGGCCGCGCCGATGCACGAAGTCGGCATCGCAGATGAAGTAGCAGTTCTTCTGGCCGGCACGCTGGCGCTCGAACAGCGCCAGCACGATGTCGTGGTACGAGTTGGACTCGTTGACGAAGCGCCGGCCGGTGCCGTCGACCGCGATCACGCCGGGTCGGCCGCGGTCGAGGTAGCCATAGATGAAGGTCTCGCGGCGCGTCGACGTCGACAGCTCGGAGGCCGGGGTCCACAGGCCCGGCGAATGCAGCCCGCTGTCGACCTGGCCGCCGATCGCTCTCGCGGCGCTGATCCCGTCGCCGGTGTTGGCGCCGAAGGCCATCGAATGTTCGTGAGGGAAGTTCGGGGCGAACTCCTCGCGCAGCGCCGGGCTGTGCGGAAAGCCACCGGTCGCGAGCACCACGCCCAGGCGCGCGTCGACACGGCGCGGCCCTTTCGGTGTGGTCACGATCGCGCCCACCACGCGCCCGCCTTCTTCCACCAGCGACGCCAGCGGAGACGACAGCCAGATCTGCGCGTCGGTCTTGCGCAGGTAGGCGAACATGCGCGCCACCATGGCATTGCCGTTGGAGATGATGGTGCCGCGGGAATAGCCGCGCAGGCGATCACCGAGATGCCGCAGCACGCGCCGCACCACGCGTGAGAACACCGAGAACGAGGCGAACGGCCGCACGAACCGGGTCACGTCGTCGGGGCCGAGCATCATGCCGCCGAGCACCAGCAGATTGCTGATGGGTGGGCGCACCTTCTCGAAATCCGCGCCCAGCGCGCGCCCGTCATAGGCACGCGCTTGCAGCGAGCGGCCGCGCGGCAATCCGCCCGGTTCCGCGCTGTGGTAGTCGGGCATGTCGATCAGGTCGAAGGGAACGCCGGCCTTTTCCAACGCTTGCAACGCGGGCACGCCGTGGGCCAGATAGGTGGAGACCAGGTCGTCACGGTAGAGCGCGCCGGCTTCGCCCTTCAGATACGTCCGCACCGTCTCGGCGCTGTCGACGATGCCTGCCTTTTGCGCTTGCGGGCTGCCGGGAATCCAGACCACGCCGCCCGATGTGGCGGTGGTGCCGCCCAGTTGCGGGCTCTTCTCGCACAGCAGCACACGCAGGCCGCGCTGTGCCGCGAAGACGGCTGCGGCCAACCCGCCTGCGCCGGAGCCGAAAACCAGCAGGTCGACTTCGAGCGTTGCGTCCTTCGTCATCGGGCACCTCCTTGCGCTGTCCATTCAATGGACATTGCGGTGGTCGGCGCCGCGAACAGTTCGTAAATTCGCGCACCTACAAGGAAAACAAGCATGTTTGAAGCCAGAGACAACACGGCGGCGGAGCCCGCAACGGGTGTGCACAGCGGGTTCATCGACAGTTCGCGGGAGCGATTGAAGACGGTTGCGCCCTTGCTCTCGCCAAGAGAGGTGGAGGTTTGCATCCGGATCATGCTGGGGGTGACGTCCGAGGGCATCGGAATCGATCTGGGTATTAGCCGAAACACAGTTCTTACCTATAGAAAACGAGCCTATGCGAGGCTCAACATCTCGTCCCAGAACCAGTTGTTCAGGTTGATCATGTAAGCGTTCGACTCTAGGTAGACAGGCGGCCTGTCGCCATCCCATGGCGATGTGACGCGAGCGGTTTGAACAGCACGTGCAACGCACGAACGGACAAGATAAACAATGGAATTCAAGGACAAGGTCTGCGTCGTCACCGGCGCGGGCAGCGGCATCGGCCGCGAGATCGCATGGGCCTTCGCAACTGCGGGTGCGCGGGTGGTGGCAGTCGACAGGGACCCGACCGCGCTCGATCGCTTGGCGCAAGACGCGGCACATGCCGAGCGATCGCTGCACATCCGCGGCATCGTGTGCGATGTGGCGGACGCACAGCAGATCACACGCACCTGCGACGAGGTCGTCACGCACTTCGGCCGCTGCGACGTGCTGGTCAACAACGCGGGCATCCTGCGGCGCGGTGCGCTGCAAGACCTGCCCGATGCGGAGTGGGAACAGGTGCTGGACATCAACCTGTCCGGCGGCTTTCGCTTCGCCCGGCATCTGGCGCGCAACATGATTGCGAACCGCAGCGGCGCGATCGTCCACATCGCCTCGATCGCGGCCACGCAAACGCATGGCGGCTGCGGTGCCTATTCGGCCTCCAAGGCCGCGACGCTGGCGCTGTCGGCGCAGATGGCGGTCGAATGGGGGCCGCACGGCGTGCGGTCGAACTGCATCAGCCCCGGACTGATCGAGACGGCACTGAGTGCGCCGTTCTATGCCGTCGCCGGTGTGCGGGAGCAGCGTGAGCGGCTGGTGCCGCTGCGCAAGATCGGCACGCCCCGGCATGTCGCCGACGCGGCGCTCTTTCTGGCCAGCGATGCGGCCGCCTACATCAACGGCCACAACCTCGTGATCGATGGCGGCCTGTCGCACGCGCTGATCGCGCAGGTGCCCAGGCCGGAAGTGGCCTGAGCAAGTCAAGGACGATTACTTCACCGAGATGTTGTTGTCCTTGATGACCTTTTCCATCTGCTGCGCCATGGTCAGCGCCTGTTCGCGCAGGCCGCTGCCAGGCAGGTAGCTGGCGACGACGCCGCGTGTCTCGAAGTCCTTGCGAACCGACTCCATCGACAACACCTTCTTCAAGGCGGCGCTGAGCTTCTCGGCCACCGGCGCAGGCATGCCGGCTGGCGCGATGAAGCCCACATACGGGTCGAAGAAGTAGTTCGGCAAACCGGCCTTGGCCATGGTCGGCAGGTCAGGCATCGCGCCCGCCAGGCCGTGACCGGTCCAGGCGTAGGCACGCAGTTGGCCGGAGCGCACGAACTGCAGCGACCCCGGCACGTCGGCCAGGATGAAGTCGATCTGCT
>JAZKDL010000074.1:0-292 GCA_040387575.1 Pseudomonadota bacterium
TGCAGACCGCGCTGGCCGGCACCGCGCTGTTGATGGGGTTGGCCGGCGGGCCGCACTGCGTGGCGATGTGCGGTGCGGCTTGCGCGGGCACGGTGCGGTTCGTTCGTGCACGTGTACCGGGCGGCGGCGGCGTCGCCACATTGCCGAGTGCCATGGCGCCCACCGGCGCCGCGACCGTGGCGCTGCATGCAGGCCGGATGCTCGGTTACGCAGCCGGCGGCGCAATGGCCGCGGCGACGGTGCAGAGCCTCGGCTTCGCCAGCGCGCACGTGGCGGCGCTGCGGCCGCTGTG
>JAZKDL010000074.1:302-2230 GCA_040387575.1 Pseudomonadota bacterium
GGATGCTGCTGCACGTCTTCGTGTTCGGCTGGGGTGCGGTGCTGGCGGTGACTGGACGGCAACCGTTGTGGGCGCACGAGGTGGGCCGCCGGTTGGGCCATTGGCTGCTGCCACTGGCCGGATCCCTGCGCGGCGTGTTCGCTGCGGGCGTGCTCTGGCTCGCGATGCCTTGCGGCCTGTTGTATTCGGCGTTGATGCTTGCGTCGCTCGGCAACGGGCCATGGCAGGGCGCTGTGGTCATGGCGGCATTTGCCGCTGGCACTTCCGTGTCGCTGGTGGCAGCGCCGTGGCTTTGGCAGCGCCTGCGGTGGCGGCTCGATGCCGCGCGCCAGGCCTGGGGCACGCGCGTCGCCGGTGCATTGCTGGCGGCCGTTGCGCTGCAGGCGGTCTGGATGGATGTGTGGCGGCAGGTCGCGCTGTGGTGCGCGTGAAGCGCGCCGCATCGGCGATGTGGCCCGTGTGGGCCGTTCAGCTGCCGGGTTCGACTTCGGGCTTGGGAGTCGCCTGGTACGCAAGCAGATCGCCCGGCTGGCATTGCAGGTAGTCGCAGATCTTCTCGAGCGTGTCGAAGCGCACGCCCTTGACCTTGCCCTGCTTGAGCAGCGACATGTTGGCCTCGGTGATGCCGACGTGCTCGGCCAGATCCTTCGATCGGACCTTGCGGCGCGCGAGCATCACGTCCAGCTGGACGACGATCGTCATGGCGAGCCTTGGCTAGAGAAAGGCGGCATTTTCTTCAGCCAGCAACTGGCCTTGCCGGAGTACGCCGCTCAGCAGCCACAGCACCATCGCGCACAGCAGCACGAGCGCGTGCGCGACGCCGTCTCCGACGACGATCGCACGTGCGCCGATGGCGTTGTCCCAGGTCAGCACCGCCGACAGGGCGGGCACGACCGCGAAGGCCGCCAGGGCGGTGGTGCCGACGCGCATTGCCAGGCGACGCAGGTGCCGCGCTGCAGACGTGGTGAACACCTCGCCGCGTGCAAAGCCGGTTAGGCATTCATGTGCCTGCCAGAAGCTCCACGCGCCGAGCAAGACGGGCACGGCGCAGACCAGCGCGCCGGCTGTGCGCAAGCCGTCGCGCAACGGGCTCTGGACGTCGCCCGGGCCGAGGTGCGCAAGAACGAGGAGGCTGTCCGCGCCACCGAACCACCATTGGATCGGCACCAGCATGGGTGCGATCGATGCCAGCGCGAGGCATGCCGCCGCGAGCTTTGCGCAGAGCGTCCTGAAGCGCTCGTTGGCGGTTGCGCCGACGGGCACAGGTGCGGTGCGGGTGCGGGAACTGATCGGCATCGGCTCTCCTTGAGCTCTGAGCTTTGAATCTGAAAATATCTGTCAAACAACAATTAATCATTGAGTGGCAGATATTCTAGAGCGCTTCAAAGGAGTGATGTATGCGTCGATTTTTTGTGTTCGTGGTCGCGGGCCTGTGGGCTTGCGCGTTCTTGTCGGCCTGTTCCGGTGTTCCGTTGAGCTCGGTGCCGCGGCTGCTGGCATTGCGAACGGAACTGTTGGTCGCGAACCCCGCCGAAATCATGCTGGCCGTGCAGACCGACGAGCGATTGGTGCCGGCGCGAGGTGGTGTCCCGACGCTGGACTTCGACGTCCGACCGGAAGAGCCCGGCACTTTCGAAGCAGTACAGCGCTCGGTGCCGATGCGTCTGAAGGCGGGCGGCGCGCTGCCGCCGGGCCTGCCGGGCGCGGGCGCCGGCCGTCACTGGATGATCTATGACTTCGGTCCGGAGGCGCAGAAGGAAGTCGCGTCACTCCAGGCGCGCATCAAGCAGATCCGCGCCGATCGGCAGGGCAAGACGGGTGGATCGCTCGGCATCGCGGTCACGCAGGACGGCCTGGCGCCGAGCGATTCCCGGCTGGGTCGTACGTTGTGGCAGAGCTGGCTGCAGACTTCGGCGAAGACGGGCTTC
>JAZKDL010000074.1:2240-6849 GCA_040387575.1 Pseudomonadota bacterium
AGCCGCCAACACAAGTGAAGCAAGTGAAGCAAGAAAAAGAAACGGCCCCGAGCTGTTGCTGGGGGCCGCTGATCGGCTGTGCCGAAATAGGTGTCTGCAGTGGGGTGCGCCGGACCCGCATCCTGAACCAGGGTTCAGGTGGGCGAGGGCAGCAAGGCTTCGGGTTCATCTGACGCGAGATGATCACGCCCACCAAGCAATGTACCAAGCCCGGCTCCGGAGAGCATTGGAACAAGGAAATATTAAGCCCGACGCGCACTGCAGACGGGGGCAATTCTAAGCGCCGAACGCGCTGGCGGCACGGATGGTCAGAGCAAATGACCATCGCCCGCAAGGGCTTGGTCGAGGCGGCGGATCAGGTCGGCCGCGCGAGCTTCATCCGCGCTGGTGTCGGTCGTATGTGCGACAGCTTGCGGTGCTTCGGTCTGTGTTGCTGCAGCAACCGTTGCCGCTTCCACGGCTTCCGCAGACACGGCGAGCTGCACGCCGAGATCGAAGGCCAGGTTGAGCGACGCAAGTACGGCGATGCGGTCGCGTGCGCGGACCTTGCCTGCATCGCGAATTCGGCACATGGCCGTGTCGACGCGCTCGACGGCCTCACGCAATTGCGCCTCGCCGCCTTCAGGGCAGCCGAGCAGATAGCTCTGGTCCATGATCTGGACTTCGATCTGTTTCATGGTGCTGCAACGTCCGGAGTGGGTGCGGCCGGCAGGCGATCGAGCAGGGCGTCGACCCGGCTGCGCGCGGCGCCGAGGCGGGCTCGCAGCGCGTCGCGCTCGCGTGTCAGCGCCTCGACCTGTTCCTGCAGCAGCGCATTGGTGCGCTGAACTTCTTCGTGGCGCAGGAGCAGTCGCTCCACGCGCTCGGCGATCTGGTCGATGGGGCTCGGGGCAGACATGCGCGCGATTGTAGATTCCGGAGGGTGGGTTGCTCTCTGTTTCAATTTAGAATCCGCCGCGTTGGTGCTCGCCGCGCGGTTCACGCGCTGCAGTTCAACGGGAAGCAGGAGCCGACGCCCACCGGGCCGACGTCAGCCTGCGCTGCCCCCGCAACGGTCAAGCAGACGGCATTTCGCGATGCCGCTTTCACCACTCAGCCACTGGAAGCCCTGAAACAGGCCTCTGGGAAGGCGGTGAAGGTCGCTCTGCCAGCCCGGATACCGGCCAACGAGGAGGCCGCGCGCATGCCTGTCATGCGACGCGGTCGTGATGCCCATACGTCCGGCGGGGAAGCCGGGCAGGGTTCTTGTTTCGAGCTCGTCCCCATGACACTTTGCATTTCTCCCGCAGGCGCACGCCTGTCTGCTCGCGCGCGCCTGGCCGCGCTTCCGCTCGCACTGGTTGCCGTCTTTCCAGCCTTCGCGCAGAACGCCGCTGAACCCGCACTCGCCGAAACCGTGGTCACCGCGACGCGCGTGGCGCAGCCGCTGACCGACCTGGTGGCCGATGTGTCCATCGTCGACCGCGAGACCATCGAGCGCAGCGGCGCGACCGGTGTGGCGGACCTTCTCGCGCGTCAACCCGGCATCGAGATCGTGCGCAACGGCGGTATCGGGAACTCGAGCAGTGTCTTCATCCGCGGCGCCGAGTCGCGTTTCACGGCGGTCTACATCGACGGCGTGCGGATCGATTCGCAATCGACCGGCGGCGCCGCCTGGGAAGCCATTCCGCTCGCGCAGATCGACCGCATCGAAGTGCTGCGCGGCCCGGCCGCGGCGGTGTACGGCTCGGACGCCATCGGCGGCGTGATCCAGCTGTTCACCAAGAAGGGCGAAGGTGCGGCGACGCCTTACGTCGGCGTGGGCATCGGCAGCCACAGCTTGCGGCGGACCGAAGCCGGCGTGAGCGGCTCGGCCGGCGTCGGCGGTGCCTTCGACTACTCGCTCGGCGTGGCGCATGAGGAGAGCAATGGCTTCGACGTGCAGCCGCTGCGCAACCGCAACCCGGTGCGCACCGCGCAATATTCTGCTGACGGCTATACGAACCCTGACAGCGACGGCTATCGGACGACCTCGGGCAACGCCCGGCTCGGCTTCCGGATCAACGATTCGCAGCGCATCGAGGCGACCGTGCTCTACAACGATCTGCGGTCGCAGTACGACGCGTCGACCTACACCCGGCCGCAGGCGACCTATCCCGACGACGTCACGAGCAGCACGCTGCGCACGGCCGGCGCGGCATGGATCGCGAAGTGGAACGAGATCTACAGCACCCGCGTGCAGGTGACCGACAGCAAGACGACCTACCAGACGCTGCCGTCGTTCTACCGGACCGAAACGCAGCTGCGCGGCTACCTGTTCCAGAACGAGTTCCGCTTCGGCCCGCACCTGGTGACCGCCTCGCTGGAGCGCCGTGAAGACGACCTCGAGAACGCGGCGACCGCGTCAGCCGCGCTGTTGGCGCGCGACCGCTCGCAGAACGCCGGCGCGCTCGGCTACAGCTTCGTGCAGGGCCCGCATTCGGTCCAGCTGCACGCGCGCCATGACGACGACAGCGAGTTCGGCAGCAAGAACACCGGCAGCGCGGCCTACGGTTTTGCGATCACGCCGCAGTGGCGCGCCACCGTGTCGGCCGGCACCGCGTTCCGCGCGCCGACGCTGTACCAGCGCTTCAGCGAATACGGCGTTGCGAGCCTGAAGCCGGAGGAGAGCCGCAACATCGAAGCCGGCCTGAAGTACACGCAGGGATCGAGTTCGGCCGGCGTGGTGGTCTATCGCAACCGCGTGACCAACCTGATCACCTACGACGGCACCGCGCGCGGCTGCGTGTCGACCTTCGGCTGCTACGCCAACACGGCGCGTGCCGAGTACGAAGGCGTGACGCTGTCGGCCGACCAGCGCATCGGCGCGGTGTCGCTGCGCGCATCGGCCGACTTCCAGGATCCGCGTGATCTGATGACGGACAAGCAGCTCGCACGCCGCTCGCGCCGCCATGCAACCGTCGGTGCCGACTGGAACATCGCCAGCTGGACGCTGGGCGCCGAACTGCAGACATCGGCCAAGCGCTACGACGACGCAGCCAACACGCGCGTGCTCGGCGGCTACACGCTGCTCAACCTGGTGGCCAGCACGAAGATCACGCCCAGCCTGAGCCTGGTTGCGCGTCTCGACAACGCGGGCGACAAGGACTACATGTTGGCGCGCAAGTACGCGACAGGTGGCCGTGCGGCCTACGTCGGCCTCAAGTGGACGCCGCAGTAAGCCAGCGCGAACCCGTTGCCACGGGCGCGGCTTGCGCCGCCGTGCTCGTGGCCGCCCCGGCCTCGGGCCAGGGCAAGACCACGGTGTCGGCCGCGCTCGCGCGGTTGCATGCGCGGCAGGGCCGCACCGTGCGCGCCTTCAAGTGCGGGCCCGACTTTCTCGACCCGCACTGGCTCGCGCTGGCCACCGGTGCGCCGGTGCATTCGCTCGACCTCTGGATGACCGGCGAGGCCGACTGCCGTGCGCGCCTGCAGGCCGCGGCAGCCTCGGCCGATCTGCTGATCGTCGAAGGCGTGATGGGCCTGTTCGACGGCACGCCCAGCGCCGCCGACCTGGCCGAGCGCTTCGGCCTGTCGGTGATCGCCGTGATCGACGCCCACGCCATGGCCGGCACCTTCGGTGCGCTGGCTTTCGGCCTGCAGCACTTCCGGCCGGGCCTGCCCTGGGCCGGCGTGCTGGCCAACCGCGTGGCCAGCGAGCGGCATGCGGGCATGTTGCAGGCGGCGTTGCGCGAGCCTTCGCAATGGCTAGGCGGCTTGCCGCGCGGCGCGGATTTCGCGTTGCCCGAGCGGCATCTGGGCCTGGTCGGCGCCGGCGAGATCGACGACCCGATGGCGCGGCTCGACGCGGCGGCCGACGCGCTCGCGGCGACGCCACTGGGCCAACTGCCGCTCGATCGGTTGCCCCAATGGTCGGCATCGGCCGCTGCACCGAACGAGGCGATCGTTGAAGCGCCCGTGCCCGCAGCGCTGCTCGCCGGTCGCACGATCGCGATCGCGCGCGACGCGGCCTTCTCGTTCATCTATCCCGCCAATCTCGACCTGCTGACCGCGATGGGCGCGTCGCTGGTCTTCTTCTCGCCGCTCGCGGGCGATGCCTTGCCGGCGTGCGACGCGGTCTGGCTGCCCGGCGGCTATCCGGAACTGCATGCCGAGACGCTTTCGATGCAGTCTGCATTGCGTGACGCATTGGCGGCCCACGTCGCCGCCGGCAAGCCGGTCTGGGCCGAATGCGGCGGCATGATGTCGCTCTTCGACACCCTGGTCGCGGCCGATGGCGTCGCGCATCCGATGTGGGGCCTGCTGCCGGGCCGCGTGACGATGCAGAAGCGCCTCTCCGGCCTCGGGCCGCAACAACTGCAACTCAACGGGCACGCCTTGCGCGGACACACCTTCCACTATTCATCGTGCGAGACGCCCATGGCGCCTGCCGCGCCGATCATGGAGGGGCTGAAGCGGCAGCCCTCTTCGCTGGTCCAGTTCACCAGGATGATGGACGCCTCGGTGATGGTGCCACTCTCATGCAGCGCATGCAGGATCTCGAGGCCGGCCAGCACGCCGTAGGGCCCGTCGAATTTCCCGCCGGATGGCTGCGTATCCAGGTGGCTGCCAACCAGCACCGGCCCGCGCG
>JAZKDL010000075.1:0-2502 GCA_040387575.1 Pseudomonadota bacterium
CGGCGGTGCTCGGCAACGTGCTGGTCGTGGTGCCGGTGATGGTCGCGCTCAGCGTGGCCGCCCTCTACGCTTTCGGCCGCCACGTGCTCGACGCCGCGCATGCGGCCGAGGTGCTGCACTCGCTGTCGCTGGCCGGGCCGACCGCGCTGTACGCGGTGTTCACCGGCGTGCTGCTGTTCGCCGCCAGCATCATCGCGGGCTGGACCGAGAACGCGTTCGTGCTGCACCGGCTCGACTCGGCGATGCGCCACAACCCGCGCATCGCCGCGGTGCTGGGCCAGGCGCGCGCACGGCGCTGGGCCGACTTCATCCGCACCCACATCTCGGGCTTCGCGTCGAACATCTCGCTCGGCCTGATGCTCGGGCTGCTGCCGGCCTTTCTGGCCTTCTTCGGCATCGGCCTGGACGTGCGCCACGTGACCTTGTCGGCCGGCCAGGTAGCCGCCGCCGCAGCAGCGATCGGCTGGCCGGTCGTTCACGACGCTGCGTTATGGTGGGCGGTGGCGGCGATCCCGGTCATCGGCGCGCTCAACGTGAGCGTGAGCTTCTATTGCGCCTTCCGGCTGGCGCTGCGCGCGCACAGCGTGAGCGGCACCGACCGCCAGCGCATCCGCCGCGCGATCGTCGCGCGGTGGCGCGGCCGGGCGCTGAGTTTTTTCCTACCTGCATGAACGGGCTCATGAACTGATGTCTTTTCTCCCACCCGATCTCTACGCCTTCTGGGCCGACTGGCTCCGCCCTTCCGCCGGCTTGCCGACCGTGGCGTGGTCGCTGCTGCTGGCCGTGGCCGCAGCGGCCGGCCACCTCGTGCAGCGCTACCTGGGCATGCCCAAGGTGGTCGGCTATTCGATGGTCGGCATGGTCGTTGGCTTCGCGGGGTTCGAAGGCGCGGTCTGGCCGCTGCAGGGGATCAGCCTGTTCCTGCTCGAGCTCGGCGTGGCGATCGTGCTGTTCGAGGCCGGCGGCCGGCTGCCGCTGCGCTGGTTCCGCCACAACCCGCGGGTGCTGCTGCAGAGCATTCTGGAGTCCGGCTTCACCTATTTCGGCGTGCTCTGGGCGATGGAGCTGATGGACGTTCCGCATCCGGTCGCCAACCCGATCGCGCTGATCGCGATGGTCGCCTCGCCGGCCGTGCTGAGCCGCGTGATCATGGACACGCGCGCCTCCGGCCCGGTCACCGAACGCGCGATGACGCTGGCCACGCTCAGCACCTTCTACGCGCTGACGCTGGGCTACGCGCAGGCCGGCCTGATCGAGCGCGCGCCGCTGGCCTTCATGCAGAAGCTGTACCCGGTCGGCGTGGTGCTCGGCATGTCCTTCGTCGTCGGCGCGCTGATGGCGCTGGCGCTGCGTTCGGCGCTGCGGGTGATGAGCCCGACCAGCGAGAACACCGCGATCCTGCTGCTCGCGATCATCGCGGCCGGCGCCGCGCTGGCGGCGCACTTCGGCGGCTCGGCGCCGCTGGCCGCGCTGATCGGCGGCGTGCTGCTCAAGCAGCTCAATCCCAAACCCTGGGCCTGGCCGCGCCAGCTCGGCACCGCGGCCTCGCTGCTGACGATGCTGATGTTCGTGCTGGTGTCCGTGGTCGCCGCGGGCGCCGACTGGAGCCTGCCGGTGGCGAGCGTGGTGTTCACGCTGATCGCGGTGCGCGGGGTCGCCAAGATCGCCGGCGTGGCGGTCGCCAATCCGGGCAGCGGCGCGAGCTGGCGGCAGGCCTTCTGGGTCGGCTGCGCGATGGCGCCGCTGTCGTCGATCGCGCTGCTGATCGCATCGAACTTCGTCACGGCGTCGCCGTTGCTCGGCGCCATGATCACGCAGGTCGTGCTGCCGGCGATCCTCACGATGGAACTGTTCGGCGCCGTGCTCGCCACCATCGCGATCCACGCGGCGGGCGAGGCGTCCAGGGCGTGGCTGCCCGAGGCCTTCGGCGGCAGCAGCAGCGAGGACTCTCAGCGATGAGCAGCAGCCATCGACCCGACCCGCGTGCGGGCGTCCAGCCGGCATCGTCGCCATCGTCGGCATCGCCGAAGGACCGCACGGTCCCGCTCGAACGCTTCAACCACTCCGAGGCGCTGTCGCTCGGCGTCGAGCTCGAGCTGCAGCTGGTCAACACGCACGATTACGACCTCGCGCCCTATGCCGAGGACATGCTGCGGCTGATGGCCGAAACGCCGCTGCCGGGCAGCGTGGTGCCCGAGATGACGTCGAGCATGATCGAGATATCGACCGACATCTGCCATTCGGCGCAGGACGTGATCGACCAGCTCAGCCCGATCCGCGAGGCGCTGATCCGCAATGCCGACAAGCTCAACATCGCGGTGGTCGGCGGCGGCACCCACGCCTTCCAGCAATGGCACGAGCGCCGCATCTACGACAAGCCGCGCTTTCGCGAACTGTCGGAGCTGTACGGCTACCTGAGCAAGCAGTTCACCATCTTCGGCCAGCATGTGCACATCGGCTGCCCGGACGCCGACGCGGCGCTGCTGATGCTGCACCGCATGT
>JAZKDL010000076.1:0-14936 GCA_040387575.1 Pseudomonadota bacterium
TGAAGGCCATCGCGAGGAAGACCGCGCCGACGCCGCAAGCGGCATTGCCCAGCGTAAAGATGTCCGCCAGATGAAAGCCGCGGATCATCGAGAAGTGGCGGCGGGCCGGCGTGGCGGATGTGGCCGAAGGCAAGGGAGACGACATGGCTGGGGTCCTTCGCGAAAGTGGCGTGCAGTTCATGCCACCGGTACGGTCTCCGGCCGGCACGGGCACGATGGCGATCAGCCTAGCGCAGGCCCGGCGCTTTCGCTGTAGGTTCAGACCGGCGCTGGCTGCTCTTCACGCGGCTGCGATTGCCGCCGGCCTTCTTGGCCGCATACATGGCCTCGTCCGCATGGCGGATCAGCCGCTTGTAGTCATCGCCATGCTGCGGATGCAGCGCGATGCCGATGCTCGGCGACACCTGAAACTGCTCGTCGTTCATCGAGAAGGGCTCGCACAGCGCAACGCGGATCTGCTCCGCCACTTCGACGGCGCGGGCCGGCGACGGGTCCTGGTCGAGCAGCACCAGGAACTCGTCGCCACCGATGCGCCCGACCATGCCGGCGTCGCCCACGCAGCGGCGCAGGCGCTGTGCGGTTTCCTGCAGCAACTGATCGCCGACCGCATGGCCATGGCTGTCGTTGACCTGCTTGAACATGTCGAGGTCGAGGTACAGCACCGCCAGCCGCGTGAGTTCGGTCCGGGCGTGGCGCAAGGCGGACTGCAGCCGGTCGTTCAGCAACGTGCGGTTCGGCAGATCGGTCAGCGGGTCGTGTCGCGCGATATGGCGCAGCCAGGTCTCGGCCTGCTTGCGCTCGATGGCGCTCGCCACCTGCGCCGACACGAACTGCAGCAGCTCCACATCTTTCTCGGTGTAGCGCGTGTCGCCGAAATAGCTCTGCACCACGAGCACGCCGATCGGGCCCTTCTGCGTCTGCAGCGGCACGCCGAGCCAGTCGAGCGAGTCCTTGCCCATGTCGATCTTCACGCCCGGCGGCAGCGGCTCTGGCGAATCGGCACGCAGCAGCAGCGCCTGCCCGGTGCGGATCACCTCCGCACTCAACGTGCCGGAGTCGAGCGGGCGTGGCTCGGGTGGCGTGTGGTGGCTGTCGACGTAGTAGGGAAAGCTGAGTTCGTCCTTGGCTTCGTCGTACAGCGCAACGAAGAAGTTCGACGCCGTCGTCAGCCTGGCCACGATCTCATGGATGCGCCGGAACAGCGTCAGCAGATCTTCGGCCGTGTGCGCAGCTTCCGACACGGCATAGAGCGCGGCTTGCATCGACTCGGCGCGCTTGCGTTCGGTCACGTCGCGCGCCACCGCGACGCGGACACCGCCGCTTTCCGACCAGCGCGCCGACCACATGATGTGCACGGTCTGCCCGTCCTTGCGGAGGTAGCGGTTCTCGAAATGCGGCTGCTGCGTGCTGGTGTGGATCGCATCGACCTGGCCGAGCGTGCGCGCGCGGTCTTCCGGCAGCACGAAATCGATCATGTTGCGCCCGACCATCTCTTCGGGCTCGTAGCCGAAGATCTGCTTGCAGGCGGCGCTCACGAACATGAACACGCCCTGTGCGTCGACCACGCAGATCGCGTCGGCGAGCAGGTCCATGACGTTGGCAAGAAAGGTGTCGCCGTCGGGCTTCATCGGGGAAGGAGGAATTCGGCGCACTAGCGGAGCGGATCTTTCGGCGGTTGTGATGTTGCAATGCGTTGCACATCCTGTGCCAATCTTGCCATCAATGCCGCGCGGTGCGGAATGTCGGGCTTTCTGCGTGAGCCAGCTTCCCATTCCGGGTGGCTGCGCGCGGGTCGCAAGGTGAAGATGGCGGCCTGCACGAGCGGGCGTGGCAATGCCGATGCCGATGCCGTTGCGCTCGATGTTTCTGCCACCGGGCCAAAGGGCGCGAGCGGGCCGGTGGCCGCATGTCCGCGCTGCGCAAGCGCCCGCCACAGGTCGACCTGCCAGACGAGCAGCACGATCAACACCGCGTCTTCCACGCTCAGTTCGCGCAGGTCGCGCAGCCGGTTGGCGAGCTTGCGGCCGAGCGGCCCCCAGCCTTGCATCAACGCGCCGCCGAGGGCGCCCCCCAATGCCGCCCCCGCGCCGAGCGACAGGCCGCCCACCGCAAGGTCCAGTGCCACGCCCAGAGCCGCGCCGACCGCTGCGCCCTGGCCGAGCCGGATGCCGGCGTTCTTCATCGCCTCGGCGCTGAAGAAATCCATCGACCATCGCCCCTCGACCTGGGGCAGCGGCGCTTCGGCCGTGTCGCCGACACGAAAGCCGTGCAGCGACAGCAGGTCGTCCGCGCAGCGTTGCGCCTTGTCGAACACATCCCGCCGCAGATCGGCAACCGCTGCCGAGACTTCGGCGCCAGCCGGCACCGTGCGGCGCATCGAAGCCACGTCGACCAGCAGTTCCGCAATGCGCGCAGCGGCTGCGTCTCGCCGTTGCGCGGCTTCGGTGGCGAGGTGCGCGGTCACGGCGTCGAGTTGTGCGCGCCGGTCCCGCAGCAGCGTGACCAGATCCTGATAGAGCGCCCGCTCGGCGCCGACGAAGGGCGCGGCCGCGTCGAAGCGCACGACCGCGTGCAGGCCATAGGCCGCCAGCAGCGCCTTCCATTCGGGCTCACGCTGGGCCGTGTCGCGCACGAAATTCAGCACCGGCAACACCGGCCGGCCGCAGGAGCCGATCAGTTCGATCTCGTCGCGGTACTTCGGCAACACCGGCTCGCGCACGTCGATGACCAGGAAGGCGGCGTCGACCTCCAACAGCGTCCGCAGCACCTTGGCTTCCTGCTCGAAGACGCCATGCGCCTCGGGGCTCTGCAGGAAGCGGCGGATGCGCTCGGGCGGCGTGGGCACTTCGGCAAAGGCCGCGAGGTGCTCGCGCAGCGTGACCGCGTCCTCCAGCCCGGGCGTGTCGAAGAAGCGGATCGCGATGTGGCCACCTGGAGCGAGCTCCACCGTTTCCACATGCCGCGTGGTGCCGGGCCGCGAGGCGACCTCGCCGAAGTCCTGCCGCCGGGTGAGGGTGCGCAGCAGCGACGTCTTTCCGGCGTTGGTGTGGCCGACCACGGCGATGCGGATGGCGTCGTCGACGGGCGTCGTCCGAATGGGCGTGGCGCTCATCGGGGTTGCCAGCCTTCCAGGATCGCTTCCGTATCGCCGGCGCGGATGCGTTGCGGGCCCAGGCCGGTGTCCGCGAGCCAGACCAGCCAGCGTTGACTTGCGTCGCTGTCGGCGTCCGTGCCTGCGTCGTGCAGCCAGAGCCGGCATTCGCCGCTCAACGCCAGCACGTCGCGCAGAAAGCGCTCGGTGCCGCGATCGGGGCTGGACACGGCGCGGCAAACCACGAGCACGCGCTGCGGCCGCCAATTCGCGAGGCGGTCGAGTAGCGCGCGCCGCTCGGCTGCGCTGCCGTCGACGCGCTGCAGGTGCACGGAGGCGGATGCCGCCGTTGCCCGGCTCGCCAGCGCCGCCAGCGCGGTCGGCGGCCAATCGGCGTCCGAAGGCAATTCGAAGCCGACCGCGACCAGCATGTCCTGCGTGCTTTCCAGAGCAAGTCCCGGCGGTGCGGCTGTCGGCATGCGGCCCGGGTCGGCATCGACGACCCGGGCTGGCGCCATCGCGTTGAAGCGCGTTGCCAGCCGACGATAGTAGGGCGCGGCCAGATCCGGTCGGAGCGCGGGCTTTCGAACGCGCCAGACCACGGCGCACAGCACCATCAGCAACACGCGCGGCAGCAGGCCATAGACCACGATGCAGCCGGTGAGCCAGAGGGCCCACTCGCGCTGTCCGGCGGCGGGCAAAGCCGGCAAGACCGGTGATTGCGCAACACCCGGCGCGGCAGACAGCACTGTCTGCGCGTCGGGCACCGGAAAGCCGAAGTGCGCAGGCAGCCAACCGAGCATGCGCACGCCCTCGACGAAAAAACCCGGATCGAGGATCGTCGTCTCCCAGCTCAGCGTGTAGTTGCGGAAGGCCAGCGCGAACAACAGCGACGCCAGCACCGCGGCAAAGGACAGGCTCCAGATCGCGTGGCTGACGAAGCCGAAAGCCCAGGGCAGCAGCCGCGCGCGGGCGAGCAGCCCGGTGGCGGCGCGCAGCAGCAGCGGCGCCTGGCCACGCCGCCCGCCGGCCACGCGCGCGGTGAGTGCGAGCCACAGTCGACCGAACGACGCGGGCAGGCGGGTGGCCGGCAGTGCCAGTCCGGCGAGCCACGACAGCAGTGTGAACAGATGGAAGCCCAGCAGGCTCGTGAGCGCGATCGTCACGTTGATCCGTCGATCGCCGTCGCCGGTCACGCCACCCGCGAGCGAGAAGCCCGCCGCGACGACCAGGGCGACCAGTCCCAGCAGCATCCATGGCGCCCACTGCCGACCACGCGCCAATTCCTGCGGTAACCCGAGGCGCAGCCCGAGATGTCGGGCGCGCGCATCGATGCGTGACGACTCGTCCGCGTGCGCCATCGCAGCCTCGCGCATGGCTTGCGCGTCTTCCAGCGGACCGGCCTCTTCGACAAGCTGGACGGCCTCGGTGATCACCGCATCCAGGACGGCAGTGTCGCGCAGCGCAATGGACAACGAAATCCCTTCGGAGAGCGGATGCGGCGCCGCTGCGGACACCGCGGAAGAAGCAGGAAATTATGCCCGCCGGTTTTCGGCCACCGGCAGCAAACACCCACACGAAGGCGGATGAGCTGGATGGAAAGCGCGTACGAAAAAAAGGTCGCCTGTCAGCGACCTCGATGCCCGGCCATGTCGACCGGAACGTACGGTGCGGGAAACGTATTCAGCGCAGCCCGAAGAACGAGAGCACGGCGACCACGACCACGACCAGACCGACGATGTAGATGATTGAATTCACGACGAAACTCCTCTGCGTTGATGATGTGTAGAGCATCGCAGCAGCGCTCGTTTCGCCTGTCGGCATCGGTCGGCGCGCCCTGTAGGACTTGCCGTGGAAAGCGCGCGGTCAATGCACTACCGGCACTCACGCGCCGGTGGTGGCCTCGTCGGCTTCCTCGCCCAGGAACCCGCCGCTCTGGTGCGCCCACAGGCGTGCATACAGCCCGCCGTGCGCCAGCAACGTGGCGTGATCGCCTTCTTCCACCACGCGGCCGCCGTCCAGCACGATCAGCCGGTCCATCGCCGCGATGGTCGACAACCGATGGGCGATCGCGATCACTGTCTTGCCTTCCATCAGCCGATACAGGCTTGCCTGGATCGCTGCCTCGACCTCGGAGTCGAGCGCGCTGGTCGCTTCGTCGAGCAGCAGGATCGGCGCGTCCTTCAGCATCACCCGGGCGATCGCGATGCGCTGGCGCTGGCCGCCCGACAGCTTGACGCCGCGTTCGCCCACGTGCGCCTCGTAGCCACCCCGGCCCTTGGCGTCGCCCAGCGTCTGGATGAAGTCGTGCGCCTCGGCGCGTTCGGCCGCTGCCTGGACTGCGGCCGGCGTGGCGTCGGGGCGGCCGTAGGCGATGTTGTCGGCCACCGATCGATGCAGCAGCGACGTGTCCTGCGTGACCATGCCGATCTGGCTGCGCAGCGAGTCCTGCGTGACCTGCGCGATGTCCTGCCCGTCGATCAGGATGCGGCCGCCGTCCAGGTCATGGAAGCGCAGCAGCAGGTTCACCAGCGTCGACTTGCCGGCGCCCGAACGACCGACCAGCCCTATCTTCTCGCCGGGCCGCACGGTGAGCGTGAGGTCGTCTATCACGCGCCGGCCGGACGGGCTGTAGCGAAAGCTCGCGTGGTCGAAGCGCACTTCGCCGCGCGGCACGTCGAGCACGGCGGCGGCCGGCGCATCGAGCACGGTCTGCGGCCGCGACAGCGTCTTCATGCCGTCCTGCACGGTGCCGATGTTCTCGAACAGGCTGGTCATCTCCCACATGATCCAGTGCGACATGCCCTGCAGCCGCAGCGCCATCGCAGTGGCCGCCGCGACCGCGCCGATGCCCACGGTGCCCTTCGACCAGAGCCACAGCGCCATACCCGCCATGCCGCCGATCAGGCCCATGCTGAGCGTGTGATTGACGATCTCGAAGGCGCTCACCAGGCGCATCTGCGCGTGGCCGGTCGTCATGAACTCCTTCATGGCGGCACGTGCGAAGCCGGCCTCGCGCTGGCTGTGCGAGAACAGCTTCACGGTCGCGATGTTGGTGTAGGCGTCGGTGATGCGGCCGGTCATGAGCGAACGCGCATCGGCCTGCGCCTTGCCCACCTTGCCCAGCCGGGGCACGAAGAACACCAGGGCCACGATGTACGCCAGCAACCAGGCCACGAAGGGCAGCATCAGCTGGCTGTCGAGCACCGCGGCCAACACGATCAGCGTGAGCACATAAACGCCCATCGACACCAGCACGTCGGCGAGCACGAAGATGGTGTCACGCACCGCCAGCGCGGTCTGCATCACCTTGGCGGTGATTCGGCCGGCGAATTCGTCCTGATAGAAGGCCATGCTCTGGCCGAGCATCAGGCGGTGAAAGTTCCAGCGCAGCCGCATCGGCAGGTTGATGGCCAGGGTCTGGTGCTTGACGATGGTCTGCAGCGCCACGACCGCGATGCTGGCCACCAGCACCGCAGCCAGCCAGGCGAGGGTGGTGCCGCGCTGCGTCCAAAGTTGTGCCGGCACCTGGCCGCCGAGCCAGTCGACGATGCGCCCGAGCATCGCCACGAGCAATGCCTCGAAGGACGACATCACCGCAGTGAGTGCTGCCATCGCGAAGATCGTGCCGCGCACGCCCCGGGTGCAAGCCCAGATGAACGGCAGGAAGCCGTCGGGAGGCAGTGCGGGTTCGGCGGCGGGATAAGGTTGAAGCAGTCTTTCGAAGAAACGGAACAAAACGGTAAGCCTCCAGCAGGGGGCGCCACTGTAGCGGGCATGCAACGGTCGCGTGCCCGAAAGGGTTTCGCGCCGACAGGGCGGTGGAGGGTGGTCACGTACGATGCGGGCCTGTTCTGTTCGCTTCCCGACGCGTCCGCCCTTCAAACCCTGCCGATCCTTCACCGGCCAAGTCAACGCCCGTCCATGTCCGATACCCTGCCGCTCCCTTCCGAAGTCGCCCGTCTCGCCGAGCTCCAGCGCCTGTGCGTGCTGGACACGCTGGAGGAGCAGGCCTATGACGACATCACGCGAATGGCCGCAGACATCTGCGGCACGCCGATCGCCGTCATTTCGCTGATCGACGACAAGCGGCAATGGTTCAAGTCGCGCGTGGGCCTGCAGGTGAGCGAGACGCCGCGCGAACTGGCCTTTTGCGCGCACGCCATCCAGACGCCTGGTCAACCCATGGTGGTGAACGACGCAACCAAGGACGCGCGCTTCGAATCGAATCCGCTGGTCGTCGGCGACCCGAACATCCGTTTCTATGCGGGCGCACCGCTCGTCACATCGAACGGCCATGCGCTGGGCACCGTCTGCGTGATAGATCGCGAGCCGCGTGACATCACGCCCGAACAGCTGGAGCAGTTGCAGTTCATGGCGCAGCAGGTGATCCTGATGCTGGAAGCGCGCGTGGCGCCTGCCAAGCCGGACTGAAAGCGGAAGGGCGGCCGCTGGCAGCGCCGCCCGTCGCGTCAGCTGTCGATCGTCGGCGGCGGTGGCTCGGTGGCGATCAGGTCCTGCACACGCAGTGCCAGTGCATCGAGCGTGAATGGCTTCGTCAGTACCTGCATGCCGGGTTCCAGGTGACCGTTGCCGAGCACTGCATTCTCGGCATAGCCTGTGATGAACAACACCTTCAGGCCTGGCCGCGAGGCACGGCCGCCATCGGCCAGCTGGCGCCCGTTCATGCCACCGGGCAAGCCGACATCGGTGATCAGCAGGTCGATGGTCACGGTCGACTGCAGCACCGCCAGCCCGCCCGCGCCGTCTCCGGCTTCCAGCGTCTGAAAGCCAAGGTCGCCCAGTACCTCGACCACCAAGGCACGCACGCTCGGTTCGTCGTCGACCACCAGCACCGTGCCGGCGGCGCTGCGGCGTGGCGGCTCCACCGGGACGGGAAGCTCGAAATCCTCGGGTGCCATGTGGTGGCGCGGCAGGTACACGCACATCGTCGTGCCCATGCCGACTTCCGAGTACACCCGCACCTGCCCGCCCGACTGGCGTGCAAAGCCGTAGACCATCGACAGGCCGAGCCCCGTTCCCATGCCGATCGGCTTGGTGGTGAAGAAGGGCTCGAACACGCGCTGGATGACCTCGGGCGTCATGCCGGTGCCGGTGTCGGTCACGCAGAGCGACACGTACTGTCCTGGCGGCAGATCGCGTTCGCGGCCGGCGCGCTCGTCCATCCACTTGTTCGCAGTCTCGATGGTCAGCCGTCCGCCGCTGGGCATCGCGTCGCGGGCGTTGATGCACAGGTTGAGCAACGCGTTCTCTAGCTGGTGCGGATCGACCTGCGTGGTCCAGAGGCCGACTGCGCCGACGAACTCGAGTTCGTTCTCCGGTCCGATCGTGCGACGGATCAGCTCCTCCATGCCGCCCACCAGCCGGTTCACGTCGGTGGGCTTGGGCTCCAGCGTCTGGCGGCGCGAGAAGGCCAGCATGCGGTGCGTCAGGGCCGCGGCGCGCTTGGCCGCGCCCTGGCCGACGCTGATGTAGCGTTCGAAATCGCTGACACGGCCCTGCGAAAGCCGCCGCTGCATCAGCTCGAAGCTGCCGCTGATGCTGGCCAGCAGGTTGTTGAAGTCGTGCGCCAGGCCACCCGTCAGCTGGCCGACGGCCTCCATCTTCTGCGACTGCCGCAGCGCCTCCTGCACCGACTCACGTTCGCGCGCCTCGGCCTTCAGCTGTTCCAGCGCCTCTTCGACCTCGCGTGTGCGCCGCGCGATGCGCTCTTCCAGGTTCTCGTTCAGGCGGCGCAGTTCGTTTTCGGCGCTGACCTTTTCGGTCACGTCGGCACCCTCGGCAAAGATGCCGGTGACGGCGCCGCTCGCATCGACGATCGGCTGGTAGACGAAGTCCAGATAGCGCTTGGCGAGCGGCGAGTCCGGCGTGCGCTGAAGCATGATCTGCATGCTCTGGCCGACGAAGGGCCGTCCGCTGGTGTACACCGAATCGAGCAGTTCGTAGAAGCCCTGGCCCCCCAGTTCAGGCAGCGCTTCGCGCACCGGCTTGCCTTCGATCTGCCGGTGCCCCACCAGTTGCTGGTACGACGCGTTCACCAGTTCGAAGACATGCCCGGGTCCACGCGTCACGCACATGAAGCCCGGCGCCTGCCGGAACAGATCACGCAGCTGGTCGCGCTCGGCGGTGCTCGCTTCGAGCGCCTCGGCATTCGCCAGGCTCGGCGCAATCTGGCCGGCGAGCAGACGCACGAAGCTCATCAGCGCCTCGTCGAGCGCCCGATAAGGATTGACGCCAACCACCAGGAATCCGGCGGCCCGCGCCGTACCCTGCGGTGGCAGTGCGACGACAAGGGCCGCTGTGGGCGGCTTGTTCCAGAGCCCGGTCGGCACGTCGGGCTCGTCGCCGAGCGGCAGGGACCACGTCGTCTCGCCTGCATCCAGACGGTCGGACTGCCAGCGGCCCGCAGACGTGAGCGGATGGCTGGTCGCCATGCCGACCGCGCAGTGCAGTTGCGGCTCACCGGCCGCATCGAACAGATACATCAGTGTGAAGGGCAGGTCGCGTCCGGCCAGCGCCATGGTGTTGCGCACCGTCGCGACCACGGCATGCCGCTTGTCCGCCGATGCCAGGCCGGCGCCGAGCTCTCGGAGCAACTGCAGCCGCCGTTCGCTGATCACACGGCCCGTTTCTTCGGAGACCGCACAGAAGATGCCTTCGATCCGCCCACTGTCGCCGATCAGGGGGCTGTACGAGAAGGTGTGGTACGTCTCCTCGGGATAGCCTGAGCGTTCCACCAGCAGCATCAGCGCTGCGTCCCAGGTCGACTCGCCGCGCTCGTAAACCGTTGCGATGCGGCCGCGCACGTCTTCCCAGATCTCCGACCACACATCACGGGTAGGCCGGCCGAGTGCCTGTGGATGCTTGATGCCGAGCGTCGGGCGGTAGGCGTCGTTGTAGAAGAAGGCGACGTCCGGACCCCAGCCAAGCCACATCTCGAAGCGCGAGGTCAACAGTATCCGCAGCGCGACCTTGAGCGACTCTGGCCAGCCTTCGGGCGCACCGAGCGGGGTGGCCGCCCAGTCGTGCTGCCGCATCAGCGCTGCAGTCTCGCTCGGGCCGACAAAGATATCTGCGTAGGGGAGAGCGGCTGGAGCGAGGGATTCGGGCATGGCGCAAAAAATGTAGCCGGGCCGGTGCGTGGTCCGCGTCGGACAAGCCCGCAGAACGTGTCGCGTAGGACGCAGCAAACAAGCCGCTGTCGGCTTCTCCCGCAGGTGCACTCAGGGCACGCCGACGCGCGGGGGTGGGGCGGCTTTGCATGCTGCCGCCTTCACATTCAAGGAGAGCACCATGGCAGACGACCTGAGCAAGCGTGGACCCCAGGACGCGGCGCGCATCAACGTCAACGAACATCACGAACTGCGCTACTGGACGCAGACCTTCGGCGTCACGGAAGCCAAGCTGCGATCGGCAGTGGCCGCCGCGGGCACGTCGACCGACGCGGTGCGGAAGTACCTGGGGATCAAGCCGGCTTGAAGGATTGCCGGACTGCATTCGATCGACAGGTCTTTCGGTCCGGCGTCTTTCGTGCCAGATTCCTTCGCACGGCAGACATTCGCTTCGCGGGACATGAAATCGGCATGTGCGTGCGGATGACCATCTCGGTCCCGCGCCTCGGCGCTCTCGCCACACCGAGGTCAATGCATGACGAACGACAGCCGAATCACGTCCCGCCGCCAGCCGCCGGGCTTCGACCCGACAGCACCCGGGACTTCCGTCGCTGGCACGAATTCGGCGTCGGGAGGGCCGGTGGCGACGCAGCCAACACAGAGGCGCGCGCGAACGACCGTCGAAGTACCTTGGGTTTCTTACCCGATGGCCGGGTCGGACCCGCAGCCCCACGATGCCCACACTCGTGCTTCCTGGATGCCCGGCATCTTCAGCACCGGTCCCGCTGATGTGGTCGGCGCGCCTGGCGCCTCTGCCGAGAAACAGATCGCCATTGCGAATCCGACTTCGACTTCGACAGCAAGTGATCCGCTTTTTGAACTCGCTCTCTACAACAGCGAGAGCATCTACGACGAATCCGACGAACTGGTTCGGGTGCTGAGCGCCGAAGTCGCGATGCCGTCCGGCAAGGCGCTCGATCTCCGGGGATTCAGTGCCGAGGTGCTGCAGGATGTGCCTGATCAACTCCTCGCCGCGCTCCGGCCCCATATCCAAACGCCGCTTTTGTCGCCGTATTTGCCAGCGAGCACGATCGAGCGCTGGACCGCTGTGCTCGATGGCGCGGCCACCAGGCCGAAACCATCACGCCGGCACAGCGGCGCCGACGGTGACGCCATGCTCCGCCCCGCAAAGCGCTCGGCACCCGGCCCCGCATTCGACTGCCATGCGGCGACAACCCCGGCGCATGTGCCAGATGACTTGCCGGGTGTGACACCGCTCGGATCGTCCCGTCCGGTCACTGCAGCCCGGACGGAGAGTCCGGCCGTCGCCAGTCTGGCCGCGCAGCTGGGCCCGATCCAGTACGCCTGGCATTCGACGACCTTCGCTTCCCCGGAACTGCGGTTGGCTGCATTGAAGCGGGCGCTCAACACGCTGAGCAGCAACATGCAATTGAGTTACCTGGACATGGCCATCACGGACAAGGCAGGCGACCTCGTGTGGGAGTTGAACAATGGCGCGTCGATGGAAGACATCGCGCCTGGCATGGGCGAGTTGTTCGACGCATGCAAGACGCACTTCCCCGACGGCATTCCGGAAAATTGGACGCAGCAGGAGGCCGATGTGGTGGCGCACACGCAAATCGTGCATCGGCAACCGTCCACGGTTCGAAGTGCGGCGGACGTGAAGAAGACGGCTGAGTTCGGGCGAAAGGCGACCCCCACGGAAGCCGAAGCCCGCAATGCGGCCATGCTGAGACTGATGGTGGAACACAGGGGCATCAGTATTGGAAACCTGACTGCGAAATTGAACGATATTTCCAGTTCGGGTAAAGCCTGGCCAAAAGTGAGCGAAGCTCATGTCGAAAGAATGTTTTCGATATTTGAACGCTGGATGAATAATGATCCCGAAAAAGATGACGTGCCGTTGCAAGTTTATAGAGCGGTGCTGGCGAACCCGGATATGAGCAAGGAAGAAGTGGTGTCCAGCCTGTCAAAATCGAAAATTCATTCTGATTCGAAGAATAAATCGCTTGCGAAATTTTTTAATTTCGCACGGCTCTTCATTGAAATGGGAGCGCATTCTGGTGGTGTTGCCCCGGCATTGAACGAGGGCAAAGTGACCGTGGCGATGAGAAATGTCATGATCATGAGGATGTTCGCTTCCGACCAGAACCTTCAGGCAAGCGATATCAAAAAGGCGATTGACGATAATTCATCCGAAAATTCAATGGCGCCGACCATTGAAGCGATCGATATGATCATTAGTTACGCAAAACAGGTTTGCAGGGATCTGGAGCGTTTATCGAAAAATGAGTCGGCCGAGGCATCGAGTGCCGCTGGGACCATGTACTTCCTGCTTCTGGCGCGTCCGGAGCTGCGTAGCGACGATATCGATGTGAAGCGGACTCTCAAAGAGTCGTGGTGCGCAAAGTACAACAACGCAAGCGAAAACCAGTTCGCCAATTACCGTCGATACAGCATTCTGGCGATCGAGAATGACGTATTTGGCGGGTTCGTGGCCACTTGAAACGCGTGGGTTCGTCAGCGCACGGCCGGCGCCGATTTCGCGCCCCGGGCGCGTGACGTCGCCTGCTTTGCAGCCGGCCCGACCTGCCGCTGCAACGCGGGACAGTTCGTCGCTTCGCCCGGCCCGGTTTCGATCAGCGGGATCAACGCGGCCACCGGCGCCGCAACGGCCAGCGCCAGCGCGCCGCCGGCACGGGCCAGCAGCGGACCTTTGTCGATCTGGAAGTCCGGGTTCTTGAACGTGCCGTAGAGCCGCACCGGCGTGCGCAGCGACAGAATGCCCATCTGCTTTGGCTTGGGCGCCACGGTCAGATCGAAGCGCTCGTTGCGCAGGTCGAAGCCGCCGCTGCCCAGAATCTGCGTCTGCTCGGTGTCGATCACGAACAGCGACGCCGTGCCGATTCCCTTGCGGATATCGAAGGCCGCGCCGCCGCAGTTGACGTCGATCGTGCGGTCGCCGCCAGCCAGCAGCCTCAGCACCTTGCCGCCATTCAAGCCGCTCGCTGCATCGAGCAGGTTCGATATCTGGCCGCCGGCAATGGTCGCCGTGATGCGGCCATTCGACGCAGCCGCGGCGTCGGCGATCGAGTTGCCCGTGCCCGCGATGCGCACCGTCGCGCCGACCACGCCAGCGCTCTTGGCGACCTTCTCGACCTTGGGCAGAAGCCGGTCGAGCCGGATCTGCCGGAAGTCGGCGTTCAGTTCCGACTTGATCGTCGGCTCGCGTGCATCGAGCAGGATCTGCGAGACGATCGCGCCGCCGGCAAAGCCGAACTCCAGCGGCTGCAGTTTCAGCACCGCGTCGTGCAGCCGCAGGGATGCGCGCAGGCTCTCGAGCGGCAGCGAATTGGGCACGCGCAGCTGCTTCGCTTCGAGATCGACGTCGGCATCGATCTTCTGCAGCCGGCTGCCGTCGAAGCTGCCCGAAGGCAGGATGTGATTCGGGTCGGCCGCATGCTGCTGCGCGCTGGCGGCGGGTCGGCTGCTGGTTTGGGCCTGGCTGGCCGCGGGCTTGCCGCCGGTCTGTTGGGTCTGCACGCCGACCAGCGGTCCCAGGTCGGCGATGTCCAGGCGTTTGCTGTGCAGGTCGGCCGTCAGCAGCGGTCGCGGTTCGCGGTCAATGTAGGCGCCGCTGCCACTGACATCGGTCGAGCCGATGCGTCCGACCAGGTCGTCCATCGTGTAGCGGTTGCCTTTGAGGATCAGGTGGCCCTGCAGCTGATAAGGCGGCGATGCCGGCAGCGGGAGCAGCAGGAAGGGATACAGGTTGGCCAGCGTCTGGCCCTCGATGCGCAGCCGGGTGTCGATGGCGCTGATGTTGGCGGCGTCGGCGATCGTGCCTTCGACCTCGAGGCGTGTGGTGCCGGCGACCAGCTTTCCCTTGATCGGAAACGGCACGCCCGACTCCTGGAAGCTGAGCACTTCGCCGGTCAGCGCGTTGCCGGAAAAGCTGGCGTCGTGGTACTTGCCCTTGAATTCGTATTGCGCCGAATAGCGGTCGTTCCGTGGCTTCGCATCCGCGTCTTTCGCCGCTTCCTGCCTGGTGGCGTCGAAGGTGCTGGCGTTCACGTCGATCTCGAATGGCATGCCATGGTCGACATAGCGCAGCTGGCCCCGGTCGACCGACAGCGTGCTTATCCGCAGTTTGCTTGGCGATGTGTCGGTGGGCTCCGAAAGGATCCAGTTCTTGCGGTCGTCCGCGAGCCGCTCGAAGTTGAGTTCGGGCTGCGTCAGCGCCACGCGTGGCACCAGGATCTTCTCTGGCAGGTCGCGCAGCGAAATGGAGAACTCCAGGTTCGGGATCTTCGCCATCGCCTGGTCATGCGCCCAGTCGGCGTTGCCGAAGTACACGTCGCGCATCCGGATGGTCGGCGTCAGGCCCAGCTTCACGTGCAGATCGGAGATGCGGAATGTGCGCTGTGTCTTCTGCGAGATGTAGCGTTCGAGCGGCGGGCGAAACCAGTTCCAGTCGAACAGTGCGACCAGCAGGATGATCGCGATCAACAGGCCGATCCATACAGGGTGGCGCCGCACGAAGCCGATCGCGCGAGGCCCTGCGGCATGAGGCCGGGTGCTGGGCGTGTGTGCCATGGATGTGATTCTCCGGAGAAGCGTCCTGTCGTGCAGCAGTCGTTGCGCAGCGGCTGGACACCGTTTCGGTGTACGCGCCAGGGCCCGGATCGGGC
>JAZKDL010000077.1:0-6069 GCA_040387575.1 Pseudomonadota bacterium
TCGCCCGCCTCCACGGCTTCCAGCGTCTGAAACCGCAACAGCAGCCGACCCGCATCGTCGTATTCCTCGACCGCTTCGCAGTTCGGGTCGCAGCAATGGTTCAGATGCCGCGTGCCGTTGCCACCCTTGCCGCCATCGATGGTCATGCCGTCGGACAGCGTAAACAGATAGGTCAGCTGGTCGTCCCAGGTCTTGGCTGCGATCTGCTCGGCGTTGTAGCGCCGCCCATCGTAGAAGCCGAGAAAGGTGCCCGCCGGCATGTCACGGGTGGCGAAAGCGCCAAGGCCGTGGATGGTGCTGGGGCCGACGCGGATGCCGGGCGTGGAAGAGACGGCTTTCTTGCTTGTTGTCATGGCGGTATCGATCGCGAGCTGTCGCATCAGGGAATCAGGGAATCATGGAAAGGCCCGAAGACTAACGCGTGGGCGTGGCAGTACAGGCCGCCGTGCAACGCAGCGGTCGACGCATGCACATAGCATGCCGAGGACCACGGCTACAGCCTGTATATTTGTCCAGTTCATGACCATCCCCGCCGACCCCGCGAGCTCCCATGACGCCATGGGAGGCGCCAGCGAGAGCATTGGCACAGCCGACCTGCGACGCGTTGCAGTGCGCACGCTGTGCGCCTTCACTGCGCGCAAGGGCGACATCGACCTGCGCTTCGTCCCGGCACCGACCGCACAGCAAGGCAGCGCGGGCCATCTTCGCGTGCAGATGCGCCGCGATGCGGGTTACGAGAGCGAGGTCGCACTGAGGGCAGTGCATGGTGGTCTGCAGGTGCGTGGTCGTGCCGACGGCTACGACCCGCACCGCCGTCGCGTCGAGGAGATCAAGACCTTCCGCGGCCGTTTCGACGCCATCCGCGACAACCACCGCGCGCTGCACTGGGCACAGGCCAAGGTCTATGGATGGATGCTGTGCCAGCGCGAATCGCTCGCGCAGATCGACGTGGCGCTGGTCTATCTCGATCTGGCGACCGACGAGGAGACCGTGCTGGAGGAACGCTGCGACGCAGCGGCCTTGCGGACGCATTTCGAGTCGCTCTGCGAGGCCTACGAAAGCTGGTCGGTGCAGGAAGCACGGCACCATGATTCGCTGAGCCGCGGCTTGGCGGCACAACCCTTTCCGCACGCTGCGTTCCGTGCCGGACAACGCGAGATCGCGCAGTCGGTCTACCTGGGCGCAGCACGCGGGCGCCATCTGATGGTCGAGGCACCGACCGGCATCGGCAAAACGCTGGCCACCCTCTTCCCGCTGTTGAAGGCGCGCGCGCAGAACAAGATCGACAAGGTCTACTTCCTGACGGCCAAGACCTCCGGCCGACCGGTTGCGTTGGAAGCGTTGCGAAGTCTTTCGGGCGCGGAGGTGCCATTGCGAGTGATCGAACTCACGGCCCGCGAGAAAGTCTGCGAGTACCCAGGCCGTGCCTGCAACGGCGACGCCTGCCCGCTCGCGCGTGGCTTCTACGACCGCGTCGCAGCGGCACGGGCGGAAGCAGTGTCGACCGCCTGGCTGGACAGGCCGACGCTGCGCCGCATCGCGCTCGCGCACGGCATCTGCCCCTATTTCCTGTCGCAGGAACTGGTGCGCTGGTGCGATGTGGTGGTCGGCGACTACAACCACTACTTCGACGTCAGCGCCTTCCTCTTCGCGATGATGAGGGAGGAAGAATGGAAGGTTTCACTGCTGATCGACGAGGCGCACAACCTGCTCGACCGGGCTCGCGGCATGTACACCGCCGAACTTGCGGGCGAAACGCTGGATGCACTGCGCCACACGGCGCCCGCTTCGTTGAGACCGGCACTGAATCGCATCGAGCGCGGCTGGCGGTCGATCCAGGACCGCCAGGCCACCAACTACGCGCCGGCCGACACGCTCGACGGCGAGTTCATTCAGGTGCTGCAAGGTGCCACGACGGCCATCGCCGATCACTTCGCGGAACGCCCCGAAGACGCGCATGGCACGCTTCAGCAGTTCTTCTTCGACTTGATCCATTTCGCCCGAATGGCCGACGCATTCGACACCCATTCCGTGTTCGAGAGCACGCTGGGCGAGCTGGGCACGCGCCGCCTGGCGATCAGAAACCTGATCCCCGCGCCGTTCCTGGCCGGCCGCTTTGGTGCCTGCCGTTCCGCCGCCTGCTTTTCCGGGACGCTGGCGCCCTTCGACTTCTACCGCCAGACGCTGGGACTGCCCGAGGACACCGCTACGCTTCGCGTCGCGTCGCCGTTCGACGGCAGCCAACTGGCCGTGCGCATCACCAATGACCTGTCGACGCGTTTCCGCGACCGCGAAAGCACGCGCGACCGTTTGGTCGCGCTGATCGGTCGGCAGTACGCCGAACGTCCCGGCAATTACCTGGCGTTCTTCAGCAGTTTCGACTACCTCGAAAGCGTTCGGGACATCTTCATCGCGCACCATCCGGACGTGCCCGTCTGGAGCCAATCGCGCAACATGTCGGAATCGGACCGCGATGGTTTCATCGCGCGCTTTCGTCCCGACGGGCGAGGCATCGGCTTCGCCGTACTGGGCGGAGCATTCGGCGAAGGAATCGACCTGCCCGGCAGCCGGCTCATCGGCGCCTTCATCGCCAGCCTTGGCCTGCCCCAACTGAACGCTGCCAACGAGGTCATGCGCGAGCGGATGGAGGCGCATTTCGGCGATGGCTGGGCCTACACCTACCTTTATCCTGGTCTGCAGAAGGTGGTGCAGGCCGCAGGCCGCGTGATCCGCACCGAGCAAGACAGCGGCGTGCTCTACCTGATGGACGAGCGCTTCGCTGAGGCGCGCATTCGAAAGCTGTTGCCACCTTGGTGGGTCATCGCATCCGAGACGGCACGCAGGCCTCCGCTCAATCGAAATAAACCTTGACCAGCTTCGCCAGATGGCGATGCAGGAAGGCTTCATCGATCTTCGACAGGTCGACCGACTCGCCGTCGGCTTCGAGGTCCAGCGGTTGCGCCGTGGGCCGCACATGCGTCACGATCACATCGCGCGTCGCGGTATCCGCGAGCACTTTCACGTAGTTGCCACGCGCGCCGGTGCCGGGGCGCAAGGCGGTCGCTCTTTCACCGATGCCGAAGGTCACGAACGCGCTCGCACGCCGACTGGGTGTGTAGATGCCTTTTTGCGCATCGACGTAGCAGATCAGCCCCTTGGACGTGACCGTGCTCTGGAACGCCCGGAAGATCGGCTCGATGAGCGACTCCGAACGCGCATTGAACTCGGCGACGAAGCCGCCCCGTTCTTTCTCATGTTGTGCGTACAGCCTGGCGGCCAACGCTTCCGTGCTTTCGCGTGAGTCGAAGAGCGCAGCCATCTCCGCTCTGATTCTTTCGACCATGTTCATTTCCTTCTGATGGGCCTGCATGCAGGAAATCCACACAGTGCCGTGCTTCAGCGCGGCACCTCAATGACAAGTCCACCGACCGGCTTCGCCATCCCTTCATCGGAACTGCGACCAAGCACAAGCCAGCGGTCACTTGACTGTTCGTCTCCCACCTTTCCAATTGCCTTTTACGGATCCAGCGTTCGCACACTCGAGCTTCTCGAACGCGCAGTCGCACTGCATGCCGAGCTTCCATGGCTCAGTCTGCGCACATGCCAGAAAATCACCTTAAGACTGCCTTTTGGTGACAGATTGCAACCGGATTCTTGAGGGATGTGAAACAAATGTCAACAATTTGTGTAAATTTGCACATTCGCGAGGTCGACAAAGGGTAATACCGGTTGCATTCCTGCAATGATTGAGTGGATGAATTTGCACAAAAATGGATGCGCGCGCGTGAAGGACGACCGCCGCAAGTCGATCTGTGGTCCCTCGTGCGCTCAAGCCCTGAAAGTTGAGGGTGGCCCGCATCGCTCTGCATCCGTTCTCGATCGGGACGCGTATAGCAAGGTGGTCACTTTCATAGTCGCCGGTGCCTTGCCGGCCAGATCAAGGGGATAGGCCCATGAAAGACATCGAATTGAGACTGTCACCGTCGGAACGTGCGGCGGTCATGCACAGCTTGGCGGATTGGGAGCCAACCCGGCTCGGCCGCCGAACCGGCCGCAGCCTCGAGCACTTCCTGCTCACTGCGCCAGGACGGGTGCGGCAGATGCGTGCAGCGCTAGCGGCCAATCACCGTGCTCCCATGCGCCTGACCGACAGTGAGCTTGATCGTGAGCTGCTTCAGCATGTAGTGGAAAGCACTACATGGATCAGCCTACATCAAGGGATGAGCCATCAGAAGCAAAGCTCCGCATTCGGCGCCATGCAGTCGGTCGCACAAAAGCTGGAGCAGGCGCTGGGTTTGAAGCAGCATCTGAAGGTGCCTCTCGACTGACAAGCCGAAAAATCGACCGCACCGGCGTTTCTCCAAGAAATCTACGAGATCGGAGCCAAAAATCGGCTCTTCCCCCTCAGAACCTCTGTGGGTTCTTTAGCCCGCCTTGCGGGCTTTTTTTCGAATGTTGGCAGCAGCCTGGATGACGAGCCATTTGATCCGAAGGCAGGACCTCGTTTTAACGGTGGCGAAGCCAGAGTGCGTTCAATCCCAGACTCGGGCCCAGTGCACGGTCGGATGTCGAGCCCGAGCCCAGAGCGACGCCGTCAGCCACCGCCACGGACGAACCCTTGCCAATGGCCAAGCTACGGTCGCCGTCGGCCATGCCGCCGACCATGCCCAAGCTGAAGCGGCCGTTGGCGAAGGTGGTGTAGTTGACGTTGTCGTCGTCGCCGCCACCGATTGCCGAGGCGCCGAAGCCGTTGGCCTGCGCTCCGTTACCGTAGGCCGTCGCATAGTCGTTGAGCACCTGTGCCGCCGCGTTTCCGCCGCCACCAACCGCCGTGCTGTAGCGACCCGTCGAGAGCGCCTGAGCGCCGATCGCGATCGCCTGTCGATTCTTGGCCGATGCGTTCACGCCAATGGCAACGGCCTCGGTGGCAACCAACGTGGTGTTGGCGCCGACGCCCAAGGCCATGCTGCTCGCCCCCGCCGCGCCGTCATTGTCGTAATTGCCGCCGGCCGTGCCACCGTCGTTGACGCTGTAGTAAGGCGTCTTGTTGGCGACGACGGTCGCGCTCAGTGCCTTGAGCTGGCTGACGTTGACTGCGTCGCTGTCGACGCTGCCGGCTGCGACGCCGGTAATCTGCCGGTACTTGCCGTTGGCGGCATCGCCAACGGACACCGCCGCCAACGTACTGGTGGTCGCACCGATGGGAGCAGCGTTCGTACCCGGCGGCACATAGCCCGCAACGCCCGATGCCGTACTGGCGACCGAGCCCTGGCCCAGCGCCACCGCGCCGGCCTGCATGACGCTGCTGTAGCTGCCAAGCGCGACAGCACCGCTGACGCTGGCCATGTCGTTGCCGCTTGCATCGGCGCCCAGATTGATGCCGTTGCCGAGTGCAAAGGCGCTGTTGGTGGTCGAGCCGATGCGGTTGTTATTGCCGACGCTGTAGCTGTCGGCGCCGTTGATGATCGAGGGATCGCCGATCGCACCGGAGCGCGCGCCCGTCACTCGGTTGCCCGTGCCGATGCTGATACTGCCTTCGCCAGTGGCCTGAACAGCGTCGCCGATGGCGATGGCCGATGGACCTGTCGCCGTGGCATTGCCGCCCAGTGATATCGCCTTGGCGGCTTGCGCGCTCGCATTCGCCCCAAGAGCGATGCCCAGCGTGCTGCCCTGAGTGACGCTCGCCGCCTCACCGATGGCCACTGCACCGTCTGACATGCCCTTGGCTGACGTGCCGATGACCACTGGCGTGTAGCCTCCATGACCTGCGGTTGTGCCATCGGCGTAAGCCTGCGCGCCACTGCCGATCGCGACACCGCCGACAAGGTAGATCCCACCGGATGTGTTTCCTGCATTGCTCAGATCGCCATAGATGCTGGTGACCTTGGCGTCGCGGCCCATCGCCACGCTACCTGACACGCCGGCCTGCGCACCAGGCCCTACCGCAACGCTGTCGCCCGCCAGCCCGGTGGACGAAGCGCGCTCGCCGATCACCAAACTGCCATGGACCGCCGAGCTCAGGTCCAGGTGGTTGCGGGTATAGGCTCCAGCGCCGATCACGATGGAACC
>JAZKDL010000078.1:0-4758 GCA_040387575.1 Pseudomonadota bacterium
CATGGCGATCGCACTCCAGCTCACGGGCATCGGCAAGTCCTTCGACGGCTTCCGCGCGCTCACCGACGCCGACTTCGAGGCGCGCTGGGGCGAGGTGCATGCGCTGCTGGGCGAGAACGGCGCGGGCAAGTCGTCGCTGATGAACATCGCTGCCGGCCTGTATGCGCCCGAGGCCGGCCGCATGTGGGTGGACGACAACCCGGTGCAGCTGACCGGGCCGCGCGATGCGGCGCGCCACCACATCGGCATGGTCCACCAGCACTTCAAGCTGGTGAAGCCTTTCACCGTGGCCGAGAACATCCTGCTCGGCCATCCGCTCGCCACCGGCGAAGGCAGCCACCGCAAGCGGCTCGCGCAACTCGAGGCGCAGATCCGCGCGAAGGCGCAGGAGCTGGGCTTCGACATCGACCCGCGCCAGCGCACCGAGCGCCTGTCGATCGCCGAGCAGCAGCGCGTCGAGATCCTGAAGGTGCTGCTGGCGGGCGCGCGCATCCTGATCCTGGACGAGCCGACCGCCGTGCTGACCGACCAGGAGGCAGAGCGCCTGCTGTCGACCGTGCACGCGCTGTCGCGCAGCGGCGCGGCCGTGGTGCTGGTCACCCACAAGATGGCCGACGTGAAGACCTGGGCCGATCGGGTGACCGTGATGCGCGGCGGCCGCACCGTGAAGACGGTCGACCCGAAGACGGTGGCGATCGCCGAGCTGGTGCAGCTCACGGTCGGCGACTCGGTGGCGACGCCGCACCGCGGCGGCGGCCAAGCCGCCGGCGAGGCGCTGTTGACGGTCACCGGCCTGCGCACGCCCGAAGCCGGCGGACGCCGCGCGCTCGACGGCGTCGACCTGACGCTGCGGGCCGGCGAGATCTACGGCCTTGCCGGCGTCGGCGGCAACGGCCAGAGCGAACTGGCGGCGGCGCTGATGGGGCTGGACGACACGGTCGAAGGCGGCATCGCGCTGGCCGGCTTCGGCGATTTGAAGACCGCATCGAACGCACGCCGCCGCGCGCTGCAGATGGCCGCGATCCCGGCCGACCGCTACGGCGTGGCGCTCGCGGGTGCGCTGTCGGTGGCCGAGAACTTCGGCATCGGCCAGGTGCACGACGGCCGCTACGGCCCGGTCTGGCGGCTCGATGCCGGCCGCATGCGGACCGACGCGCAGACCGCCGTGAAAGCCTTCGACGTGCAGGGCGTGCGCAACCTCGACCAGAAGGCCGCGCTGCTGTCGGGCGGCAATGCGCAGAAGCTGGTGCTGGCGCGCGAGTTCGGCCGCGCGCCGCGCATCGTGCTCGCGCACAGCCCGAGCCGCGGGCTCGACGTGCGCGCGGGCGCCGAGGTGCATGCGCGCCTGCTGGCCGCGCGCGACGCGGGCGCCGCGGTGCTGCTGATCAGCGAAGACCTCGACGAAGTGCTGGCGCTGGCCGACCGCGTCGGCGTGATGACCAAGGGCCGCATCGTGGCCGAGTTCGACCAGCCGGCCGACCGCCTCGCCATCGGGCAGGCCATGGTCGACCACGGCTGATCTCCCCGCGCCTAGCCCAGTGACCGCTGCCGGATCGACCCCCATGAATTCCGTTTCTTCCCCCGCACCGAGCCCCACCGCTCGGCGCCCGCTCGCCAGCCGGCGTTTCGCACTCGAGGTGCGCCAGCAGATGACGTGGCCGCGGCAGGCGCTGATCCTCGGCGTGTCGCTGGCGATCGGGCTCGGCATCTCGGCGGCGATCCTGGTCGCGGCGGGCGTGCCGGCCAACGAGCTGCTCAACGAGTTCGTGCTGCAGACGCTGTTCGACCTGCAGAGCCTGCAGGCGGTGCTGTTCCAGGCGGCGCCGATGATCCTGGTCGGGCTCGGCGCGTCGATGGCGTTCCGTGCGCGCTTCTGGAACCTCGGGCTCGAAGGCCAGATGATCTGGGGCGCGATCGGCGCCACCGCCATCTCGTTCTACGACATCGGCCCGGCCGGCCTGCGGCTGCCGCTGATGCTGTTGGTCGCCATCGTGTGCGGCCTGACGTGGGCGCTGGCGCCGGCGCTGCTCAAGCTGAAGCTCGGCGTGAACGAGATCATCTCGTCGCTGATGCTCAACTACATCGCGGGCAACTTCCTGCTGCACCTGGTGTACGGCGCCTGGAAGGACCCGAAGGATTCCTTCCCCTACTCGCCGCAGTTCCGCGCGTTCGAGCGGCTGCCCGAATGGCTCGGCGGCACCAGCGCAGCGGCGATCGGGCTGGCGCTGGTGTTCGCGCTGCTGGCCTGGTGGTTCGTCGGCGTGAGCCGCGCCGGGCTGTACCTGCGCTTCGTCTTCGCCAACCCGCGCATGGCGCGCGCGGTCGGCGTGCCGGTGCTGCCGATGATCCTGTCGGCGGTGCTGATGTCGGGCGCGCTGTCGGGCGTTGCGGGCTTCATCGTGGTGGCGGGCCAGGAAGGCCGGCTCACGCAGGCCTTCTATGCGGGCTACGGCTTCTCGGGGATCCTGATCGCCTTCCTGGCGCGCAACAACCCGCTGGCCGCGACCGTGGTCGCGCTGCTGGTGGCGGCGCTCTTCGTGGCCGGCCGCAACCTGCAGGTCTTCTATCAAATCCCGTTCTCGATGGTGCAGCTGATCCAGGCGATCGTGGTGATCTGCGTAGCTTCTTCCGATTTCTTCATCCGCCACCGGATTCGTTCGGTGGTCGGCAAGGCGAGCAACTGACATGGACGCCTTCGCCATCGCCACCAACTGGCTGGGCAACTCGCCCGACTTTGCCATCCCGTACGCACTGGCCGCGCTGGGCCTGATCATCAGCGAGCGCGCGGGCGTGCTGTCGCTCGGCGCCGAGGGGCTGATGCTGGTCGGCGCGCTGGCCGGCATCGGCGCGCAACTGACCTTCGGCGAGCCTGCGCTGTCGCTGGTGATCGCGATGGTCGCGGCGAGCCTGGTGTCGGTGCTGTTCGCCGTCATGGTGATCCTGCTGCGGGTGAACCAGGTGATCGCCGGGCTCGCGCTGGTGTTCTTCTGCCAGGGCCTGACGAGCCTGGTCGGCACGCTGTTCGGCTGGACCAACCGCGCGGTCACGAGCTTCAGTGCGCTGCCGCTCGGGCCGCTGGCCGACCTGCCTTTGATCGGCCGGCTGTTCGCGCAGAACGGCGTGGTCTATCTCACGCTGCCGATCTTCATCGCGGTGGTCTGGTACCTGACGCGCACCAGCGCCGGCCTGCGGCTGCGCGCGGTCGGCGAGAACCCGCAGGCCGCCGACGCGGCCGGCATCAGCGTGACGGCCTGGCGCTTCGGCGCGGTGCTGGCCGGCTCGGCGCTGGTCGGGCTGGCCGGCGCCTACATCTCGGTGGTCAGCACCAAGCTGTGGATCGCCGGCATGACCGGCGGACGCGGCTGGATCGCGGTCGGCCTGGTGATCTTCGCGCGCTGGTCGCCCTGGAAGGCGCTGGCCGGCGCGGTGCTGTTCGGCTGCATCGAGGCGCTGATCCCGCAGCTGGCCGCAGCCGGCGTGCAGCTGCCCCAGTACTTCGTGCTGATGACGCCCTACGCGGTGACGCTGGCCGTGATGGTCTGGGTCGCCGTGGCCCGGCGCAGCAGCGACGGCGAACCCGGTGCGCTGGGCGAGCCTTATCTGAGAGAGGAGCGACGCTGATGCGTGCCTACGTCTATGACCAGCCGCGCGAACTCGACGCCGCGCAGTTCGCCGACTACCTCGATCCGGCCACCACCGCGGTGATCTCTATCGACATGCACCGCGGCCATCTCGACGACTCGCCCGACTGCCCGTGCCCAGCCCCGCGCGCCCGCGAGCTGGTCGCGCCGATCGACGCGTTCCACGACACCGTGCGCGCGCTCGGCGTGCGCATCGTCCACGTGAAGTCGACGCTGCGGCCCGATGGCGCGGACGACCTGGGCGGCATTCCGGCCGCCTGGCGGCGCACCTTTCCGCTGCATGTCGGCCCGATACCGAACGCCGATGCGCATGCCATCGAAGGCTCGCCGTGGACCGAATGGGTCACCCGTGTCGAGCCCGGCGACATGCGCGTCGAGAACAAGCGACGGCTGTCGGCCTTCTACCCGACCGACCTCGACTTCCTGTTGCGCAACCAGCGCATCACGACCGTGGTGCTGAATGGCGGCTTCGCCGACTGCTGCGTGCTGAACACGGCCTTCGATGCCAACAACCACAACTATCGCGTGATCGTGCTGCGCGACCTGGTGCGCGGCACCGACCCGCATCTCGAATCGGCCGCGTATTCGATGGTGTCGCTGCACCTCGGCCTCGTCATGGACGCGGCGGACCTGCTCGCGCAATGGGGCGTCGGCCGCACCACCAACCCTCTTTCTTCCACCCTTTCTTCCTGAGCTGAAGTCCTGATGCTGAAGTCCATCCCCCTCATCGACCTGGGCGGCAACCTCGACCCGCACGCCCCGGTTGCGCAAGCGAGCGCCCGCGCACTCCACGACGCCCTGAGCACGCTCGGCTTCGCCTACATCGGCGGCCATACCGTGTCGCCCGCCACGCGCGATGCGGCCTTCGCGGCCTCGCGCAGCTTCCATGAATCGCCGCTCGAGAAGAAGCAGTCGCTCGCGATCAACGCGTCGCACCGCGGCTACATGGGCATGGCGACATCGACCATCGTCACCTCGTCGGTGGCCAAGGTGACCAAGCCCAACATGAGCGAGTCGCTGATGCTGATGCACGAGCTGCCGCCGGACGACCCGGGCCTCATCGCCGGCCTGCCGATGCAGGGCCCGAACCAGTGGCCGGAGTGGCTGCCCGGCTTCA
>JAZKDL010000079.1:0-2271 GCA_040387575.1 Pseudomonadota bacterium
GCGGTGAAGCCGCGTATCGCGCCATCGCCACCAGCAGCGCCAGCCGCCGGGGGGCCGGCGAGAAAGTCGCGCGCGATGGTGTCGAAGGCCGCGCCCTGCAGTTCGGCGCGTGCGTTCATCGCGATCATTGCGTGCTCGTCGATCCGGCCTTCGAGCTTCTGCAGCGCGGCCCAGGCCTTCGGCTGGCGCGTCGGCAGGTCGAGCCGGTAGAGCACGACCGCGTCGTAGCGCGGGAAGTAGCGGCGGTCGTCCTCCAGCACGCGCAGGCCCAGGTGGTCGATCTTCGCGTCGGTGGTGTAGATGTCGATGACGTCGATCTGCTTCGAGGCGATCGCGTCGTAGGCCAGGCCGTGGTCGAGGCCGGTCGGCGACTGCGCGAGGCCGTAGCGCGCGGCCAGTCCGCGCCAGCCGTCGGCGCGGCCGATGAACTCGTTCGACAGGCCGAGCTTCAGTTCCGGATGGCGCGCCAAGTCGCTCAGCGTGCGCAACTGCAGCCGGTCGGCATCGGCCGCGCGCATCGCGAGCGCGTAGCCGTCGTTGAAGCCCAGCGGTATCGCCACGCCGAGCCCGAGCGGCGCGAGCGCCGCGTTCATGGCCTCACGCGTCATCGTGCCTTCGCCCTTGAGGATCTCCAGCGCGATGGTGCCGGTGTACTCGGCATACAGGTCGATGGCGCCGGAGCGCAGCGCCTCGTACACGATGGCCGTGTTGCCCAAGCCCTGGCGGACCTGCGGCGCTTCGGGCAGTTGCGGGGCCGCGGTCTGCGCCAGCACCTCGGCCAGGATGTACGACTCGGTGAAGCGTTTCGAGCCGACGCGCAAGCCGTCGGGCTGGGCCGACGCGATGGATGCGGCGCACAGCATGCACAGCAGCATGACCTGGCGGATCAGCGTGGAGAACCCGACGGGCCAGGCAGGGCGTGATGTGTGCATCCGAGGCAGTTTATAGAGGGTGCTCGGGCTTGCGACAACGCGTGCGGCGGGTCACGCCGGTTTCCTACAGGCCTTTGTCGGCGTCACCGATGCGGCGCGCGTGGGCCATGCGGGACAGTCGGTGCATCGTGCGGCGGGCTTCATTGCGCCGTGAATCCTCTCTCTCTTGAAAGACACCATGGCGGACAAGCCCACGACCGAAGTTTCCAAGGCCTCCAAGGCACCGAAAGTCTCCAGGACATCCAAGGCCCCGAAAGCCTCGAAGACTTCCAAAGGAACCAAGGCTTCGCCAGCCGGCGACGAGAAGGCCGTCCCGTATGTCGAGGTCCACGGCGCACGGGAGCTGCCTTCGGTCACGGTCGACGGCTACAGCCTGCAGGTGCGCGACAAGGACGGCTTCGTCGGCGACCAGGCCAGCCAGACCGCGTTCCGCGAGCTGCTCGAGCGCTGGCGCAAGCGCCGCCGCAAGAAGGGCGACGATCCGCTCGGCGTTCTGCATTCGCGTGACCTCAGCAAGAAGCAGCTCGACCTGGTGGTGGCCGCCAAGCATGCGTCCGAGGCCGGCGACATCGTGCATGGCGCCATCGAGGAATTCGCGCAGGACCTGGCCTATGTGATCCAGCGCTTCCTGCGCCAGCCTTCGTGGGAGCGGGTCGAGCGCATCGTCATCGGTGGCGGCTTTCCGGAGAGCGACGTGGGCGAGCGCGCCATCCTGCAGGCCGCGGCCATCCTCGAAGAGATGCGCATCCACGTGCAGATCGCGCGGCTGTCGCACGAGGTCGACAACGGCGGGTTGATCGGCTGGGTGCATCTCACGCCGCCGACGATGTTCAAGGGCCACGATGCGATCCTCGCGGTCGACATCGGCGGCACCAACGTGCGCTGCGGCATCGTCAAGACGCGCGTGCGCAGGGCTGCGGACCTGTCGAAGGCCAAGGTGGTGCGGCGCGAGAAGTGGCGCCATGCGGACGACAAGCCGAGCCGCCGTGGCCTGGTCGATCGCGTGGCCGAAATGCTGGAGGACATGATCCGCTACAGCACGCGCCACGGCATCCGCCTCGCGCCCTTCATCGGCATCGCCTGCCCGGGCGTGATCCGCAAGGACGGCTCGATCGCCAACGGCACGCAGAACCTGCCTGGCGACTGGGAGGCCGACACCTTCCATCTGCCGAGCGAGCTGCGCAAGAAGATCCCGGTGATCAGCAACCAGCTCACGACGGTGCTGATGCACAACGACGCGGTGGTGCAGGGGCTCAGCGAGCTGCCCTTCATGCAGGAGGTGCGCCGCTGGGGCGTGCTGACGATCGGCACGGGGCTCGGCAACGCGAGCTACACGAAC
>JAZKDL010000080.1:0-6523 GCA_040387575.1 Pseudomonadota bacterium
TCGACCAGTTCGGTGTAGGTGTCGTCCTCGATCAGCGGCAGCCCGCGTGTCTCGCACAGCTGCACCAGCCGTGCCTTGTGCGAGGCCGGCATCACGCTGCCGAGCGGGTTCTGCAGATGCGGCACCACGACCAGCGCCTTGATGTCGGCGTAGGTGTCGAGCGCGAGTTCGAGCGCCTCGATCGACACGCCGGTCTGCGGGCTGGTCGGTATCTCGAGGGCGCGCAGGCCGAGGCTCTCGAGCACCTGCAGCAGGCCGTAGAAGGTCGGCGACTCGACCGCGATGGTGTCGCCCGGCTGCGCTACCGCACGCAGCGCCAGGTTGAGCGCCTCGATGCAGCCGTTGGTGACCAGCACCTCGTCGGGCGACAGCGTCATGCCGGCCGCGAGCGCGCGCTTGGCGAGCACCGCGCGGAAGTGCGGCTCGCCCTGCAGCGGCGGCACGCCCGACAGCACCTCGGGGTGGAGCCGCAGTGCGCGGGTGATCGCCATGCGCAGTTCTTCGGCCGGGTACATCTCGGGCGCGGCACGCGCGATCGACAGGTCGAGGTGGCCGCCGATCTTGGCCTGCCGGCGCCGCGTGACGAAGTCCGACACGCGTGCGTGGATGCCGACGAACTGCGCCGGGTCGGGCCGCTGGCCGGCCGGCGGCTCGTCCATCGGCACGATGCGCGCGCGCTGCGGTCGCCGCACGAAATAGCCGGAGCGATCGCGGGCCTCGGCCCAGCCATCGGTCTCGAGCACGCGGCATACCTGCAGCGCGGTCGACAGGCTGATGTCGTGCAGCCGCATCAGGTTGCGCAGCGAAGGCATGCGCTCGCCGGGCCGCAGCGACCCGGCCTCGATCGCGCCGCGGTAGTGCGTGGCGAGGCGTCGGTACAGCGGTGGTGGGGCAGGCGTCGTCGGCATGTCCATGGCGCGATCGTGGCCGATCACGGCCGTGCAAAACAGATGCAGTTGTGGCGAATGAAACCATAACAGACGCCTTGCCAGCGCGACTGTTCCGTCTGCTTGAGCCCGCGCTGTGCCTGTTGCGGAACAGCCGCCGTGCCGATCATCGAGTCACCCCAACAGACCCCGTTTGCAAGGAGCCCACCATGACGTACGAAGCCCTCACCCGCATCCAGTTGCAGCCCGGCCAGGCCTGGCGCGTGGCCGCCGATGCACGCACCTCGGTCCAGGTGCTGCATGGCCGCGTCGTGCTGCGCGAGGTTTCTGCGTGGCTCGCGACTGGCCTGCATGGCGTCGACATCCCGCTCGGCGAAGGCCAGGCGCATCGGCTCGAGCGGTCCGGTTGGATCGACGTCGTCGCGCTGGAAGACACCGAGGTGCTGAGTTACCGCCAGCCCGGCTGGATCGCGCAGGTGCTGCGGTCCTGGAAGACTCCGAAGACAAGCTGCGGCTCATTGCCTGACCGCTCTGCGTCGCAACGGCCCACGGTGGCTTTCGATGTCAGCGCTCAGACTGGCCCATGCTCATGGATCTCATCGAAAGCGCTGCCGTCATGCTGGCCCTCTGCTGGGTCCAGACCCTGAGCGCAAGTTACTGGAAGGAACGCGACGTTCCGGCTCAGCTCAGTTCAGGCCTGCTGTTCGGGCTCATCTGCGTGGTGGGCATGCTCTCCGCGGTGGAACTGGAGCCGGGCATCCTGATCGACGCGCGCCTCGCGGTCATCGGCATGGCGGCCCTGTTCGGCGGACCGCTGGTCGCCGGCAGTGCGCTGGTGGTGGCCGCACTGTGTCGGCTGTGGCTTGGCGGGCAGGGCATGCCGGCTGGGGTCTTCAATCTCGTGATGGCCGCGGGTCTCGGCCTTGGGTACCGGTATGCGGTGCAGCGTGGCTGGCTTCGCATGGGCCTGTGGCAGTTTCTGGCCTTCGGATTCGCGATCTATGCCATCGGCCTGTTCGCGTTCCGCGGATGGCAGTCGATCTCCGGACTGACCATCGACCGCTTCGACGGCATCGTGCTGCTGGTGATGCCGGCGGTCGGCGCCTTGCTGGGCCTGCTGCTGCAGGACGGCGGTCGCCGCATCGGCACCATTCGCGCGCTCTCGCAGAGCGACGCACGCATGCGCGCCATTGCGGAGGCGATACCCGACACCCTGGTCGTGCTCGACTGGGAAGGCCGCTACCTCGAGATCGTGTCGCCGGAACGCAACCCGCTCTATGCGGGCAAGTCCGGCATGCTCGGCCGGCGCATGCACGAGGTGCTGCCGCTGCACTATGCCGACCTGTTGCTTGCGTTCGTCGGGCGCTCGCTCAACAGCAGCCTGCCGCAGACGCTCGAGTACACGATGCAGTCGGACGACGGGCTGCGCAGTTTCGAGGGGCGCGCGCAGAAGATGGACGCGCCGATCGGCGGCCGGCCCAGCGTGTTGCTCGTCACGCGCGACATCACCGAGCGGCGGGTGGCAGAGGAGCAGATCCGCACGCTGGCGCTCTACGACCCGTTGACGCACTTGCCCAACCGCAGCTTCCTGCTCGGCCGGCTGCCCTATGCGCGGCGCGAGAGCGACGAACAGCAGCGTTACGCCGCACTGCTGATGATCGACCTGGACGACTTCCGGAACATCAACGACGTCCACGGCAATCCGGTTGGCGACCGCGTACTGCAGCAGACCGCGCAACGCTTGCGCGACCTGGTGCCGACCCACGCCACGGTGGCCCGGCTCAGTGGCGACGACTTCGTGATCCTGCTCGAAGGCCTGGCGCCGCTGGAGACCGATGCCGCAGCTGACGCGGCACGCATCGCGCAGAAAGTGCTGGCCGCGTTGAGCCAGCCTTTCGTGCTCGACACGGACAAACGGGCCAGCAGCCACGCCAGCACGGCGAGCGTCGGCATCTCGCTGTTCCGCGACCTCAACGAGAAGGACAACCCGATGCGGCGCGCCGACCTCGCGCTGTACGCCGCAAAGGCGAGCGGCAAGAACCGCGTGCGCATCTACGACCCGATCATCGAAGACGCGACCACCGCGCGGCTGGCACTCGAGGCGGAGATTCGCCACGGGCTGCGGCACGGCGAGTTCGTCGTGCATTACCAACCGCAGATGGACTTGCGCGGCGCCACCGTCGGCATGGAGGCGCTGGTGCGTTGGCAGCATCCGACGCGTGGCCTGTTGTCGCCGGCCGAGTTCATCCCCGTCGCGGAGCGCGCCGGCCTGATGGTCGAGCTCGACACCCAGGTCCTCGCCGATGCCTGCAGGCAGCTTGCGCAATGGTCGACGGATGCCACGCTCGGGCACCTGGCGATCTCGGTGAACATCAGCGCGTTCCAGTTGTCGCAGCCCGACTTCGCGACCGAGGTGCTGAAGATCGTCGCGCAGACCGGTGCCGATCCGCATCGCCTGAAGCTCGAACTCACCGAGACCGCGCTGGTCAACGACATGTCGCTTGCGATCCTGCACATGGTGACGCTGAAGAAGCATGGCATCCGCTTTGCACTGGACGACTTCGGCACCGGCTACTCGTCGATGTCGTACCTGCAGCGGCTGCCGATCGACCAGCTCAAGATCGACCAGGGCTTCGTGCGCGGGCTGCCGCTGGACGGTGGCAGCCTGGCGATCGTGCGCGCGATCGTGGCGCTGGCCGACAACTTCGGCTTCGAGGTGCTGGCCGAAGGCGTCGAGAACGAGGCCCAGCGCGCCATGCTCCAGGCCAATGGCTGCTCGCATTTCCAGGGCTACCTGTTCGCGCGCGCCATGCCGCCGGCCGAGCTGGCGCGTGGCGTGCGGCACGGCTGGGACGCCACCTCACCGACGCTTCATTGACACTCGGGGGATGAACACCCCCGCGCCCGCCAGAGCCTTGCCCGTCGATACCTTGCGCGCTCGCCGCGTCGCGCTGCCCAGTGCCGTGCGCGTCGCGCCGCTCTACCCGGGCGCCTATCTGGCGGACGCCTACGCAATCGGCCTGCCGGCGGGCGTCACAGGCGACGCGCTGCAGTTCGCCCGCTGCGTGCTCGAGCGCCAGGCGCCATGGGTCGACCAATTGATGTGGCTGCGCGACCGGCTGGTGAGTGGCTTCGGCATCAAGACGGCCGAATCGCTGCGCAGCAAGGTCGAACCGGGTGCACCCCGCATCGGCTTGTTCCGCGTCTACGAGACGCACCCGGAGGAAGTCGTTCTTGGCGAGGACGACAGCCATCTCGACTTCCGCGTCTCGGTGTTCCTGCCGCCCGCCGCCGCCGACGGCACGCGCGAGGTCGTGACGGTCACGGTGGTGCATTGCCACAACCTCGTCGGCCGCAGCTACATCCGGCTGATCGATCCGTTCCATCGGCTGGTGGTGCGCTCCGGACTCGAGCGGGCGGCGCGCGCCGGTTGGCAGATGCCTTCCCCTTCCGTGACGCGCTGAGCGCGCCGCCTGCCACGGCTCAGGGCGTCGATGCTGCGTGCCGCGCGAGTTGCGCGCGGTCCAGCAGTTCGATGCTGCGGTAGCGCACCCGCAGCGTGCCGTCTTCCTCCCACAGCTTGAGCAGCCGGTTCACGCTCTGGCGCGACACGCCGAGCATGAAGGACAGGTCTTCCTGCGACACGCCCAGCAGCACGTTGTCGGCGCCGCGCGCCACGGGCCGCGCATCGATGGTGAGCAGCTGGTGGGCGAGCCGCACCGGCAGCGGCATCAGGATCACGTCGTCGATCCACGCCAGCGCCTGGCGCAGCCGCAGGCAGACGAGCCGCGTGAACGCCATGTGGACTTCGGGGTCGGCCGCGACCAGTCGGTGGAAGTCCTCGGCGGCCACCACGGCCATCTCGGTGGTGTCGACCGCGCAGGTGTCGTAGACGCGTTCGCGGCCGACCAGCAGCGACACCTCGCCGAACCAGTGGCCGGGTTCGAGCATCGCGATCACGGCCTCCCGGCCGCCCGGTGCAACCACGCTGACGCGCAGCGAGCCGTCGACCACGCCGAACAGCGCGTCGGGCGCCGACCCCTTGTGGAACAGCGACTCGCCGCGCGCCAGCACACGCCGATGCGCGACCGCGAGCAGCCGCTGCTGGATGTTGTCGGCGAGCCGCATGTCGCTGGCATGCACCGGGCTCGGCGCGCTCTGCTGCGCTGCGGCGTGGGAACGGAAGGGCGTGCTTGGCATCGCGGGTTTGTCTGGAGCTGCGAGTGCCAACACCGGACAGTCTTGCTGCGTGGGGGTGCCGATAGTACGCAGCCGAACCGGGTCGCCGCATTCGCAGCAACCCGATGTTTCCCTGTCACATGGAGCACACCCCGATGGAAGCCAACACCGAACTGCAAGCCCGACGCGAGCGCCTCGTGCTCGACCATTTCGCCGACGAGACGCGGCAGGATTTCGATGCGGTGCTCGGCACCTTTCCGCATCCGCACTACGAGCTGATACCGAGCGGTGAAGTGCACGACGGCATCGCCGACGTGCGCCAGTACTACATCGACACACGCCGCGCCTTCCCGGACCAGCGCCACGAGATCATCCAGCTGCGCCATGCGGGCGATTCGGTGATCGTCGAGTTCTGGCTGCTGGGCACGCACCGCGGTCCGCTGAAGGGACTGCCGCCGACCGGCAACGCGTTCCGCTGCCGGATGATCGCGCTGTTCATCTTCGATGGCGAGCAACTGGTCTGCGAGCGGGTGTACTTCGACTCGCTCACCATGCTGCGGCAACTGCTGGTGGGCGTGCCCGCGCAAGCGATGCAGGGCGTGTTGGCCGGCCTGCTGGGCGCGGCGCCGGCCGCCGATCGCACCACGCCGCAGACCGCCGAGGCATGAGCGAATGAACGCCATGACGACGGGCACGCTGCACGGTCGCCACGCGATCGTCACCGGCGGCGCGCGCGGCATCGGGCTTGCGGTCGCACGCCGCTACCTCGCCGAAGGTGCCAGCGTCGCGCTGTGGGACGTCGAAGCCGATGCGTTGGCGCAGGCGCTGGAAGCGCTGAGTCCGCGCGGCCCAGTGAGCGCGGCCGTGGTCGACGTGCGTGACGAGGCGCAGGTGGAGGCCGCCGTCGGGCAGTCGCTGCGGGCCTTCGGCGCGATCGACGTGCTGGTCAACAACGCGGGCGTGCTCGGTCCGACGGTGAACGCGTGGACGCACACGCCGGCCCAGTGGCGGCAGGTGCTCGACATCAACCTCACCGGTGCCTGGCTGTGCTGCCGCGCGGTGGTGCCGCACATGCTGGCGCGGTCGATGCCGCAGGCCGATGCGCCGCGGCGCGGCCGCATCGTCAACCTCGCTTCGGTCGCGGGCAAGGAAGGCAACGGCCTGAACGCCGCGTACTCGGCGTCGAAGGCCGGGCTCATCGCGCTGACCAAGTCGCTCGGCAAGGAACTGGCGACGCAGGGCGTGCTGGTGAACTGCATCACGCCGTCGGCCGCCGACACCGCGGTGTTCGCCGGCGTGCCGGCCGAGCATCGCGAACAGCTGAACCAGGCGTTGCTGGCGCGCGTGCCGATGGGTCGCTTCGTCGAAGTCGACGAGGTTGCCGCCATGGCCGCCTGGCTGGCCGGCGGCGACTGTTCTTTCAGCACCGGCGCCGTGTTCGACATCTCGGGCGGCCG
>JAZKDL010000081.1:0-6513 GCA_040387575.1 Pseudomonadota bacterium
GAGTTCCGCGTGCCGACCTTCGCCTACCAGGTGAGCGGCGAATACGCGATGCTCAAGGCCGCGGCGCAGAACGGCTGGCTGGACCACGACGCCGTCGTGCTCGAAAGCCTGCTGGCATTCAAGCGCGCTGGAGCCGACGGGGTGTTGACCTATTTCGCGCTCGACGCCGCGCGCCTGCTGAAGCAGCAGAAGTAGAGTCGGTCCGCACGGCGGCGGGGGCGACACGGTCCGTTCAAAAAGAAGAAAGGCAGTTCCACCACCATGCGCATCTTCGAGATCAGCGGCTCGCAAGTTCGCGAGCACAACGCCCTCGGTCCGCTGACGCAGCCTGGCGCATGCCGCAGCGGCTATCTCTGGCTATCGCTGACGCGAGAGGAGTTCCGCAGCGCCCTCGGCGACGTCCAGCACATCCTGCAGTCCTTGTGCGCTGTCACGCTGGTCGATCTGCATATCAGCGACCTGCTGAACGACCAACTGCCTTCGCACTACGACTACACATCGCAGTACGACGTGATCGTGTTTCGGCGACTCGCCGCGGGCAGCGCTGCCGCTCCCCATGGCCCGGCCGCCGCTGCACCGGCACAAGCCGGTCCGCCGGTGCTGAGGCGCATCGACACGCGGCCGGTCGGCTTTGCGGTGTTCGATCGCGTGTTGCTGTCGGTGCATCCGGACGACGGCGCCGTGCGGGACGCCTATGCCGCCAAGCTGCTCGCCGCGGCCGGCCACAGTGACCGACCCGACGCCGGCGGCCCGGCACTCGATGTGCGCGCAACCACTTCGCGCGTACCGACAGGTCCGGCCGATCTGATGCTGCGCGTGCTCAACCAGATCGTCGATGCGTACCTCGACCTGCGGCGCGAGCTCACCAGGCAGCTCGACCACTGGCAAACCGAACTGATCGATCCGAAAAGCCGCTTCACGAACTGGAGCGCCTTGATGGCTGCGCGCCAATCATTGCGTCACCTCGACGAGATTTGCGACGATCAGCGCGCGGCGATGCAGGACTGGCTCGACGCGCTCGAGACGCTGCCAACGCCGCCCACGGCGCCCGAAAGCCGCATCCACGAGTTGAATCTGGTGCGCAGCCGCGATGTGCTCGAGCACATCGACCGCGTGGTCCACCACGTGCGCAGGCTCGAGCAGAACGCCGAGACCGCCGTGCAGATGCACTTCAGCATCCAGAGCCATCGCACCAACGACATCATGCGAGTGCTGACGGTGCTCACGGCGATCTTCCTGCCACTCAATCTGATCGCCGGCATCTTCGGCATGAACTTCGAATTCATTCCGCTGGTGCACAAAGCCGACGGCTTCTGGATCGCCATGGCCTCGATGGGCATGATCGCGGTCATCCTCGTTCTCGTGTTTCGGCGCAAACGTTATTTGGCGCGCGCAACACACTGAATGCCGGCCCGTCGATGAGCTCGGCAGTGATGCATCCACGCAAAGAAAAACCCGGCCGATGCCAAAGGCACCGTCCGGGTTTTCATATTCGGCGCAGCCCGCAGGCTGCAGTCCAAATTACAGCTTGCTGGCGCCGTTGGCGCGCGAAGCGGCCGCTTGATCGACCGGGTTCTGCATCGTCGACACCACCTTGCTGTTGACGCGCGAGCCCGACGACACGTTCTGGTCCGGCGCTGCTGCGGCGCGAGCGGCTTCGGCGCTCACGGTTGCACGATCCTTTTGCACCGTGAAGGCTTCCGCACCACGCGAGCCGCGCGCCACGTTCTGGTTCGGTGCAGCGGCGGCACGAGCAGCTTCGTTGCCGACTTCGGTGCGGCTCAGTGCCGAGGTCGAAGCCTGCACGCCGTCATAGGTCTCCGCTTGCGCGCCGGTCATGGCGGCGATGGACAGGGCAGCGGCGGCGAGGATGTAGGAAGTCTTCATGTCGTTGTCTTCAAGAAAGTAGGGGGACGGAGGTTCGATCTGTTCGTCTGATCAGAGGCCGGCTTGGCGGGTGAACGACACGCTGGGCTTCAGGTAGGCCGCGGGAACGGTGCTGTTCACGAAGGCCTTGCGGTCCAGGTTCTGATTCGGTGCGTGGGCGGTCGCAACGGCGTCGGCCTGGATGCGGGCGCGGTCAGCCGAAGCCGACAGAACTGGAGCCACGCCAGACGAAGCGCCTTCGGCATATTGGTTGGTGCCTGCGATCGAGACGGCCTGCGCATTCACTTCTGCGCGGCTGTGCGTGCTGGTCACTTGTTGCACGCCTTGGTACGTTTCGGCCTGTGCGCCGGCAACGGCCAGAATCGACAGGGCGGCGGCGGCGATGATCTTGGATGTCTTCATTTTTCAGTTTCCTCTTGCTGTTCGGGAGCGGGGTGAACCGGTCGGGAGGGGAAGCCGCTTGACGCGTCTTCTGGCTCGGGTCCTGTTCGCTCAGGTGGGCATTGCTGCCTGCCTGTGGCTGAATTCTGAACTCGCTGATAGGGGAAAACCCGCGCAAAAACGAACCACGGTGTTCGCGTTTCAGAAACAATAAGACCTTTAGCCCTCGCAGCGGGACCTTCGAATGGACAGCCTGGACCTGATAAGAACCTTCCGAGAAGTGGCCGCACACGGCAGCTTCTCGCGCGCCGCGACCAAGCTGAACATGTCCAAGGCCACTGCCAGCAAGTACGTGGCAGAGCTTGAATCGCGCTTTGGCGTGCGCCTCCTGAACCGCTCCACGCGTTCGGTCAGCCTGACCGATGCAGGCGCGCTGCTGCTCGAACGCAGCAAGCCCGTCATGGAGATGGTGGAGCTCACGCAGGCCGAGCTGCACGAACACGCGAGCCGGCCCACCGGTCGACTGCGCATCTCCGCCCCGCATGGCATGGGCCAGGGCGACCTGCCCAAGCTGCTGGCGCAGTTCCTCGGGTACTACCCCGAGGTGAGCATCAGCCTGCACCTGAGCAACCGCACGGTGGACATGGCAGAGGAAGCCATCGACGTCGCATTGCGCTTCGGACCGATCACCGACGACAACCTGATCGTGCGCAAGCTCATGCTGATGAAGCTGGTGGTCTGCGCCTCGCCGGTCTACTGGAAGAAGCACGGCATGCCCGAGCATCCGTCCGATCTGGCGCGACACGACGCGTTGACGCAGTCGCGCCTCGGGTCGCATCCGCTCTGGCGCTTCGAGGTCGATGGCAAACCGATGGACGTGGCGGTGAAGAGCCGCATGGATGCGACCGAAGGCGCTCCACTGATCGAGGCTGCAATGCAAGGCTTCGGTGTGCTCTACATGCCGACGCTGCTGGTGCAGTCGCACATCGACCATGGTGAACTCGTGCCCGTGCTGCAGGACTACGTGCGCAGTGACATGTGGCTGTCTGCAGCCTATCTGCAGCGCCGCCACAACAGCGCTGCATTGCGCGCCCTGCTCGACTTTCTGGAGACGCGGATCGGCATGCGCGCCAAGCCCAAAAAGTAAACCGGCCGACGCTTGCGCGCGGGCCGGTCATCGGGCGATGCAGCGTCACCGCTGCAGGTGGCGATCAGAGCGCAGCCTGACGCACGGTGCGGATCTTCAGCGTGCCGTTCGTGTAGGCCGAGGGAATCGTGCTGTTCACGAAAGCCTTGCGGTCCAGGTTCTGGTTCGGTGCATGTGCGGCAGCAACGGCTTCCGTGCGCACGACGTTGCGGCTGGCGGCACCGTTGAACACGGGCTGCAGCCCGGCGTTGGCACCGTCGGCATAGATGTTCCCGGCACGGGCAGTTGCGACGGCTTGCGCATTCACTTCTGCGCGGCTTTGCGTGCTGTGGACGGTGAGTACGCCGTCATACGTTTCAGCCTGTGCGCCGACGGCGGCAAGGAGGGTCAGGGCGGCGGCGGCGAGGAGCTTCGAGGTCTTCATTTCAATTCCTTTGAGAGTGGAAGGTCAGGCTTGCGTGGTGCCTGCCTGTGAGATGAAGTTTGGACCTGATGATGGTTTGAAAACGCTTCGAAAAAGAACCACCGCGTTCACGAACGACGAACAATTCGCCGCCGCGCACCAGCCGCCGAACCGATGTCGCTCAGCCCAGATGCTTGGCGAAGAAAGCCAGCGTGCGCTCCTTCGCAAGCTTCGAAGCCGGTGCGTCGTACGAGCCGCGCTGGTCGCAATTAAAGCCGTGGTCGGCCTCGTAGACCTGCACCTCGACCTCGGGCTGCGCCTTCGCGAAAGCCTCGACCGTGTCCAGCGTGATGTGGCTGTCCTTGCTGCCGAAATGCGCAAGCACCGGCACCTTGGGCTTGCGTGCGAGCTCGGCACCCACTGTCATGCCGCCGCCGTAGTACGGCACTGCGGCGGAGAGACCCGACACGCTGGCCGCAGCACGCCAGGCCAGCAGCCCGCCGTAGCAGTAGCCGACGATGCCGACCTTGCCCGCACGACCCGCGTAGTCGACGGCGGCCTGGATGTCCTGCAGCACGCCAGGTGCGGGCAATGCCTCGACTGCGGCCTTGAGGGCGACGCCGGCCTTCATGTCTTCGCCCGTGTAGCCGAGATCGACGCCGGCCTTCACGCGATGAAAGGTCGCCGGCGCCACGGCCAGATAACCGTCGGCCGCATAGCCATCGGCCACCGAACGGATGTGCGAGTTGACGCCGAAGATCTCCTGCACCACGACGACGGCGCCCTTGGGCTTGCCCGCGGGCTCTGCCACGTAGGCGGAAAAGGTGACGCCGTCGGCGGCGGTGAGATCGATGAATTGACCCATGGTCATGCTCCTTGTGTGTGCGAGGGAAAAGATTGAATTGCGCGGGCCAGGAAGTCGAGACGGTCCTGGCCCCAGAAAATTTCGCCATCGACGACATAGCTCGGCGCACCGAACACCTGCGCATCGATGGCTTGCTGGGTGTAATCCTCGTAGCGCTCCTGCGCGGCCTGGCTCAGCGATTGCTCCATGCGCTTCGCTGGCAGGCCGCATTCCACCAGCAGCGTGTCGAGCTGCTTCGGATCGGCGATGTTGCGCTCCTGAACCCAGACGGCCGAGAACACGGCGGCGCAGAGCTTCATCGCGGCCTCGGTGCCGTCGTGTTGGTCGACCGCGATGATGAGGCGCGCCGCATCGTCGCCCGACACCGGAAAGAACTTCGGCTTCGGGTTCAAAGGCAATCCGAGGTGCCGCGAGAAGCGCGTCAGCTCGGTCAGCCGGTAGGCCTGGCGTTGCGGCGCGCGCTTGCCCAGTGGCAGCCCGCCCGACACCGGAAACACCGCGCCGAGGTCGACTGGCCGAATGCGCACCGTGGCGCCCGCCTTTGCCGCGATATCGGCGAAGCGCGCATGGCCCAGGTAGGTCCACGGGCTTTGCGGCGTGAAGTAGTAGTCGATGGTGCGTGGCACGGCGTCTCCTCGATGATGTAATCCGGGTCCGGGAAGGTTTTTTAACTGACGCGCAGCTTTTGTGCAGGAGGCGGGACTTGGACCAGGTGCTCTTGATTACCGGCGGCAGCCGCGGCATCGGTGCCGCAACGGCTTTGCTCGCTGCGCAACGCGGCTACGCGGTGGCCGTGAACTATGCAACCCAATCGCTCGCGGCCGATGAGGTGGTCCGCACGATCCGCGCCGCTGGCGGCACGGCGATCACCGTGCAGGCCGACGTCGGCGACGAAGCGCAGTTGATCGCGATGTTCGAGAAGGTCGACGCCAAGCTCGGCCGGCTCACCGCGCTCGTCAACAACGCCGGCGTGGTCGACATGCAGGCGCGGGTCGACGAGATGAGCGTCGAGCGGCTCGAGCGCATGTTCCGCATCAACGTGATCGGCAGCTTCGTCTGCGCGCGCGAAGCGGTGCGCCGGATGAGCACGCGGCATGGCGGCAGCGGCGGCGCGATCGTCAACATCTCGAGCGCTGCGGCGCGCCTCGGCTCGCCCGGCCAGTACGTCGACTACGCGGCCAGCAAGGGCGCGATCGACACCTTCACGCTCGGCTTGGCGAAGGAAGTGGCCGACGAAGGCATCCGCGTGAACGCCGTGCGGCCGGGCCTGATCGAGACCGAGATCCACGCGTCCGGCGGCATGCCCGACCGCGCCCGCACGCTGGCGCCCAGCGTGCCGATGAAGCGCACCGGCACCGCCGATGAAATTGCCGGCGCCATCCTCTGGCTGCTGTCGGCCGAGGCGGCCTACACGACCGGCGCATTGCTCGACGTTGCCGGGGGCCGCTGATGGCCAGCCCGACCATGGACCTGATCAAGCCGCTGATCACCTTGCTGGCCATCGTGAACCCGCTGGCGATCGTGCCCTTCTTCATCCACTACACGCAGGAATACAACGAGCGCCAGCAGCGCCGGACTGCATGGATCTCGGCCTTCAGCGCCTTCGTCGTGATCGCCATCAGCGCGCTGCTCGGGCTTCAGGTGCTGGCCTTCTTCGGCATCACGATCGCGAGCTTCCAGGTCGGCGGCGGCCTGCTGCTGCTGATCAGCGCGCTCAACATGCTGAACGCTCAGCCGGCCGAGGCCAAGACCAACAGCGAGGAAATCCGCGCGACCGAGGTGAAGGCGTCTCTGGGCGCATCGATCGCCGTGGTGCCGCTGACCATCCCG
>JAZKDL010000081.1:6613-12034 GCA_040387575.1 Pseudomonadota bacterium
AGCGCCTTCACGCCGCCCGCCGCATCGGCGCTGGCCGCCGGCTTCTGTGCGGTGAAGCTGCGCTGCGCCATCACGCGATCGCCTGCGGGCGTGCTCTGGATCAGCGTGGCGCGCAGGCGCACCAGGCCGGCGCTCGCTGCCGGCGCATCGAAGTACTGGCTGAACTCGTCGAGCGACACCCGCAGCGTGTTCGGCCGCGTGCCTTGCGAACGCGCGAGCGTCGCGCTCTCTTCCGGCCCGAGCACCGTGCGCCGCGTGGCCAGTGCATCGCGCAGGCGCTGGTGCACCAGCTGCACCGGCGCCACGCTCCAGCGCGCGAGGCCGTAAGGCCGCAGTTCGTTGCCGTCCGCATAGCCGAGCCGATACAGCAACTGCGTGCCTTCGAGCCGCGCGCTGGCGTCGATCTCGGCCAGCGAGATCGCAGGCAATGACGGCGCGGCCGCCACCGGCGTTGCGGGCAGCGTGGTCGGCAGGCCCGGGCCGAAGTCGTAGAGCACGGCACGCGCCGGCCGTTCGGGCAGCGAGCCGCAGCCGGCCGACAGCAGCGCCACGACGAGCGCCGCGCTGGCGGAGGCACCACGGCCAGCCCGCGTCAGCAAGTCGGTTCGAAGTACGGATGTCGAGGATGTGTTCATGGTCATCGCCTTCAGGGACGGGAAGCCGGCGCACCGGCCGCTGGCGCAGAGAAGCCGGGCTCGCCCGGACCGGCCACGACGCCGCCGTTGCCGAACAGCAGCGACTGCGGGTTGTCATTGATGCCGTCGGCCGCGCGCCCGAGCCGGCGCACCGCGTGCGATGTGTCTTCGGCCACGCGGTTGAGCCGCGGCAGCGTCGCGTTGTTGAACGAATCGACCGCCTGCGACAGCGCCTTGGTGCCGTCGCCGAGCCGGTCCATCGGACCGTCGGGAGCGTTGAGCCGCGTCGCGGTCGCGTTCAGGCTGTTCGCCACGCGCGAGACGTCGCCAGCCGCGGTCTTGAGCGAACCCATCGTGTCGCGTGTGCGTTCGACCAGCGGCGGCAGCGCGGCCAGCGCCGGGTTCAGGCCGTTCTTCACGGTGGCATCGATCTGGCGCGTCAGCTGGTTGGCGCTGGCCGCGGCCTGCGCGATGTTCTCCAGCGCATCGGCGATGCGCTTCTGGTTGCGGTCGTCGAGCAGCGTGTTGACGCGCGTGGTGACCTGCTCGACCTGCTTGATGATCGCCTCGCCCCGGTCCTGCAGTTGCGCGAGCATCGACTGGCGCAGCGGAATGCGCGGAGGGTCTTCGGGATTCGGCACCAATGCGACCTGCGACTCGCCCTTGTCGTCGAGCGCGATGAAGGCCAGGCCGGTGACGCCCTGGTAGCTCAGCGTCGCATAGCTCGACTGCGTGAGCGGCACCCGCTCGTCGACCGAGATGCGTACCCGCACGTTGCCTTTGACCTTCGGGTCGAAGTCGATCAGCGTGACCTTGCCGACGGCGATGCCGCGGTAGCGGACCATGGCCTGCGGCTGCAGGCCGCTGACGGCCTCGCGCGTCGACAGTTCGTAGGTGTGGCGCACCGTGTCGTCGCGCGTGAGCCAGACCACCAGCGCCACCAGCGCGGCGACCAGCCCGAGCACGAAGGCGCCGGCTGCGATCGCATGGGACTTGTTTTCCATCGGATTCCTCTTTCTTGCGCGGTCAGACCGCAGGGCCGCCCGCGCGGGACGCGGCCGGCTCGTGCAGCGCTTCCATGGCGCGCTGGCCGCGGCCGCCCTGGAAGTAGGCATGGATGAACGGATGATCGAAAGCGATGACCTCGCGCGGCCGGCCCGACACGATCACCTTGCGGTCGGCCAGCACCGCGATGCGCGTGCTCAGGTCGAACAGCGTGTCGAGATCGTGCGTGACCATCACCACCGTCAGCCCGAGTTCGCGGTGCAGCCCGCGCAGCAGGTCGCAGAAGCTGTCCGACGCCTCGGGGTCGAGACCCGCGGTCGGCTCGTCGAGCAGCAGCAGCGGCGGATCCATGATCAGCGCGCGTGCCAGCGCCACGCGCTTGATCATGCCGCCGGACAGGTCGGCCGGACTCTTGTTGGCCTGCTCCGGGCCGAGCCCGACCAGCTGCAGCTTGACCATCGCCGCGTCGCGCACCAGCGCATCCGGCAGCAGCTTGAGTTCGCGCAGCGGGAATGCGATGTTGTCGAGCACGCTGAAGGCCGAAAACAGCGCGCCGTGCTGGAACAGCATGCCGACGTGCGCCGCCGCCTTGGCGCTGAGCTCGCCGGGCGCATGGCCGAGCACGCTGACCTCGCCGCGGTCCGGCTGCTGCAGGCCCAGGATCTGGCGCAGCAGCACCGTCTTGCCGGTGCCCGATCCGCCGACCAGCGACAACACCTCGCCGCGCCGGATGCGGAGGTCGAGGTCGCTGTGCACCACATGCTCGCCCTCGGGCGAGCGGAACACGGTCCACAGCTTGCGGATGTCGACCACCACCGGTGCGTCGTCGGGCGGTGCATCGATCATCGGAATCCCACGCCCTTGAAGAGCACCGCGAACAGCGCGTCGACCAGGATCACGACCGTGATCGAGGTCACGACCGACGACGTGGTGCCGCGCCCGAGGCTTTCGGTGTTGGGCTTGACCTTCATGCCGAAGTAGCAGCCGACCAGCGCGATCAGGATGCCGAACACCGCCGACTTGCTCATCGCGAGCCAGAGGTTCGACAGCGGCACCGCGCGCGGCAATGCGGACATGAAGTACGCCGGAGAAATGTCGAGCGCCATGTCGGCCGCGACCATGCCGCCGAGCAGCGCCGCCATCGAGGTCCACATGCTGATCAGCGGCATCGAGATCGCCAGCGCGAGCACGCGCGGCATGACGAGCCGGAAGCCGTGCGGAATGCCCATCACGCGCATCGCGTCGAGCTCCTCGGTGACCCGCATCACGCCGATCTGCGCCGTGATGGCCGAGCCCGAACGCCCGGCGATCAGCACGGCCGCCAGCACCGGCCCGAGCTCGCGGATCAGCGACAGCCCGAGGATGTTGACGATGAAGGTTTCGGCGCCGTACTGGCGCAATTGCTGCGACGTGAGATAGGCCAGCACCACGCCGATCAGCAGCCCGACCAATGCGGTAATCGGCAATGCGGTGGCGCCGAACTGGTAGAGCTGGCCGGAAAAGTCTCGCCACGGTGCGCGGTGCGGCGCGCGGATCAGCTTGCCGATGTCGAGCACCAGCTGGCCGAACAAGGCGAGGAAGTCGCGCGCCACGGCGAGCGAGCGCGGACCGTTGTGCGCAAAGGTCTTGAGCCGATCGGCGAATGTCGGCGCGGCCTCTGCGGGCGGGCTGCAGCTGTACCTGGCGACATGGTCGAGCACCGCCTTGTGCTGCGGATCCATCTGCAGCTGCGCCGGCCACTGCTGCTGCCAGTGGTTCCACAGCACCTGCGCGCCGATGTGGTCGAGCTGCTCGATCGGCCGCAGGTCCCAGGCCAGCTCTGTCGCATGGGGATGCTGGCGCAGATCGTCCGCCAGCGCCTTCCAGTCGCGATGCGCACTGAACGCCAGCGCGGTCCAGCGTCCGGTGGCGATCGCCGCGGCCGCCCCGCCGTCACGGCCCGCCGACACGCGCGGAGACGCGGCTACCGCCACCTGCGAGGAGGCGGCAGCCGCGCTGGGCGCAGGGGTCGGCGCAGAGGGAGACATGGTCTGGATGGGGGGCGGAGACGGCTCGCGTGAAAAAGCGGGCTTGATCCTAACCGCAGGGTGTGGCGATACCACGGCGATACCCTCGATTGACGGCACCGTCCGACGGCCGGGATCGACGTGCAGGAACCGGGCCAGGCGGCGCCTCGCTTCTCGCCTGGCACCGCCTCACACGCCGAAGCCGCCGGCCAGTTCGGCCCGCAGCCACGCGACGAAGGCGGTGACGGCGCGCGGCACGTGCGTGGCGTAGGGGCGGATCGCATAGAGCTGCTCGCCGAACGCGCCGACCGGCCGCCAGTCGGGCAGCACCTCGACGACCTTGCCGGCCTGCAGTGCGGACTGCGCGCTGAAGTCGGGCAGCAGCGCGATGCCCAGGCCGGCGATCGCGGCGTCGCGCAGCGCCTCGCTGTTGTTGGCGGCCAGCGGGCCGGACACCGGCACCGTGAGACGCGGCGCATCCGGTTCGGCATGCGCCTGCAGCGCTTGAAAATGCCAGGCGGGCGTGTCCTGCGCGCGCGGGTAGTGCAGGCAGTCGTGGTCGCTCAATGCCTGCGGCGTGTCGGGCACGCCGCGCCGCCGCAGGTAGGCACGGCTCGCCACCAGCACGGAGCGCGTGTCGCACAGCGTCCAGGCGACGTGGGTGTCGGGCGGCGCAGCGGTGTGGCGGATCGCCAGGTCGAAGCCTTCGGTCGCGAGCGAACTGAGCCGGTCCGACAGCTCCAGTTCGATGCGCACTTCGGGATGCGCACGCAAAAAATCCGCAAGCCGCGGCACGAGCTGCTGGCGCGCCAGCGCGACCGGCGCCGTCACCCGCACCCGGCCGCGTGGCACGCCCGCCAAGTCGCGCACACCCGAGAAGCTGTGCGCGATCTGCTCGAACGGGCCGCGCATGTCTTCCACCAGCCGCTGGCCGGCCTCGGTGAGCCGCACGCTGCGCGTGGTGCGCTGCACCAGCGCGACGCCGGCCGCGCGCTCCAGCTCGGCCACGCGCTGGCTCATCGCCGCCTTGCTCACGCCCAGCCGCTGCGCCGCGGCGGTGTAGCTGCCCTGCTGGCTCAGCACGGTGAGCCAATGAAGATGGGTCCAGAGCGCCTCGATCTTTTGGTGTTCCATCCATGCATTGTTCACCATGGCGAACAATCAGTTCAGCTTTCATGGCTTGGCGCGGCGCGGCGCGCTGCCTAAACTGAGCCCACTCTCCGCGCTTGGCGGAGCTCCGTTCATCCTTCAGACTTCTCCAGCGAAAGACCGCCCATGTCCAGCACCCAGGCCACCATCGGCCACTACGTCAACGGCGCTGCCGTCGCCAACACCTCCGGCCGCACGCAGGACGTGACCAACCCGGCCACCGGCAAGGTCACCGGCCAGGTCGGCCTGGCCAGCGTGGCCGAAGTCGGCGCCGCCGTCGCCGCCGCGCAAGCCGCCTTCCCGAAGTGGGCCGACACGCCGCCGCTGCGCCGTGCCCGCGTGATGTTCAAGTTCCTCGAACTGCTGAACCTGCACAAGGACGAGCTGGCCCACCTGATCACCGCCGAGCACGGCAAGGTGTTCACCGATGCGCAGGGCGAAGTCAGCCGCGGCATCGACATCGTCGAATTCGCCTGCGGCATTCCGCAACTGCTGAAGGGCGACTACACCGAACAGGTCTCGACCGGCATCGACAACTGGACGCTGCGGCAGCCGCTCGGCGTGGTCGCGGGCATCACGCCCTTCAACTTCCCGGTGATGGTGCCGATGTGGATGTTCCCGGTGGC